>CAJXZM010000219.1 GCA_913063125.1 uncultured Gammaproteobacteria bacterium | reverse complement strand
GTTCGCAAGCCTTCAAATGCCGTTGACACAACCATTAACTGACAGCTATTACCTTCTAACTTTACGGTAACTTCTGCGTTTTCTATACCCGCCTCAACCAAGGCTTTGATATCTTGTGCGTCCATAATATGTGAAACCTGTAACAAGGAAACGGACTGGGAGGAATACTTACCACCACATATCCGGCTCAGATTTGAATAAGCCGAGTATAATAGCGTAAATAATGACAAAAATCAGCGGATCTTACGGCACATACAGCATAAATGGTGAAGGGAGTGTTAACTAGCACGTCCCTGGGGCAGCACATCATCCAGCCCACTCACTCTAGCCATTTCAAACAAGGCGTCAGGGATACTCACAAACACCAGCGCCTTATTACATTTTTTAGCCTTACGCATATAACAAAGTAACAACGACAGCCCTACACTCGTACTACGACTAACTCCAGATAAGTCCATGCTAAACTGACTATCTGCCCCCTCAATCAATGAAGCGTAACGAATGCGTAACGCTGCTACGGTATATTGATTAAGCACACCCTCCAACATCATTTTTTGAGGGCTGATCTGTTGCAATAATGCTGTATTTTTTGAGCTCATTATTCTTGTGTCTTATTAAAAAGAAATTTGCTGACCAGGTCCTCCAGGACCAACGCAGATTGGGTGTCCTCAATCTCATCCCCTTCAGCAAGATATTCATCTTCTGCACCTACAACAATACCAATGTATTTTTCTCCCAACACACCAGCGGTCAATATAGATGCTGTTGAATCGATGGAGAGGTTATCAAACTGATTATAGATATCCATCTCAACCACCCCAACGAAGTCCTCTTTATCTAAATATATATTTGATACACGACCGATGACAACGCCCGCCATGGTGACTTTTGCCCTAACCGTTAACCCACCAATATTCTCAAACCTCGCCGTTACTTCGTAACTCTCTTCGGCAGCGTCAAGGGTCAAACCACTAACTTTTAACGCCAAAAAAATAAGCGCTGCGAAGCCCGCTACCATAAATGCTCCAACGGATATTTCTAAAGTCCTTATTCGCATGCTTACAGATCTCCAAACATTACTGCAGTTAAAATAAAATCGAGCCCTAATATTGCTAAGGATGCATAAACAACGGTTCTTGTTGTAGCCTGACCGATGCCTTCAGAGGTTGGGACAGCGTCATAACCTTGAAACACTGCAATCCACGTAATGACAAAACCAAAAGCGATACTTTTAATCACTCCATTTAGAACGTCATCACTAAACTGTACGCTATCCTGCATATTTGCCCAAAACGACCCGCTATACACACCTAACCAATCAACGCCAACCAATGATGCTCCCCATATACCAACAGATGAAAAAATAATTGCCAGCACAGGCATACATATGATACCCGCCCAAAACCGCGGTGCGATCACTCGACGCAACGGGTCAACACCAATCATTTCTAACCCTGCGATTTGTTCCGTAGATTTCATCAAGCCAATTTCTGCCGTTAATGCAGAACCTGCTCTGCCCGCAAACAATAACGCAGCTACCACAGGACCAAGCTCTCTAAGTAGAGTAAGAGAAACCAGCTGCCCTAATGCTTGCTCACTACCGTAACGAGTGAGAATATTGTACCCCTGAAGCGCCAACACCATACCAATAAAGAGTCCCGACACCATAATTATGACAAGAGACATAACACCCACAGCGTAAATTTGCTTTACCAGCAGCGGAAAATTATTCCTAATATTGGGAACAGCAACTAAGGACTGAAACAGAAACATACCTGAGGCACCAAAGGACTCTAAAAAAGACACCCCCTTTGAACCAACACGTCGCAACACCTGAATAACCATTTACTTCACCCCTGCCAACAAATCATCACGCAAATCCCGCGCAGGGAAGTGGAAAGGCACCGGACCATCAGGCAGACCTTGCATAAACTGCTTCAAACGTGGCGCATCAGAATGAAGGACCTCGTCTGGGGCCCCCTGTCCAATAATCTCTCCATCAGCCAACACATAAATATAATCCGCAATACTAGCGGCCTCAGCAACATCATGTGAAACAATAATACTGGTATGGCCTAACGCATCATTTAACAACCGAATTAACTGTACCACTACCCCCATAGCGACAGGATCCTGCCCCGCAAACGGCTCGTCATACATAACCAAATCGGGATCTAAAGCAATCGCTCGGGCTAGTGCTACACGCCTTGCCATTCCGCCAGACAACTCACTAGGCATTAAGTTTCGAGCACCACGTAACCCAACCGCATGAAGCTTCATCAACACCACGTCACGAATCATATCTTCTGGTAAATTAGTATGCACACGTAGCGGAAATGCCACATTTTCATAAACAGAAACATCGGTAAACAACGCACCACTCTGAAATAGCATTCCCATACGACTGCGAAGTGCAAACAGCTCTTTGCGGGTTAAGTTGGGAATATGTTTACCATCAACCTTAACAGTGCCGGAGTCAGGCTTTAGCTGCCCACCAATTAGTCGCAACAATGTGGTTTTACCCGTCCCACTAGGCCCCATAATCGCAGTTATTTTACCTCTGGGAATATCCAAACTGACATTTTGATAGATAACACGATCCCCCCGGTAAAATGTCAGGTCACGTACTTCAATAAAATTCCCGTCATTATCAGAATTTTCAATACCAGAGCTATCACTATCAGACATGATGTTCCTTGTATGCCATATTTGTATACAACAAGATATATTTGACTTGACCATAAGCAAGTCACAGAATTTCAGACACTCTAAACGGCGAACTATAACAGGTTAAAGAGGCAATGCAATTCAACTACCCGCTTGGACAACACAATTCCATATCTGACCGCAAATACGGAAAAATGATACTAAACCCGCAATCTCACAGAAGCGACACCATAGAACTGTAGAGCATCACAAGACAGTACTATGAGACTCCTACTATTTAACCGTATAATGGCCTGCTTAACTTGCATGAGGAGGCTGAAATCATTACATTGCCTCCACTTTCAATGAAACACTGGATACACCGTTATGTTACTAGCCTTTGGGGCAATTATTGTAGGGCTCATACTGCTCGTCTGGAGTGCTGATAAATTTATCGACGGCTCCGTTGGGCTAGCTGAAAATTGGGGTATGTCTAAGGCAATGATTGGCCTGACTATCGTCTCCCTAGGCACCTCGGCACCAGAGATCTTTGTCTCCATTATGGCTGCAACAGGAGGCAATCCAGAGCTAGCTTTTGGTAATGCTGTAGGTTCAAACATCGCCAACGTTGCTTTGGTCCTAGGTGTAACTGCATTAATTGCCGCCTTACCCGTAAAACAGGGGCTACTTAAACAAGATCTACCTGCTCTGTTGGCCGTTACCTTTATTACCGCGTTTCTATTACACGACCTGGTATTATCTCAATACGATGCTTTTGTACTCATGGGTATGCTAGTTATCTTAATGTATCTACTTTTTCGCTATAAAAAAGAACATCCGGAAGAGGCTCAAGCAGAAGAAGTCGAAGATTTTGAACTAAAAGAGTCCGTCTTTGCCTTTATCATTGGCTTGGTGGTCTTAGTGGTTAGCTCTAAAATGTTAGTGTGGGGTGCCATTGATATCGCCACTCAATTTGGGGTCAGCCAAATCGTCATTGGCTTAACCATTGTCGCTATAGGCACCAGCCTACCAGAACTAGCAGCATCAGTTGCCAGCGCTCGACGAGGGCACCATGACATAGCGCTGGGAAACATTATCGGCTCCAACATTCTCAACATATTAGCCGTACTTTCTGTAGCAGCAGTAATACAGCCCATTAATATTACACAAGAAATATTCTTCCGTGATTACGGCGCAATGACGGCCATCACACTAGTACTTGCATTTTTTATTATTCTTCCCAGAAAAGTGAAGCAACTTGCCAGACTAGAAGGTGTACTATTATTGCTCTGCTACGCTGCGTATATGACAATGTTATATTTAAAAACAACATAATAGAAAATAGCTCAACAAACACAACACCACTTTTATCAAGCGAGATTCATTACATGACTCCTGATTTTGATTTTGAAGCAGCAGGAAAGCGCGTCATCGATATTGAAGCTAACGCGACACTGGCACTTAAAGACAAGATATGCAGCGACTTCACAAAAGCCTGTGAACTTATTCTTGCCTGCAAGGGTCGTGTTATTGTCTCCGGCATGGGCAAATCTGGTCACATTGGTAAAAAGATTGCCGCGACATTAGCGAGCACCGGAACACCTTCTTTTTTTGTTCACCCAGGAGAGGCATCTCACGGCGACCTTGGCATGATAACGGGTGGTGACGTAGTAATTGGCATATCAAATTCAGGTAAAACCGAAGAGCTAATAACAATTTTGCCTCTCATTAAACGCAAAGGGGCCCCTCTCATTAGTATGACGGGCGATGCTAACTCCCCACTTGCTCAGCTTGCCGATGCAAAGTTAGATGTTAGTGTTTCACAAGAAGCCTGTTCATTGGGTCTAGCCCCCACATCTTCCACAACCGCCACCTTGGTTATGGGTGATGCACTTGCCGTTTCATTGCTGGAGGCCAAAGGGTTTACCTCTGATGATTTCGCCATGTCACACCCTGGAGGCAGCTTGGGCCGTCGCCTTCTATTATTGGTAGAGACTATCATGCGCACAGGCGATGAGATCCCATTAGTACCCTCTAGCGCCTCCATCAGTGACGCTCTATTAGAAATGAGTAGCAAAGGCTTGGGAATGACCGGCATTATTGATGACAACGGTAAGCTCGCGGGGGTTTATACCGATGGGGACTTACGCCGAACACTTGACCAAGGCATAAGCATCCAGGGCACCCCTATCGCCGATGTAATGTCTAAAGGTTGCAAAACTACTACAGCCCACACCCTTGCTGTTGAAGCGCTAAATCTTATGGATAACAATTCAATCAACGCACTCGTTGTCGTCGATGAAAATAACACGCCAGTAGGAGCACTGAATATGCACGGTCTATTAAAGGCGGGGGTTGTATAATGCCTATCGACAATTCCATTCGCGCGTTAGCTTCCAACATTAAACTCGTTGTCTTTGATATTGATGGCGTAATGACCGACGGCAGATTATATTTCACTAGCCTTGGCGATGAAATCAAAGCCTTTAATGTGAAAGATGGCCTTGGTATCAAATGGCTACATGATAACGAAATTCAAACTGCCGTAATCACAGGCCGCTCATCAGAGCTCGTAAAAAAACGCGTCACTGACCTTGGCATCCACCATCTCCAGCAAGGCAGAGAAGACAAAGTTATCGCGCTTAAAGAGTTACTCAGCACCCTTGATATCACATCTAATGAAGTTGCATATATGGGAGATGACTTACCCGACCTAGCGGCTATTCGCTATGTTGGCTTAGGTGCCACAGTGGCAGATGCATTACCCATTGTGGTAGAGCACTCACAGTGGCAGTCCTATTGCAACGGTGGCGATGGAGCTGTACGAGAATTTTGCGAGTTTATCCTCGCTTGCCAAGATAAGCTCACACCCATCCATACGAATTACCTATAACATAATGGATCAACGCAAACTGATCATTTTGGGGTGCTTACTCGTACTGCTAACAGCGGGAATGTTACGATGGTATACAGGCAGCTCAACGGCCACCACCAACAACAAATGGGCATCCAATTTATTGCCCGACTCCGTTGTATATAACCTCGAACAACAAAATTTTAATGACCAAGGGCAACTTGCTTACGGCATACAGGCAAAACACGCAAAACAGTTTGAAGCCAAAGCGATCGCCCAACTCAACTCGTTATCAATTACATTGTTTAATGCAGGCATACCAGACTGGCATGTTAGCGCTCAAACCGGGCTTACTGTGAATAATGGCGAGCTAATTGAACTTAGTGGCGACGTCATTATCAAACAAAACGAAACTACACATGAAAGCCCAACAACACTGCATACGGTGAGCCTTTTGCTTTCACCTAAGAAAGAGTACGCAGAAACTCAAGAGCCTGTTATTATTCAGCAAGGAACAAGCGTTACTCACGCCCTAGGTATGAACGTAGATACTCGTGCAGGAAAAATCACCCTGCTTTCCAATGTTAAGAGCCGTTATGAGACCATACCTTAGCACCGTTAGAAATACCCAGAATGATGCAATAAACATGACAAGGAAACGGCTAGGCTATTCGTTACGCCTGATGCGCCACTTATTTAGCCTAATACTGCTCACCCTTCCACTCTATAGCGTCGCGCTTGAAGAAGATCGCTCACAGCCTATCGAAGTCAGTGCCAATCAGGCTACCCTAGACGACAAACAAAGTTTGGCCATTTACGAAGGTAACGTTGTTCTTACTCAAGGCTCCCTTACTATAAAAGCAGATAAGCTCACTATTAAAGCCGCAAAAAATGGCCAAGTAGATGAAGTTATTGCCATAGGAAAGCTTGCTGAGTTCACCCAAACCCCAGAACCAAACAAAGACCCAATCATAGCCAAAGCTGAACACATTACTTATTCTGTAGCTCTGGAAAAGATCGTACTCTCACGCTCGGCTAGCGTAGTGCAAAACAAAAATTTATTTCAAGGCGATGTCATCACTTACGATATAAAACAACAAAAACTTAGTGCATCAGCTCCCTCAGAAACACAAATAGAGGGCCAACCAACCGGCCGAGTCAAAATGATCCTCCCGCCACCCACTGCCTTGCCAGAGCAAGAAGCTGAGCCACCGACAGAGAACACGCCTACACAACTCACAGAACAAACCACAGAGATAACAGCAGACACGAATGAGCAGATTGACAGCGACTCACCTAGCCAAAAGCTACAAGAATAGAAAGGTCGTCGAAGACGTATCCATCTCCATTGAAAGTGGTCAAATCGTTGGGCTACTCGGACCCAATGGCGCAGGGAAAACCACCTGTTTTTATATGATCATAGGAATTGTGCCACAAGACAAAGGTACAATTACTATTGACGACTACGATATTACTCGACTTCCCATGCACGGAAGAGCAGCCAAAGGCATTGGTTACTTACCGCAAGAAGCCTCTATTTTTAGAAAGCTATCTGTCAAAGACAACATCATGGCCATCTTGGAAACACGCAAAGAACTAAGCAAAGCACAACGAAAATCCAAACTAGACGATTTATTACAAGAATTTCACGTTGTACATATCGCAGATTCTATGGGAATGGCACTATCCGGCGGTGAACGTAGACGCGTTGAAATTGCCCGCGCGCTAGCCACTGACCCCTCCTTCATTTTATTAGACGAACCATTTGCGGGCGTAGATCCAATTTCAGTTAACGATATCAAAAGTATTGTCTCGCAACTAAAAGAACGAGGCCTTGGCGTTCTTATTACCGATCACAGCGTACGCGACACTCTGGATATTTGCGAGAAAGCCTACGTTGTCAGCGCGGGCCATATCATTGCAGAAGGCCCCCCAGCCTTAATACTTGAAAACAAAAAAGTAAGGGAAGTATATTTGGGGCAACAATTTCAGTTATAGGACAACATTTTTTTTAGCCCTAGCAGACAACAGACTCACAACACAAGGCTAATACTCCCACCCTCTATAACTTTTTCCCTTGAAAACAACCATTCTCATTCCTAAAAAATATTTAGGCACGTTAATTGCTTTAAGCGAAAACCCCACATACAATAAAGGGCAAGACGTTTAAAAAAGCGCCACCTAACAGATTGAATTATCAGGAATATTGTTGTTTTCCTTGGCATACCAAGTAACAAGCTTCTGATGTATTAGAATTGTACGAAACAGCACCAAACATGAGTATTTAGCGAATTGCGGTTTGTATAAGAACAATACAGACATGCAACTCGGGGATGAAACATTTAGGTATCAATGAAACCCACATTACAACTTAAAATCGGTCAGAGCCTGACCATGACTCCCCAGCTTCAGCAAGCCATCAAGCTTCTGCAGCTCTCATCCCTAGACTTAGAAGCGGAGATCCAAGAGGTACTTGACTCCAACCCCATGCTTGAAGCTGAAGAAACTCAATCCGAGAACGACCCCACCCCCCAGCCCACATCACAAGAATCAGAAACAAACCCTTCTGAACCTGTCATTGATTTTTCATCCAGCACCTCCAGTGATGAAACCAACCTACAGTCGCAGACACAAGAAGATAGCACAATCAATCTTGAGTCTGGTGAGATTGGGCAAGAACTACCTGTCGACAGCGCATGGGAGGACCTTTACCAAGGGGGCTCAATGCCAGCATCGAGCGGTCCCAGCGAAGATGACTATGACCTAGATAGCCGTAACAGCCCCGAAGAGACACTTTACGATTCACTTATGTGGCAACTCAATTTAACCCCCATGAGCGACATTGATCAGGCCATTGCACTATCTATTCTTGAGGCGATTGATGAACGGGGCTACCTTACAACAACATTAGAAGACATACGCATTGGACTACTTGCCCAAAGCGACATTATTGACGATTTATTCCGGCTCCAAGAAGAAGAGTTCATCAGCCTGGGCATCGACATCGACAGCTTAAGTGAGCCTGATGACAACGATTCAGATGATGGAATTAACGACATCAGCATTGAAGAAGTCACCGCAGTCCTTAATCGTATCCAGCAATTTGACCCTCCAGGGGTTGGTGCAAAAGATTTAGGGGACTGCCTGCTCATTCAGCTAAAACAACTTCCAGCTGACACCCCCTGCCGTGAAAGCGCGATGAAAGTAGTTGAGCACCACATCGCATTACTGGGCAGTCGAGACTTCGCTGCGATCATGCGCAAAACCAAGCTTAGCGAAGCTAAGTTGCAGGAGGTTATTGAGCTAATTCAAACGCTCAACCCCCACCCCGGTGCATCCATAGCATCAGGCAGCCGTACAGAATATGTTGTTCCTGAAGTTATTGTCACCAAAGATAAAGGCCGCTGGAAGGTAGAGCTAAACCCAGAAACCTCGCCTCGTTTACGCATTAATTCAAACTACGCCTCCCTTATCAAGCGGGCAGATAGCAGCAATGACAACACCTTTCTCAAAAATAACTTACAAGAAGCGCGCTGGTTTCTAAAAAGCTTACTAAGCCGGAGCGAAACTCTTTTAAAAGTAGCGACAAAAATTGTTGAATACCAAATTGAGTTTTTTGAAGAAGGTGAAGAGGCAATGAAACCACTCGTACTTCATGATATTGCCGAAGCCGTAGAGATGCATGAGTCAACCATATCTCGAGTTACCACACAAAAGTATATGCACACTCCTCGAGGGGTGTTCGAGCTAAAGTATTTCTTCTCAAGCCATGTGAGTACCGCGTCAGGAGGAGAATGTTCATCGACAGCCATTCGCGCCATCATTAAGAAGCTAATCGCTACAGAAGAACCTCGAAAACCCCTCAGCGACAGCAAACTTGCCAACTTATTGGCGGAGAAAGAAATAAAAGTTGCCCGACGGACCATTGCGAAATACCGTGAGGCAATGAACATTCCACCATCAAATGAGCGTAAGCGATTGGTGTAGTTAACTATTTACATTAGATACATGGCAAACAGAACTATTTCCGTTGTCACGAATCAAAGCTTTACTCGTTTCAACTGCTAGACTGAAACAAGAAGTTCAATTACTTAAACCTTAGAGTATTTGAGCAACATCACCCCCGCAACCTTGCGGATACATGATAAGCAGCAATTCTGCTCGCTTATCAATTTTTACCACCACACGAAGGAGTGGCCCATGCAAATAAATATCAGTGGACACCATGTCGAAGTGACAG
>CAJXZM010000218.1 GCA_913063125.1 uncultured Gammaproteobacteria bacterium | reverse complement strand
GTTTTAAAGAAACCATCCTCTGTCATTTCTAAGCGCATTTTTTCCGGCGCTTTGAAATACCCCATCATCTGCCCTGGACTTTTCACTTCCAGCTCTCCGCTTAGCGATATTCGTGCCTCAACCCCGTTGGCAGGGCTACCAACGTACCCAACCCGAACCTGACCTGGCCTGCTGACATGAGAAGTTGCAAAGTTTTCAGACATGCCGTAGCAATCTAACAACTCTAACCCTAGCGAGCGGTACCAATTGACAATACTTTCAGGAATAGGCGCCGATCCGGTGATCCCGATACGCGCAGCCTGCAAACCTAATCGCGTCAAAATTTCCTGACGAAGCTTACCGGACTCCTGTGTATCCTGTTTCAACATCACAGACTGCTCTAACGTTAACGTTTGTTCAATCGAGGTATAAAATTTCAGCCATAGACGAGGAACCGAAAAGAAAACCGTCGGTTGCGCTCGTTGCAAATCCCTGACAAAAGTCGCTTGGCTATCTGAAAAGTAAACACTGAAACCATAGTATAGCGATGCGGTTTCAACAATCGCTCGCTCAGCGGCATGGGCTAACGGTAGATAAGACAACATGCGGTCATCTTTCGACATGCTCATCAGATCCAAAAAACCATCACAGACCGCAAACATACTACGACTACTATGCATCACACCTTTTGGCTTTCCTGTACTACCAGAAGTATAAATAATCGTGGCAAGGTCTTCAGCAGTAGGAATAATATCTGATTTGCTCGGTTGATAGTTTGTGACTAGCGCTTCCCATGATTCCGCAATCTCATCTATTGGTGATAGTGGCAGCGTAACTCTCGGTAAATCGACAGGTAGCGCCTGTTGATACGCAAACCAAGCAGCATCATCCACATCCAGCTTTCCAACAAAAAGTAAACGCGATTCACTGTGGTCGAGAATATAATTGGCACTTTCACTATCCAACGATGGGTATAACGGCACTGACACATGACCTGCCAACATAATAGCCAAGTCAGCCATTATCCAATGAGCACTATTTTTACCCAATATTGCTATCTGACTGTTTGCAGGAAAATCACATGACTGGAGATATGAAGCTATTTTTTTTACCTGCCTGGCGACGGCCTTCCAGGTAAAACTATCCACATCGCCGCTCGGCAAGGGTTGCACCAAATACACGTCATCTGGCCGCTCGACTTCCCATTTTAGTAACTGTCCAACCAATGTCATTGTCAATGTTCCACTCATCCTTTACGCCTTATTTTTAATAGCATTCTATGTCGCCTAATCTAGGCGGCCTTTTGTTCTTTTTCTTTTCCAACATTTATCTTATCTAACTCTGATCGCCATTTACTGATAAGGTGGCTATTGTCATCATCCCATGGGTGAAAATCTGGCTGAAAATATTCCAGTAGGAAAGGTAGCGATTTAATCAAATACCCAGAATTCTTCCCAAAACCAAACATCCACCAAAGCCCTTTAGCCGTATCACGAATTGTCATGTTTTTTCTATCAACCCACATTGATGTCGCCATTCCGTAAGTCGTCAAGTACCCAAGCAATGCACTCGCTAATACAAAGCCATAAATACGACTTAGGTATTCCCCATCAGTAGCATCAAACAAGTCATAAGTTACCGCTTTATGTTCAATTTCTTCAATGGCATGCCAAACAAAAAGCGGGCGAATTGTCGAATGTACATTTTCAATAACTTCTGGGTTGCTCAGAACCAAATCACCAAAATAAGCCGTGTAATGCTCCGCTGCTGCAGTTAGCGCCATCTGATCTTTCTTTCGCATTTTCTTAAAAAATGGCAATATGCGCTCAATCATATTTTCCACACTTTCTACGGGGAACCCCCTAGATTGCATAAAATCATTAATCACTTTATGTTCTCTCGAGTGATGAGCCTCTTGACCAATAAACCCACCGCAGTCTTTATAGAGTACTTTATTATCTTTTACTTGATCTCGAAACATACGCACTGTATCAATCATATATTGTTCACCACCCGGAAAAGTGGCAGAGAACGATGAAAAGAACTGAGTCAGAAACGGACTGTCGTAAAACCAATAATTTGGCGTACTCTCATCTGCCGATATATTAAGTGCTTTTGGGATAATATTTACCGATGCCGGTCGTAATTTTTTTGCAGCCCAGCTAAGGGTTTTCGTTGTAGACTTATTCATAGGTTTTACCTGGATGTTATATAAGAGTCGAAAAATGGTTTTCTATGGATCGTTAGCGTCTTTTTCGTTTACTCATTGCTATTATCAGATGCAAGTAATGCCACACCTAAACTCGCATCCTGCAACGATCCTTCTTTCGCTTCTTCATAAGAAATTGACATCCCCTGTTTTACCTTATTGCTACGAGCCATTCGCCACTCAAGCACTGGTTGCGCGATACCTCTAAGCATAAGAGCTGCCGCAATCCAACCTGGCGCCCAAATTCTATTTGAGCGTCGTCGAATGCCCTGCTCAAGAACATCAATTGCATCTGATAAGGGTGCGGGCTTTTGTACGAATCCTGGAATGACTTGCATGATTTTTGATAACGCGGGGTGCATATGGCCACCCGCAACAAGATCCGTATCAATCGCGCCAAAATAAGCACAACCAACACCAACACCCTCTTCTCTTAACTCTATACGCAGACTATCGGTTAGCGCTTCCACTGCGGCTTTTGAGGCTGCATAGGCCCCCATTAACGGTCCATGGGTTAACGCTGCCATTGATGCGACGGTTAACACATAACCTTTGCTTTTTTTGATATGAGGTAGTGTGGCGTGCAAAGTATGCCAAACACCATACAGGTTCACATCTAACGTTCGCTCTATTGCGCTAGAAGACACCTCAGATAAGGGTGAAACGTGATAAATTCCAGCGTTTGCAATAACAACATCAAGACCACCAAACACCGCTACCGTTTTTTCTACGGCTGCATTAATTGCATCTTTATCACTTACATCCGCTTCGAATGACAACGCTCTTTCACCGAGCGTATTTGCAATACTATCCAGTTTTTCTACTTCTAATCCAACCAAAGAAACTAGCGCTCCTTTGCTATGTAATCGTGTTGCTATTGCCTCACCAATACCTCTAGCCGCGCCGGTGATTAATACGCGTTTACCAACAAGGTCCCATTCATTCATTTTACTTCTCCTACAACCGAATCATGTTTAATATGGAATTTATTTACTTCAAACTTGCGTGTTTTCCACCGATACATAAAACTCCAGTTCGGCCATAGCCCTGCATTACCACCGTTCGCATGTTGGTAATAACTCTTACAACCACCATTAACCCAAGATGTTCGCGCAGCTCTTTCCCCAACTTCATAACTAAACGCATTCATAACTTCTTCTCGTACATCGACGTTCTTTAACGCTTTCTTTCGCATAGACTGAATAGCTTTGGTAATGTAGTTCGCCTGCATTTCGAGAGTAAAAATTGCGGACTGATTACCCGCAAGCGAGAATGGCCCTAACATCATAAAGAGATTGGGAAATCCCGCGAAAGACGTTCCAAGATAGGATTTTGGTTTATCTTCTAATAACGCAGAGAGTGACAGGCCATTATCCCCCGTTAGCCTTTCAGCTATCTGATGTGGTACCCGAAACCCCGTCGCGTAGATAATCACATCGACTTCATGCTCTTGACCTGTCCCATCCACGATACTATGTTCACGAATTTCTTGAATGCCGTCAGTCACCAAATCAACATTATCTTTTTCTAACGCCGGGAAATACTTACTGCTAAAAACTGGGCGCTTACAACCAAACCGATAGTCTGGCGTTAACTTTTCGCGTAACACAGAATCTTTTATCTGGTGATTCAAATGGTACCGCGCCGCCGTCTCAAAAACGGTTAAGAAACGTGAATCAACAAATTGAGGTAAACCGACAAGCCCTTCATAAGCGGTATACCACATCGAACGGATACTGCGCTGAAAATAGGGTACGTAACGTGACGCTGCCTTCTGCGCAGCAGATGTTGAAAAGTCTATACGAGGTAACACATGACTTGGCGTTCGCTGAAATACCGCCAACGTATCAACGTACGGCTGAATCTCTGGCAACAACTGAATGGACGTTGCCCCCGTACCAATGATCGCAACTTTTTTCCCTGCGAGATCATAATTTTGATCCCAGTTGAAGGTATGGAAGGAGTATCCTTTAAAGGACTCTGCGCCTTCAAGCTTTGGCACTACCGGTTCGCCAAAAGGGCCCGTCGCCGTTGTTAGTACATCACAGGTAAATTCACCCTGATTAGTGGTGATATACCACTTATCACTCTGAGTATCCCAGCGGGCTTCTTTTAACTCCGTGTTAAATCGAATATAGGAATATAAATCAAAATCATTGGCCACATTCTTCATATACTCAAAAATCTCTGGCTGAGTACCATGAGTACGAGACCAATTCGGGTTCGGCGCAAAGGACAGAGAGTAAAGATTTGACGCCACATCACACGCACAGCCTGGATAGGTGTTATCTCGCCAAGTTCCACCAACTTCTTCCGCTCTCTCAAAAAGCGTAAAATCGTCGATGCCAGCATCCTTTAACTTTACAGCAAGCGCTAAGCCGCCAAACCCTGTTCCAACAATGACAATCGGCAAATGTCTGATATTGTTATCATTTTTATTCTCAACCATACTCATATCACCTCAAATACAAACCACCTCGACCTCTATTGGAAGCCGAGCATTCTGAAGAGATTTAAGAGTAAAGGAGATGAGATGACGGGGTTAACCTACCTGCCGTCAATTGGGAATGACTTGCCGCCAAACACAAGGATTTTTGTAACCGTTTGGTAACATTTACAAAATTAGACCTTCTGGCCTTTATTCACGCCACTTTACTGGAGTTACACCCGTCCAGCGCATGAATGCAGCTGAAAAGCTGCTGCGCTGCTCGTACCCCAAGTTGAATGCAATTTGCTCTATAGAAAGCTTTGTTGTTTCCAACAATCTAATCGCCTCCTCTTTTCTTACTGTTTGCTTGAGGGCTTTAAAGTTGGTTTGCTCTTCTGCCAGCTTACGCTGCAACGTTCGCTCGCTAAGGTTCAACACTCTCGAGACGTCTTCTACCGAGATTTCCTCAGGCAACCCCGATAAAATGAGGGACTTAATAGCAGTAGAAACCGTTTCGATCGACTGAAGGTGCTCTGATGCTTGTTCCTTTATTTTGGCGTGATATTTTGGCGATGCAGATAACACGGGTAATTCTAAAAAATCTACACTGCTCCATAACGCATCATAGGGCTTATTAAATAATACCTCGCAATGAAAATGCTCACGGTATTTATCCGCATAATAGGGCTCTGCATGACGAAACCATACGGTATGGGCGTCAAACTTCCGCCCTGTTAAACGCTCCCCCCAGACAGGTAATGCTCCGAGCACAATCTCTGCATAGAAGGGTTTCACTGGGACTGTGTTTTGTTTACCATAGCGAATGCACAGCATTTTATTGGTAAGTTCGACGCTAAACCCCATTAGGGGATGTAATAAAGGTAAGTATTGCTGAAAAAGATCTATCGCCTCCTTCACCGTTTTACAGCTAGCAATCAATGGTCCGAATAACGCTAACTGCTGAAAGTTAGTACGCTGAGCAAACCCCATCGTTAACCAAGGTTTTTTGGTGCTTTCCAAAAACCATTCTATTGCAATTTCTAATTCCTCTACTGCAATACTGGCAGTATCATCACTAGACAAAATCCGGTGAAGATCATCAATGCCCAAACCGTTATCTAAGGCTAAACCTTCGAGTAACGTTAGAAGAAACACCGGAGCCTGAGGAAGTTCAAAGTCTTTACTCACTTGCCCTACCTTCTATTCCACTCAATGCACTCATCAAGCGTAATGCCACTGCCGCCAAATATATCTAACGCACTGCCGATTGTCAGGTCTACCTTGCCATTCGACAGCTGGTTCACCAACGCTAGATCTTCAATAGAACGGGCTCCTCCGGCATAGGTCACCGGAATGGTCGCAATATCCCCTAGCAACAATACAAGGTCTTGATCAATACCCGCCTGCAACCCTTCGACATCAGCGGCGTGAATTAAAAACTCTGAACAATGACCTGCCAGCTCAGCTAAGGTTCGCTGATCAATCAGTGTATCAGTAACAGTCTGCCAACGATCCGTCGCAATACTCCAACCAGATTCGGTACGACGGCAACTTAAATCCAATACTAATCGTTCGACACCGGTTTCCCGTTTTATCGCTTCCAGCCGATCTGAGGAGAGCTGGCCACCTTCAAACAAATAGGAGGTGACTATGACTTGAGATGCTCCAGCTTCCAGAAATTCCGCTGCATTTTCATTATTTACCCCACCACCAAACTGCAAACCCTGAGGCCAGGCGGCTAGTGCGTTTAAAGCTTCCTGCTTATTGCCAGGCCCCAGAGCAATCACATGCCCCCCCATTAGGGCACTGTCTCTATAGAGCTCAGCATAATAAGCCGCATCATAAGGGCTAACATAGTTAGTGTCTGCACCTTGATCGTTAAGACTCCCACCTACGATCTGTTTTACCTTACCTTGGTGTAAATCAATACAGGGACGAAATTGACTCAAAGGAAACCTCTTGCTTATACCTAGTGTGTTTCACTGCACGTTGGCCGTACAGAGCGGGTTCAATGCGCACATTATAACCCGATAACACAACAAATCAGCAACTGCCTACTTTAGATGCAGATAGTTATTACCCCAGCATTCAATAAAGCTAGTTTTGTTCTACCGAGCGAAGCTCGTCTTCACGATCACTACCTAGCACCACGTCATTAAATAATTTGCTCTCAGGTAGCTCCATGTTAAACCCTCTTAAGGTACCTATCTTTACCTGACCATTGATCATTTCCAGGTTTAACACATGTCCGCCACGCTTCCGATCTTCGGTTATGAAATGAAAGTGGTATCCCGGTACATTGAGCCCCGTCATATAGCCCGGCATACGGAATCCGATCATCGTTCCTTTAACATTGTTCAGCTCAAAATTGACCTGTTGCTCAGCCATCACGACTGCCAAAGGACGATAAGGTGGATTTTGTTTAGGTTCACTACGCACCTTTAGCTGAGAAAAGGCCCCATCAATGCGAATTACCTGAACGGCATTTTTCGCCTGGATAAGCTTGTCTAGCCGCGCTGTTAACACGTCGACCCCAATAGCTTTTTTAAGTGCCGATTCTAACCCAGGTTTAAGAAACGCCATCACTGCAAAAGGTGTTTTCACATCATTTTTCAGCTTATATGCTAATCCGTCAGACTTAATAGAGTAAAAATGCCCATCCAATACAATCATTTCACCATCAATTCCGTTAATGGTTCCTATCCCCGTATCCCCATGCTCTGCTAAACCCGCCAACGTCATATCACCATCATAAATACCGGCTAATAGCGCGTTAATTGCAGAGTATTGGTATACGACCTCAACACCCTTGGTTTGACCCGCTTTTAGAGGCAGGGTAACCATTACTAGACATAAACAAACGGACGGCAATATTCGACGTTGAATTTGTTGAAAAAATGTCATTAATTATTCCTTATGTAAAAGACAATGTTTCTAGCCGAAGCCGAGCTTGTCGTAATACGCAAGGAAAATCAAACCCGATACGTAGATGTATAAACACCAATCAATAGATCCATCACCTTTCTAGGTACAAAACACCTACGCTCTACGCTTTTGAAATACCTGCAATCCGTTGCTGGCAAGCGTCTGAAAAAGCGACCAGTAAACATTCATATTCGGTACAGGCTTCTTGCCTTTTGCAAGTCGAGCCATCTGCTGCTCATACCAAGTAATCTCCAACATACCGGCTTTATCCAATGCACTCACACCTGTGGTGAGTGGCTTTATCAAATTCTCTACTTTTTGACCTTTCATAATGCGTAGCGGAAGGTCTGGTTGCAACGTTAAGGGCCTAGCAATCCCAACCATATCGACTTCGCCTGAAGAAATAGCTCGCTCCATACCCTTAGCTGTTCTAAAGCCTCCAGTGACAACAATCGGCGCGTCAATTAGTTGCTTCATCTTCGCAGCAAATTCGATAAAATAGGCTTCACGTTTCTGCGTGCTTTCTTTCAACACAAATGCAGGGGATTCATAACTCCCACCAGAGACCTCAAACAAATCAACGCCCAACTTATCCAGTGCAATAATCACTTGTATTGACTCTTCTTCTGTAAAACCACCATGCTGAAAGTCAGCAGAATTTAATTTAATACCTATTGGAAAATCAGGACCAACTTCTACACGAATAGCTTGATATACTTCTTTAACAAAGCGCATACGATTGTCGATAGATCCGCCCCATTCATCCTCACGACAATTATGAAGCGGTGACAGAAACTGATTTACCAAGTAACCATGGGCTCCATGAATCTGCACCCCGGTAAAACCTTCATCCTTTGCAAATGCCGCAGCATAAGCAAACTTTCTAATAATACTTTTTATTTCTTGCTCTGTTAATTCTCTTGGCTGATTAAAAAACTTATCTAAACCATTCGCTAAAGGAATCGCAGAAGGTGCAACAGGATCGGGATTTATTGCATTCGGGGACTGTTTTCCTGGGTGATTTAGTTGCACCCAGCAATCCGTATTATTTGCAGTTGCCGCTGATGCCCACATTGCAACTTTTGATGCATCCGTCCTCTCATCGAATACAACATTTCTAGGTTCACCCAACGCAGCTCTGTCCACCATCACATTACCCGTTATCAACACCCCTGCACCGCCCAATGCCCACTGACGATACAGCCCAACAAGCTCCTTACTCACCTGATGATCGACCGTTCCTAACACCTCACTCATGGCAGATTTAAAAAACCGATTCTTGACTTCATGGCCACAAGGCAATCTCAGTGATTGTGCTAATATGCTATCCATTATAACCTCCCTCCTTTAAAGATAATCCAGATTTAGGTCGACACTGACAGGCCAACGTTAAACCCCGTTCCAATTCTCCCGGTAAAATCCCCGGTGTTTCACCTAAAGCCAATTCGCTAAGGCCTTCCGTCACCTGCATCATGCAACACCCGCATTGCCCGACACCGCAGGCATGGGAAATCTTGACTCCTTCTTGTATTGCGGCTTGTAATACAGTTTGATTTTCTGCGACGCCAAACTCATGATGAGAACCGTTAGCCAGGACGATATTCACATTATGTATGGGGCCCTCCGGCTTGGGCATAGATTGGCCAAACTCTTCTACCAATATCTGTTCGCTTGCAATTCCCAGTTTTTGAAGTGTGCCCACGACAATATCTTTCATCACCTTTGGACCGCAAATAAAATATTGCCCATTCAAAATCTCAGCATCAGTTGCAAACATGTTTATCAACTTCTCAGCCGTTAAATACCCGGTTTCACCTTTCCAATCAGCATGTGCTTTTTCAAAGATATTGGTAACACTAAATCTATCAGGGTACTTTTCCAACAACCTATTTATCTGACGTAAAAACATAACATCGCTAATTGATCGATTGGCATAAATCAGGTGAACCTTGGTGTCAGCGCAAGCTTTTGAGTTGGTTGCCAGTGCAGTTTGTGCTATCGAAATAACAGGTGTGATACCACTGCCACCCGCAATCAACGTAAGCAACTTGGTAGGTTTTACGGTGTAGGGGTCAAACCTAAAGTCACCAAATGGCCCTGCAACGGTTAGCTCATCACCTACACATAATTCATCATTTAGATAAATTGAGAGAAGCCCCTTTTCTACCCGCTTCACCCCGATGGTTAGTTTCCCTGCACGAGGTGACTCACAAATTGAATAACAACGTGTAACTGACGCTCCATTTAACAGTTTCGTT
>CAJXZM010000217.1 GCA_913063125.1 uncultured Gammaproteobacteria bacterium | reverse complement strand
GGGTCGGTTAAATGGAAACATTGCCCATCAAGCTCTGGCTGGTGAGCAATATGAACCATGGCTTCTGCCACATAATCCACAGGTACGATATTAAATTGCCCGCCCTCTATGCCGATAAGAGGCAGCCAGCTTGGTAACGCTCCCCCTAGGGTTTCCAATAGCTGAAACATATAATAGGGGCCATCAATTTTATCCATTTCACCTGTTTTTGAATGCCCCACTACCATCGATGGACGGTAGATACGATAAGGTACCTCCGCTTCCTCTCTCACGCAGCGCTCTGCCTGGTGCTTGGTAATAAAATAAGGGTCATCTAGGCCGGTGGCTTGTTCGAACATGGACTCAGTAAAACGCCCAGCATAGGTTCCTGCCACGGCGATTGAGCTCACGTGGTGGAAACAACCCGCACCCAGTGTTTGCGCGGCTTGCAACGCATTTCGCGTACCTTCTACATTGGTCTTTTGCTGCGGTTCTGCTTCAGCGTTTAGGTCATAAATCGCCGCCAGATGGAAAACATGGTCAACCTTGCCCTTGAGCTTAAACAGGTCAGTTTCGGCGATACCCAAATTCTGCGCCGTTAAGTCTCCACAAAGCTCGGATAGCCTTTCTTTGCTAGCACCTAAGGAATCACGAATGTTATCCAGTTTGCCTTCTGAACCAGGGCGCACTAAGACGTGAACTGTTGCCCCAGGCATACGTAAAAGCCTTTCAATGACGAAACGACCAATAAAGCCTGTACCACCGGTAATGAGATAATTCATGATAAAACCCTCTTAAACTAACAAGTGTTAGCTAAGATAATACTTGGCATTCATTAAGTCAACTACCAATATCTTACACAATACAGCGTATACCCCGCTACATCTACCCTATAGTTGCGCATTACAGGTTCAGAAGGTAGACTAACACTTGTTTGTTTTATTGATTAAAAAGCAGGTTATTGTCCCTATGACTCTTTCAAAAGCGGTTACCGAGCTCAAAACCACCAAACCCTCACAATCCCGAAAAGGTCGCAAGGAAGAGACCCGCCACCGAATTCTAATGGCGGCCTTACAGCTGGTAGACGAAGGGCGCAGCCCTAGTGAGCTTGGCTTGAGAGAGGTGGCTAGATCTGTCGGAATGGCAGCACCCTCCATTTACAATCACTTTGCTGATATGGATGAATTGGGTATTGCGCTCGTAGAAGAGAGTCTCGTTCGCTTGCGAAGCGTAGCACGCTCCGCCAGAAAACAAATGCAGAATGAGGACCCAACAGAAGCACTAAAACTATTGCTTCAGCAGTTTTTACTTAACATTAATGAATCTGAATCTGCGCTTCGGTTACTTATCATGCAGTGGTTTAACCCCAACCCTGAATACCGAAAAATCATTCGTCGTGACATGTCGATTATGCGTCAGGATCTTGCCAAAAATATGGAACAGACTGCGGTAGAAAAAGGGTTGAATCTGGGGGAGTTTTCACTTGAATCGGACATTATCTTTTCTTTGCTGGTAACGTATATCCTTAATGCCATGGATATGGATAGAACCAAACGCAAAAAACGCCTAAAGGTGCTTGAACAGCAAATACTTATGATTGTTATGCGAGGCCGACTATGAATTCCACTAAGTGCCGCCATAACTCCTTAGTCCTAAATGAGTTGACTGTGAGTTACATCACTTATTATGAACAAGGCGCAGGAGACCTTTAGAGTCAGTGACCGCCTGTTGGATTTCACTCTCTATCATTGAGCAAATTGCGGTCACTTTTTTATTTTGCCCTTTATTTAACGCTAACGTAAGTTCCTGAGTGTGCATGGCCAAATCGGGACTATCAAACGAGAGTACAGCTTTGTCTAATTGATAGGCTACCGTTTTCAATTTAGCGGAATTCCCCTGACTCAATGCTTCTAGTATTTGTGAGCGTAAATCGGATAATCTAGCAAGCAATATTGTCGCTAACGCGGAAAGGCTGTTACCACTATTTTCTAATAATAGATTGGTGGCCATTGTTTCATTCCGATTTGAAGAATTGACCGTATTGAGATGTAATTGAAGTACTGCTCTCAGTGCTTTGATGTCAAGGGGTTTGGTAAGATGTCCGTTGCAGCCTGCTTCTGAAGAAGCTTCGGCTTCAGCTTTACCTAGCTCGGCGGTTAGGGCGTAGATGGGAAGAACCTTTCCTGATAGTCGCAGAATACGCGTTGCTTCCAAACCACCCATAATAGGCATATTGATATCCATTAAAATCAAATCAAAAGGTGTGGCCATTGACATTTCGACGGCTTCCTTTCCATCTTTTGCGATGGATACTCTTGCTCCAGTTTTTTGAACAACCCGTTGAATTAATTGCTGGTTTACCACATTGTCTTCTGCTAACAGTACATTACCGTCTAGCAGTGGTATTGGTCTACCGACTGTTGTTGCGCCAGTATTAACGTTTGTTTTTTTGCCCAGCACTGATCTGTTCGATTTTTCTTCATGAGCATCGGGGCAGGAGATCCAAGTATTTCGATTAGATACATCGCTATTAGTCAAGCTACCGACAAAGAATGTGATGCGGGTACCGATGCCTATAGTGCTTTCTACCTCAATTATGCCCCCCATAAGCTCGATCAACTGTTTAGCAATGACCAAGCGTAATCCGGTCTTATCAAAGGGTTTCATCGCAGACGTGTCAGCTTGGGAAAATACCTGAAAAAATGTGTCACATTGAGCTTCAGTGAAACCTTTGCCTGTATCGGATAGCAAAAACTGCATTTGCCCGCGCTTTTCAGACCAAGAAACATCCATAGTTATACTACCTTGCTCGGTCGATTCAAGCGCTTTCCCGCAAAGGTAAGTTAAAACCTGTGTTAGGCGAGTGGGGTCGGTTATCACCTGCTTTGGCAAGGGGTAGTTGTATTTAACTCCAAATGAAAGCTGTCGATCACGGGCTTTTATTTCAAACCGCGAACAAAGGCTATTAATCAGCTCAAAAAAGTCTACCGGCAAGCTTTCAACCTGCAATCTCTTCGCCTCAATTTTGGAAAAGTCTAGGATATCGTTTATCAAGTTCATTAATTCACTACAGCTATCAGTTATGATATCAATCGCCAGTTGCTTCTCTTTGCTGCTTATATAGCTATCTTTTAAGGACTCACTGAACCCGATAATACTGGTTAATGGAGTACGAATTTCATGGCTCATCGTTGCAATAAATGCACTTTTTTCAGCTGCGGCCTTATAGGCGATATCTTTGTTTGCCTTTTCCCGTATCATTTCAAGTTGAGCCATTTTCCTTTCTTTATGCTGAGTGATATCTGAAAGCGTGCCTTCAATGTGGGTAGGGTTGCCATTTCTGTCACGGACTAACTGAGCTGAATGTGTCACCCAGACTTGTGCGGCATCTTGGTGCTGGCAACAAATTTCGTTCTGTAGGCGACCTGTCTTCAATAGCCGTTCGTATTGGGACGGTGGGTCTGGATAGAGAAGTGAAACACTCCCGCTCTTAGAACTCATTAGGTTCTCAATTCCATCAAATCCAAGCATTTTTGCCATAGCAGGGTTAGCGTGGATAAGTCGTCCGATTAGCGACATTTGATACATGCCTTCAATCGCATTTTCAAATACTAAACGGTAGTTGGATAGGTTATCCATTGCTTGTAGATTCGCATTGAGGGCTGATTGTTGAGCGCGCTTAATTCTGTCTGCCAGAGCAAAAGAGAGGATTACCGCTTCCCCCAGGGTGCCCATTGGAACTGCCGCAAGTGTTAGCGGTGTTGTTGGGATAATTCCCAATGCTGCGATAGCAAGTGTCAGCATGCCTGCGACATTTACCAGCCATCCAAAAAAGAAAAACCGGGCATTTTCATTGCCCTTGCGGAAGCTGTAATAGCTGAAGGTAAGAAAAAAGGGAACAAACAGTATGGAGAATTGCGTTACCGAAGAAATTGATGTTTGGAAATCCACAAAAAAACTTAACACGCTATTTATCACCATAATTATCATAAGCGCCTTGATCATTGGATCAATCCGTGGGTGATAATGTTTGGTATCAAGGAAATTGCGCATAAAGAACATTGCCATCAAGAATGAAAACCAGATATGGAAAGGAAGAAATGTTTTTTCAAAAAAAACGGTGTCATGTTCAAAAAAGAGCAAGCTGTGACCAATTTCAACAAATTGAAAAATTAATACTCCGCCAAGATATAAGACATAAAATAGGTAACTGATATCACGAATGACAAAATATACAAACAAATTGTATAGCAAAATAATTAACATACCGCCGTAAAACAGGCCATAAATAAAAGTTTCTTTGGCCACTTTCTTTGAAAAACCAGTAGGCTCCCACAGGACGACGGGGAGGTGAATAGTAGAGTTACTTTTCAAACGCAAATACAGTGTCATATCCTGTCCAAGTATCGTCGTGACAGGGAAAACGCTGTTGAAATGTTTGATAGCCCGCTCTTCGAACGGCATTCGGATATCGGATTGGATTATCTGATAATCATTATTCGCAATAGGAAGGTACAACTCAGCCAGATTTAACTGTGATCGCCCAACCTCCAAATACCAGTCTTTTTTAAGGGCTTTATTTGGGGCGGCGTTAGGATAATCGAGCCGAATTCTCAGCCAAAAGGTTGATGATGAATAGCCTAGATTAAGAATGGGTTCGTCGGTAGAAACAAATAACGCTGAACGCTCTTCTGAAGTGATGTCTTGTATCGTCCAACGATTTTTTTTGTCCTCCAATACGCCCATGGACAAATTGAGTGGGTATTTGTCGGCATTAAATAATCGTACTGATTGGTTCTTTTGCTGTTCTGATATCACCGTAGTGGGTACCAGCAACAAAAGAATCAATCCAAAAATAGAAATCAAGTCCAATTTCCGCATTGACTCGCCCCCTATAATACCCAGAGTGTATACCCTTGTTTGTATCAGGCAACATTACCCTAATTATAGATCACTATAATAGAGAGGCAACTTTGTAATTAGGGAGCGGGTACTGGTCTTACCCTCGAAAAGTAGACGTGGGATTGTGCGCATAAGCGCTCAAATTCAACGGGGCTAACATAGCCTATCGCTGAGTGTCTTCTCAACCGGTTTTGAAATATTTCAATGTCATCGAAGATACCCGATTTCGCCTCCTCAATCGATTGATATTGCTCTGCGTAGATTAGCTCCACCTTAAAACAACTGAAGAACGATTCCATGGGAGTATCCCAGTAATTTCCTTTTCTACTCATGCTGTATTTCTTCCATGAGATCGCATCAAATCTTGGTATCTGTGCACGATACTGGACACCTTGATCCGAGTGAATGATAAACCCAGGCTTTACGTCTCTCTGCTCAAAAGCCATGTTGAGCACGTAGTCAGACCTACGGTCATTGTCATGTCCACTGACCAACTGATGATTCTCCAGGAAAATAAACTCATCACTGTCGCCAAATAAAGCCACGGATTTCCCACCCAAGTGTAGGGGATACCACTAGTCCATTTATTTTTCCCTAACTAATGCGGAATAGCTCCCAGCTGTAAATTTTCAATGTCTCCTTTAATTGAGGCCATGGACTCATTTCAATGAATACCAATTCACGATATATGAGTGAACGTGTCTCCAGTACGGACATCCAAATTGACCGCTTTATAAACACACCCGTCAATTGAGTTCTATCTCACCAATCTATTGTGCGGTTATCTTGTCTGAGTCAGCGTCAGGCCTATTTCGAGAAGAATAGGCACATGAAAGTCATATGTAATTGGAGCCGGGCCTTTGTTTCACAGAATGATACTTTACTCGCTCACACCAAGTTGAGCTTGCCATGCAGTTTATACAATAAGATGCCCGATACGGGCTTTATACGGTATAAACGACACTAGCTACACTCGGCAACAAAAAATTGATTCTGGCGTAACTATGATCGAACACTAAACGGGTGATGTTATTTCTAGGCTGTTTGTACAGCAGCGAACCTACACTGCTATTAGTTACTCGTCTTCTTCCTCGTCCAACAAATATTCAAAGAATTCCCCATAGCTCTCCCAGGTATCAGGCTTATTACTAAAACTTCCCGCATTTATATTCTTGGCCTCCACAGCATCGCACCAGATCACCGTTGGCTTTCCTTTCGTATTCAGCACAATCAAACTTTCCGAAGGCTCAGCGACAACCACATAATTCTCAGCTAACCCGATTGACTCCCTAAGCCTAAGAGTTTCTCGAACTATATTTGTAGCTTCACCAGTACCTGCAATTTCATGATGACTGATGCCACCTAGAAATCCACCTGAATAAAAATCTGACACTCTTTTGAAATCGCTAGGCAATTGAACATCTAAATTTGTCTCTATCTCAGAAATCACACCATCACCGCAAGGTTCACTCCCG
This sequence comes from uncultured Gammaproteobacteria bacterium, assembly GCA_913063125.1. Taxonomy (GTDB): domain Bacteria; phylum Pseudomonadota; class Gammaproteobacteria; order Pseudomonadales; family Ketobacteraceae; genus 42-54-T18. Next base: position 3,544 of record CAJXZM010000217.1, on the reverse strand, counting down.
TAGATAGCATCGTAACGTTGTTTTAAACTATTTATATCTATCATGCAGATTAACCACCTTGATTACTAACACGCCACTTCCAATATTCGCGTGTATCGACGTTAAATTTATTACGATCTGGCTGTAATGTCGGATGTGGTTTACTCCTACCATACTGGCTATGCAAAATATCTTGGCCTGGCTTACCAACACCATGATACTTAGTGCTTGCCTCAACCAATGGCCCTGGAGATTTCTGCCCAAGGTGATGAAGAGTTACAAAATTACCATCAGGCAATTGAGGAGGAAGACCTTTTGCAGCAGCTTCCGCATTTGTCTTCCCAATAAACCTTTTATCTCCAGTGGTTCGAACCTGATCCCACTCAATATTGTTCCGTTGGTAAACCTTATAATCTAGTTGAGTACCTTTTGGTCGAGTTGCGCTCCATTCAATGGGGTCTTTGCTAAATATTTTAGCATTACGAACGAAATCAACTACACCATCAATTTTGTTTGAAGCAACATCCACATCCTGCCCATGCGAACTAAACTCCACCTCTCTCGGTATAACCAGTGTAACCTTTACAGTCTCCCCTGTATCCCCTGATTTTACTTTCCTTAACTTCACCGCCTTTAACTTCGCCGCTAGCTTTTTAAGCACTTTACCCAGCTCTGCTAACTTCCCAGCGAAGCGCGAAGACGTCCTTGCTGCAATCGCTCCTGCACCCAGCCCACCTGTTAATGCCACAATCACTGCACTCAGTGCAATCTCAAACATTGCACCGCCGGCAAACTCTGCCCACTCGGTTCGGTCTTGCGCTAGCACAAAGTCCTTCGCAAACTGTTTAATCAGTTCACGAGAGGTTTCATCATCAAACAGGTAGGTTGTTATTTCATACGCTTCTGCGATTGCCTCGGCGGTCACTTTGTTAGGATCAAACCCTAACGCTTCGACCAGTTCTTTATGATCTGCAATCTCAATGTTCTTTTTGTACGTTGCCGCCCAGTCATCACTATCACTGTTATAACTCTTCCAAGCGACGACCAGTTTTCGGTGCAGGATATTCACCGGATTTACAACATCTTCCACATCATCTATCCACGTCAAAAACCCAAGCGCACCTTTCCAAATGCCTTTCTTGGCGGACAAGTCCAACTCTGCGGTGTCTTGCAGAATATTGTGATCAATTCGATTATCGGCAAGTTTCTTCGCGTCGGATTTTTCTTTCGCAATTATCGCCTGAAAGATTTGTGTCATTTGTTGGCGAAGTTTTATCACCTCTGAGGCCGCAACCGTTTCACCAACGGTAACTTGTACAGAGCCTTTTGGTACACCTGCTAAACTGGCTTTACCGTTGGCATCTAAGGTACCTTTTTTTTCAGACCCATCGGCAAGGATGGCTTGATAAGGGAAGTCTTTGGCGGGGCTGCCATCGGGGCGTACACATTCTATTTTGGCTGTTTTCTGTTCTGGAGGGAGCGTTACGTTACTGACAACATTGGGGCCTCTTACAACACTGGCAAGCGCGATGTCATCGGGTTGAACAGCTTTCGCGCTGCCGGATGCTAATGCTATAGCATCATATTTTTTCTGTTTGGCTTTGGCAGCCTTTGAGACCTTGCCACTTTTATCATCTTTAGGAAGCTTTGGGGCAACCGGTGCTTCGGGAGATGCGGCTTTGGCTGCACCACCGCCACCACCGCTATTTATTTTTACCATTGCACCTGTAATGGTAACACCCGCAGGGTTAAGGGCAATCAGTCCGCTGCCTGCTTTCATCACCACTTCGGTGCCTGCTTCAATCACCAATTGCATACCGGCTTTTAAATGGATCTCTTGGGCTTGGGCGATGTAGTTTTTACCGGCTTTAATATGGGTATCTTTTCCGGCTTGGCGGGAATGGCTTTTGCCAACACTGAGGTTGTGTTGTTTATCCACCGTTTGGTGATGATCTTTTCCGATTTTGGTGAACGATTCTTTATCCACCGAATGATGCTCATCATTATCAATGGTTTCTCGCCAGTCGTTCTTGACTAACATATCCACGTCCTTTTCTGCATGGATAAAGATTTGTTCGCTACCTTTTTTATCTTCTATACGGACTTCATTAAACCCTCCGCCATTAGGGGTGCTGAGGGTTTTTAAGGATGAGCGTGTTTTATTAGCAGGTAGAGGGTAAGGCGCAGGGTGCTGTCCGTTATACAATCGCCCAATCACGATAGGGCGATCCGGTAGACCTGACTCATAGGCGATCATAACTTCTTCGCCAACACGGGGGATAGAAACACTGCCCCACTGACTACCGGCGAAGGCTTGGGATACACGTACCCAACAACTGCTTTTTTGATCGTACCCGTTATTTCTATCCCAATGAAAGTGAACTTTAATGCGGCCATGTTCGTCGGTGTAAATTTCTTCCTTTGGTGGGCCTGTCACTATGGCGGTTTCAGTGCCGGTGATTTTGTTAACCTGATGCGTTCGGGCTGGACGATACGTTACATCATTAGGGATTAAGCTGGCGGTAGCTTGGTAGGAATAAGGGGCGGTACTCGCGCCTTCTTCTAAGGATTGTGGTTGCTGACTTTTATGATGAACGTGGGTGATTAGGTACTGGCGATTGGCGCTTTTTCTGGGATGACCTTCTATTGCCATCACATAACCCGGCTGTAACCGTTGGCTATTGGTTTTAATGGTGGCGGTAAAGGCGAAGGTGTTTAGGGCATCAACGCGTAACTGTGCATACCGTTTACCTTCCTCTGGGGTTTGATAACAACCCGGGTAATGATATTGCTCAAAATCACCACGGGCACCGGCACCATTGGCAGCAGCATTACTTAGCAGGGATAAGCTGGGTTTTTCAAAAAAATAGTCTTGCAGACTGACGTTGCCCGTGGCAATACCTTGACTGCAACTGAAGTCATGCAGGGATTCTTTGCCTGGCACTAACCCCGTCACCGGGTGATAGGCTATCTTCGCGCCCCCTGGTAACGCTTTAAAACAGCTGTTTTGATCACCGATCACCAGGGTATGTTTATCCAGCGCGTGCTCAAAGAAGTAGAAAATACCCTCTTCTTCCATTAACCGGCAAATAAAGTCCCAATCCGTCTCTTGGTGTTGCACGCAATAGGTTCGCGATGGGTAACTAGCGCTTAACGCTAGACGCACATCCGCGCCTCGTATTCCGGCAGCCCCTAATACGCTGTTGATAATGCCGGGGGCAGATTGGTCTTGGAAAATCTGACTTCCGCTACGGCTTAGTAAATACCAGGGTTTGGGGGCAATGGTGAGTTGGAACTGGGTAAAGCGGCGACCTTGGTTAACTTGGGCGGCCTCGATGATTTCACCGTGTAATAGCCGGTGTGTATTAGGATCAACAAGGGTTAATAATCCAGACTTCGACAAGAAGCTATCCGGTGTCATGGTGCCATTGGCACAGCCAACGTCTAAGGCGAACGAAAACAGCCCTGATATAGACTCATTCCCTGAAAAGCTGAGTACACGAACCTCTTCATCACTGCCAATTAGCTCGAACACTAAACGGGTGATGTTGGCTGGGGTATTCAT
>CAJXZM010000216.1 GCA_913063125.1 uncultured Gammaproteobacteria bacterium | reverse complement strand
GCCGCAGGGGTGTTGCTGCCTGGTCCCGGAAGAGCTTACAAGGAAGGTGCAGAGCTTGGGCTAGGTGTTACAAAGGGCGCACCAAGCCTTAAGCAGCAGGCAAAAGATATACGCCATAATCTAAATGGTGATAAACCTACGGTTACGATTAAAACTGAGCAAAATGGTAAACATTTACATTATGATTTGACTGGAGCTGGACATAAAGGAGTTGAAACACCTCATATGCAACATAGTAAAGCTAATACAGATAATAATGGCGTAACTAGATATAAGAAACAAAAGGGACGGGAGGATGTGCATAGTATGTCGCAGCAGGATATACGAACAGTGAGGCGTTACTTGGAGAGGAAGGATAGATAAATTGTGATTGTAAATGAGATATTTGACGAGACTAATTTTGATGATCTTGGGTGGAATGACTGCAGGGTATATCGCTTTGATGTGCCTGATGAGGATAATCAGCTTAAGATCGATATTGATTATATATTTAAATGGGAGAAAGGTATTGATACCTATTCTGGATTTTGGGTTTCACCTTGTGATCTCGTTTTTAAAGGCGTTAATTATCTTAAGGTTAATCTTGATTTTCAAAATAATATGTTTCTTGATATTCTTGAAATTAAACGTGGTAATAAAAGGTTGTCGCCAAATAAGGCTGTTTACCTGTGGGATTACCGAATTGAATTCGATAATGGTTGTATTCAATTCACTTCGAGCGGGTTTGAGTTGCTGGTTAGAAAACAACCGCTTCTCTCTGAGAGTCAAGATTTAGGGCGATAAGTTTTCTAGCTTGATGATTGTGTTGCAAAGAGTGGAGCATCTAGGTTAGCTGATAAAGTTCAAAGTCTACCTGGGGCACAAAGGCCCAATACCGTAGCAGTAATCAAACATAAAGATGGCGCTGTGACGATTGGACGAAACCAAGGTGGAGTTCAAAACTCGACAGTTCAAAATGCATTGAACAATGCACCAGCGAATTGTTTTGCAGGTCAATGTGCGGAAGTCAATGCCCTGTCGCGGGCGCTAAATAAGGGTCGAAGTTTAGATGGCGCAACGATCAGTGTTTCGAATGTGCGAGGGTCGGCAAGTACTTCCGGGATACATGGAACACCGAAGGCTCCATGTACGACATGTTCAAGTGTTCTAGATCAGTTAGGTGTTCAATAAAAATTGGGTTACGACGATGAATAAAAACAACTTCAATGTTAGGCAAATGCAGGCACATGCAGCCGTTTGTTTATGGGCTTTTTGTAGTCATTTTACAATTAAGCATGACGCTATCACAAAGCTATTTGAACATCTGATGTCGATGTTAACTACAAATAGCCTTCCTGATTGGGAGCAGATTGGAGCTGGATTAGATATCACGGGTAGAGGGGATCCTTTGCCTAGTGATATTGAGAAAATTATACCATCGGAGCATTTAGCAGCTTTCAACTCGCTTGTTGAATGTTGTGTTGAGGTAGGAATTGTTGATATGTATGGTGCTTCGACAGAACAGCCCAGTAACTTTTTAAGTAAGTGCATAGACATACTTGATCAGTCTGGTGCTGGAAGTCCAACTGCTAACCATTTGAATCAATATAGAGTTGGGAGTGATCCGTGGGGAGAAGCAATTAGCGAGTCTGACTTAGATAACATACTAAAAGCTTATGGAGTTAATTTCTCTTAAGTTGATGCAGTAACGTTACAAAGGATGGAGTCAAGGTACAAAAAAATCCAGCTCGTGAAGCCGCGAAGGAGCAGTTCAGAAAGGAGGCAGAAGGATTCGAAACTAAAGTCATACGCGCTGGAAGAGATGGGGTGGGGAAAATCGTCGGGATTGGGGCGAAGAAAAGTAGTTTAGGGAAGGGCCCAACATATAGGCCTAAAAAAGATGGCTCATACAGCGTTGGGAAGCCCAAGAAAATTAAGCACTATAGAAATGATGGTGAAGGTGGCTATACGGTGAATAATCGATGAATGAACTGATCGAGATGCTTGAGGGCTACGCGCTTGGGCGAAAAATATTGGTACGATTGAAGGGTAATGAAGAGTTTATACTCTATGATTTTGAATGGGTTGATGAATCGATTTATGACAGATCTGATCTCGTTACGGCATCCATCAGTGAAGTGTTGAAATCTAAATTTAAGTACAAAATAGATACAATGATCGAGATATCTGTTCTAGATATATTAAGTTTGAGTGACCCGCTAACAGAAAGTTTTTTTTACAAGACGTAATTTAATGTTACAAAGAGTGGAAAGCCTGGGTCATATGTGCCCGATAGAGAGTTGCCGACCAATAAGCATGGTGAATATATTCCTGATTCAGACCTTCCCCATTCACAACTTGGTCGTTCAAAGCCCAAGTACGGATCGGAACCGCAGGCCAGGGAGTGGAACTACGGATCAAACGGAAAATTACAACCGCAGCGGGATATAGATTTTACTGATCATGGCTATCCAAGTGCGCATCCTCACGTCCCGCACCAACATAAGCTAACCCCACATAATCCGACGTTAGCACCTAAAGGCGGATATCAGAGAGAAAAAGGTGGAGGTAGTCCATTATGAGATATTGGATTAGAGATGAGGATAAAACACCTCAAGGGTTCCCATTGAAATTGTTATTCCAGATTATTGTCCAGCAATTCGGATCAGCAATTTATCAACTATGGATTACTCGTTCTGAAGGTTACGGTCTCAACGTGAATGAGTGGGACGGAATTCTTGACGATCAGGACCGGATTTTAGTAGATCCGGAGCTCTTCCTGAATCTGAGTTCGGGTGAAGAGGAATGGTTTTTTAATCTGGATGCAGAGATTACAGCTGATAGTCTACAAGTACGATTTGGTCTGCATGATAGTACTGCTTTGTACATTGAGGCTTCTGAGGAATTCGCTAGTAATGTCGTTACTTCATTTGAACAAGTGACTCTCGAGGGTGGTTAAGGGGCTGGAAGTTTAAGCTAACTTGTATCACTTGTTACAAAGAAGGTAGGTTTTCCCTTTGATAAAAAATCTAAGGTAGATCATATTTTCGATAAAAGTAAAACTGATGCTGGGCACATTGCACCTGCGACGCAAAGTTCTCAAAAGCGAGCCGCTGACCTTTTTTCCGATGTTGCATCTGACAATAAAAATCTGAGAACAGATTTGTTAACTGACCCTAATAAAGTGAGAGCTGGTGTGGAAATTCATACGAAAAGTTTTAAGCGTGGTCAGGTTTGGGTTGAGACAAGAAAAGGTGTAATACAAGATGCAGGCGTTAACAGAACGGGGAATATGAGATGAGTGCTAGCTCCGCTTTAAAGGCAGACGAAGATGGGCTGGTTTTGACAGCTGTTAGCCTTTATGAAGAATCGCTTCAAGGTACAAAAGTATCGCTGTTGCACTATTTGAACTTAATATGTCTATATTTCAATTGTATGGATTTTGGTTATGCTACCGCACATAATGTTGGTGGTGAAATAGAATCTAAAGCCAGTACAAGGGCCTTGGAGCTAGTCTTAGAGGCCGAAGTTAAATTTGGAGCGAATGATGAGCTGACGTTTTGGCGAAACTATATACCTTATATTGGTTGGGGGGAGGATCCTGATGGCTGGACATTGAGTGGTGACTCATTGGCGCCTTATATTTACATTTCTAGAGAAAATCCTACTGAAGAAAACCTTCTTAAAGCCAGGTTGTTCTTTGAGAAAATTAGCGAAATAGATGGTTCAGAAAGAAAGCGGTTGTTCCTGGCGAGACTTGAAAGCATATTGAAAATTGATTAGTTACAAAGAAGGGACTGCGATATAAATTAAAGCCTCAAGATAAAGACTGGCGCGGGACTGGTAAGACGCATAAAGATGCTTTGGATGATGCGTTTAATCAAACTGGCTTGGATAAAAAAGATTTTAAAGTTACCAAGTGGGGGCGTGACGCAAATGGAAAATCCTTCCCTGCCGAATATCGCCACAAAAGTGGTGCTGAAGTGAATAGTGATTGGGCGCATTCTAAAAATGGACCTGATGCGCCTCATGTTGGTTGGCAAACAGCAGGTAAGCGTGGCAATGGTGGCGCAGTGCGAGGTCACACAATCTTAGACAGTGTTTCGTTTAATCGGTGATATTAATATGAGCTTTATCAAAGACGCTATTTTGGAAGCTGTAGAATCAAAACAATTTAAAGTACAAGAAGTAGGTGCAGCTGCATCTACTTCTATTCGGCTTAATATTGAAAGATTATACACAGAGAAAAGATCACCAAAACCTTTATGGGAAAGGCTCGCTGATGATGCGAGTAAGCATGATCCAGAAGGATGGAGGGCCATTGGTGACTATCCTTACGAAAATACTGTTACGATTTTCTTTGACGAGGAAAATGAAGGTACGATGTACTCTCTGGATAGTTGCAAAGATGTGGTAAACCTTATTTCTGAATGCCCTGGCTTTGTCTTTTATGTAACCAATAGTGATTGTAGTTTCTTGCTGTGCCATAACGACCATGATTATCTTATTGGGACTGGTGAAGCGAAAGGCTGGGTCGGAGAGATGTAAATTTTTTCTGTTGTAATGCAGTGATGTTACAAACAAAGGGCTTAGGCAGTTTGGGTCATCCCAGTGTTTTAATGTTTCGTCGTCGCCTGCTCTCGTGAATACGATTCCTTTGGCCCCTTCGTCGATGGCTAATTGGGCTGTATTGAATGGCTCTTTGGTGGAGTTGAAGTTGCAGCTATGTGGTGAGGGGGTGATCGGTTTGTTGGATTCTTCGTTGAGAGTCGTTAGTAAGTCTTGGGTTCCTATTGCGTGTATCTTTAATGGGGCGTAGTGCTTCGGGAACTGAAGAAGTTTTACTTTGGTTCGTTCATTTTTGATTAATACAGGGTGCTGAGGTGTTTTGTGAGGCGTTCTGTGCTAAATGCATTTGCCATCGGGTTTGATTTTTAGCCAGCCTTTCTTTTTGTTGTTGAAAGATATGCTGCCTCGAATGGTAGTAAGTTCATTTACGGATAGTGGGCTTTTATCTATGGGGCGTCGGAAGCTAATCGCAGAACCGTCAATCTCGCTTTGCATATATCCACTTTGGCTTTTCTCGTGGAAAGGGGTTTAAGTTCAAGGCGACCCCGGAAACGGATATTAACCCTGCAGGAGCTTGGATAATGGAGGCGTTTAAAATAGTGCCGGGTATAAGGGGTGTCTGTGCGGGTAATGTGATCTTGTTGCTCATCGGTCGTCCTAACCTTGAGTTTGTAAGTTTCTTTGAGTTGCCAGGGTTTTTTTGTGTCTCATTGATAAGGCTTGTATAGAAACCGCTCAAGCGCGGGCTGAGTTCAGGTGCTCGATGCCTTTGGAGAGGGTAAAGTTGACCCATTGGCAGTTCGTCCTCGCGAAACTTGGCTGATGATTATATTTTGAATTAAAGGTTTGTTTGCTTGGTATGTAGTCTCGTTGTGCGGAGTGGTGTTATCTTGAGGGAGGGCTGCGCCGATTATTGTTGCTGATAGAGTCACTGCAAGGGTAAAAAGAACAAATATCTCAATAAACCGCTGAATAGCTATAGTTCAAAATCCATTTTTAGGCTGTTCGAAAAGTTTTGGCCGAGAACCAGTAAATGGAGTAAACCTGTTTCTGGTGTAGCCTTGGGTTTGGATGTAAGTGCCTGCTAACGTGCAGAACAAGGTGGAAAATAAGAAAAATTCTCATTTTTTAGTCGATGGTATAGTTCAGGTGTTCGCTACAGGCCTTTTATTTTGGGGTGTTGGCGATATTTGCCTCTATTTCTTGTGATTCTAGTACTTAGCTTGGAAAGCTTTGCGATGTAATGAAACTGACAAGGGTGAAGTCAGTAAGTTTGTTTGTCTCGGTGAGAGCACTGCAACTTCCTTTGTTCAGCGTATCCCTCAAGCCCTCTGGGTTTGACGGGAGGGAGGTTTTTAGGACTCTCAAACCTGCTAACCGAGTGACTTCGACTCCTAGAATCGTGTAAGGTAATTCACTTCAGAATATGCAGTGTTGGCGTAACTAATCTTAGTTAACAGAGCAATCTATTGGCTATTAAGCGCCTTGACAAAGGGAGGTGCGTGCTGGTCGAAAGAGCCAAAAATTAGGGAAGATGAAAGTAGATGGTAAATGTGGAGCACTTATTTCGTTATAAGCATAGTACGGCGTTAACCGGAAAGAATGGCAACTATCAACTCCAAATAGCGACAGAACAACAAAACAAACAAGATTCCGCTTATTTTCAAGGAACTTTGGCCCAGCCGATGGAGACTGCTCGTTGCCTGAGGGCTATCTCCATTTTGGTCGGTTCCCGCTATTACGTCCCGCCAGCTATGCTAGCAAAAATTCTTAGAGAAGCTGACCCTGTCGTTACTGCCAGCCGGAGTATGCTTCGATTTGAGGGTTTCTCTGCTTGCTGCAGTACTTATGGAAGGTTAGATATTCTTGAAGATGGCTTTTCCGCCGATAAAATCGTCCCAGGTACTACCAATATCGATTTCCAGGCTGAAATGAGGGCTTCTCTCTCGAAAGTACGCTCAAATAGCAAGCTGGAGATGTCATTTGGGGCTGATGCGTTTGAACTAGTTGCTGATGAGCATCCTGTCGTTGAACGAAAAGTGAAGCTGCCTCTGCGTTGGATAAAAGGTTTTTCGGAGGTGCAAGCTCAGCAGCTAGATATGTCGTTGATGTTTAACGTATCGCGGGGAGATGCCATTCGTTTTTTTAGAGAGTTGCCGAGAGCCAAGACACGACACCCCGCTTGGGTTGTTGCCGCAGGTAAAGGTGTGCGCTTATCGCATCGCGAAGTTAAAAAGGGAGTTAGGGTCAAAGGGTTGGAGCGATTGCGCGTGCTAGAAGATTTGGTCCAACTTTCTGATAGCTTAAGTATCTACAAAGACAGTGGTGATTCATTATCGGCTTGGGTGCTATCAATTGGCCCACAACGGTTTACTTTAGTATTGAGCGCTGAACCGTGGCGAGGTTTTTCAGGAGAAGGGAAATTACTTACAGCATTAGCAACAAAGAATAACGAGGCAACGCTAGCTAAAGTTAAGAGCTCGCTGGTCTGGCAAGAAGCTATAGCACCTGATGAATTAGCCTCTTCTTTAGGAGAGTCCCCGCAAGATGTAATTACGGCATTGTCTATATGCGCATCCAGCGGTTTGCTTGGTTTTGATGTTTTTACAGGTAGGTATTTTCATCGTGTTCTTCCATTTGATATGTCTGCAATTGAAGGGTTATCACCTCGGTTGAAAAGTGCCCGTAAACTTGTTGATGACAATGTCGTGTCCTTAACCGTCTCGGGTGATGAAATATGTGCAGAAATAACAAGTAGTGATGTTGTGCATAGGGTCCGTATTTCTTCAGAGGGTGATCAATGTACTTGTCCGTGGTACGCAAAACATCAAAGTGATCGCGGCCCTTGTAAGCATGTTTTGGCGACGTATATTGTTGCTGAGGAGTCCAAATGACTAAAATACTGAATGAAACAGAGCTTTCCTTGATAATAAGTGAGGCTAAGCTGGATGAAGATAGTGTTTTTGAAATGTTGATTGACCTACCGAATGAGGGCAGAAGAAAATTATCAAAAGTTGCCATTCGGATACTCAAAGAGTTACATGATGGCCCGCCGAGCTACGGTCTTGACGAACCCGCTAGGGAACTATTTCTTAAGAAGAATCAGCTCGTCAAAGCCATAGTATATGCGACAGCAACATTACCTGAGATTAAGAAGCTAGGTTGGAGAATTCGGGCAGACTATGAGTTGGCAAACAAAATCATTACATTGTTCAAACCCGACTGGGTAGATGAATGGACAGAGTGGCTGCTTGAAGAATCCCCAGGCAATTTCTACCTTGTCAGAAAGCTGTATCTTGCAGGTTTCTGTATAAAGCCTGATGGCGAGAACTATGTGCTAGGCATGATATCGACTTTAGGGCGTTGGCGAGACGCAAACCTGATGGAAACATTAAGGCAGTCGCCCGAATTGATGGAAGAAGATTTATGGAAGATATTTTCTATTGAAGGTGGGGGGCAATTTAGCCTTGCAGCCAACGAAAAATATAACTTTGGAACGACAGCAACATCTTGGACAAAGGCGTTGGTGGCATTGTCAGATAGCGGCGAGGTTTCTCGTGAGCGGCTGTTAGATTCCAGTTTAGATGCATTAGACCAGGATTTTGCTCAATTTAGAGCTGGATGGTTTTCTCGTTTCCATGAAGCTTTATCTCCGACCCCCGAGGAGCGTGCAGAAAGAACAAATAGATATTTACATTTGCTTGGGAGCCGGATTCCACCAACAGCGACCTTTGCATTAAAAGCCCTCTCGATTGTTAACAAAAAGGAAGGTCTACCTGTTGCAAGGTATATGGATCATGTACTACCTGCAATTGAAGCAAGAACGAAGTCTACAGTGATGTTGGCGCTGCGAATTCTTGAAAGTCTAGCGAAAAACAATCCCAATCAAGCTAATGAACTTGCGGGTATCGCGGCATCTGGATTGATCCACGAGAGCACAGATGTACAGAAGAAAGTCCTGGATATTATCGATAAGTATGGTATTGCCAGTGATGAAGAGATATCAAGAACTGTCGCACTTAATGCACAGAATATAGCGCCTTCATTGCAAAAAAGATTGAAGTTGTGGGTTGATGAAATCGAGATTGTTGACGATGAAGCTACTGATGATGAATTGGGCTTAAACGTTGCTGATGCCCAACCCGCTCGGCGTATATCACCGATAGATACCTTAGACGATTTGTTAGAAAGATTTTCTTTTGTACTGGAAAACCCTGATGATCCCGTTGAAATTGAATCGGTACTTGATGGCATTCTTAGGATTGAAATTCCGAGGTTGGATGAATTTAATAGGCTTGTCGGCCCACTTGGGAAAAGGGCTAAGGCTCTAGTAAAGAGACGGCCTGATAATTGGATTATCTACAATCTTGCAATATTGGCGCTGAGCTATGTCGATCGAAAAAATCGATTTCCGGCGGATCCTGTATACAATTTTTCGGGGAGGATCCATCTCTTCTTTCGAAGTCATTTCGAATACGTTGCAGATAATATTGAGGCGGGGAATGTTCTACCATTATTGAGTATGCCGACGCACGGTCGTGCCTTTATCAACCCTGAAGTATTAATATCTCGGTATGAAACACTCATTGATTTAAGGACGGAGCCTCCTGTCCCAGAGCAAGTCCTTTCTCTTCTTAGGCTTGATGTCAAAGAATCAATAGGTGAAAGCGTAGTGTTATCATCTGGTACAAATGAATTTTCACAAGCTGTGTTATTTGCGATGGGTAAGGATGTGCCAATAGGTGATACAGCCGCTCTATGGGTTGCTGCTGCTTGTGTACGAGATCCTTATGGAGAATGCCAGGAAGTGCTTGCACGTTTTGGCGCGATTGGTCCGGATACGGGATTGCCTGCTAGTTATAGATATTGGGTTGACGTAGATGAATATACTTGGTGTTGGCTGAAATTGGAGAGTGATCCAGAAATACCTTTAGATGCTTCCTCGGATCATCTAACAATGTTGTTTCATGGTAGGCACGGACTTCAGTATTCAAATAGTGAGTGTAGTGAGGATGAGGGGGTTATACGTTGGGCTGCGACCATATGGCCAAGCAATTTGGAGTCTTTTTTTTGTGATGGCTCAAAAGGAATCGGTCTTGATGATAATGCTCAATGGCATAGGAAGGCTTTTTTCGAACCGTTGATTGAAGTTGATGTCCCGTTAAAGGAGATGGCAATACTTCTAGTTGCAATCGGATTGGGTGCTGTGGAGCCTGGCCTCAAAGGAATTGCTACTGACATTGTCATCACCTCGCTAGATGATGGCCGGCTAGATGTGCCTAAACTGGCTGAATGCATGGGGGAATTATTACCTACAGGTTACATAACTGTTGCTCGCTGGACGAAAGTATTGAAGGATATAGCGACAGTATCCGGCAGACATGCATTAGCGGTCAGAAACCTTGCATATTGCGGACCAAAATGATCACCCTCTGCGGTCCAAAGTGATCACCTCTTGCAGTTGAACGTGATCACTCTT
>CAJXZM010000215.1 GCA_913063125.1 uncultured Gammaproteobacteria bacterium | reverse complement strand
ATTTCGGCGATGCCGTTGTTAATTGATGTTTCGAAAGCCATTTGGTGTTCTCCTGCGTCTTGCGACTGATTAATTCTATTTTGTTTCTGTACTATTCGTTTGGAACGTTCAGCCTTTGTAACACCTCATCAGAAAACGCTATAAATACATCCATGTACGCTTTCTTCGGCATCCTGCCTCAGATATTTCTGATGAGGTGTTACAAAGACTGAACTTATCGCTATATTCTAATTTCTACCAATCGTTATATTTTTCACATCGCTACAACCTAATTTTTCAGGTGGCAGCTGTAGATTCCGCTGACTCTTCATTGTTAGTATTCTTAACTTCAGAACCAGACAAACGAGACAATCGCGCTAACGTTTCTGTTGCTTCTGAAACAATGGATGCAATCAACTCTGAACCTTTCGGTAAATCCTTAATTGCTCCTGCAATTTGACCGCTCGGCAAGATCCCTTGATCCGGGTGTCCTTTTACCATAGCTTCTTGAATCATCATTGGCGCGTTACCCGCCATCATAGTTTCGCCAAGTGTCATTCCGTTGGCTTTTTTCATTTTCCAAGCAGAAATCAGCATTGGGATAATCGCGCCCTTACTGAATTCCAAACCGTTTCTGATAGCTAGAATTAGCATGCCCAGTGGTGACTTGGTTTGAAGCTGTTGTAAGTAAGGATTGTTAATCATTCGCTGAGGCATGCCGTCTAATTTTGTACTGACTATGACTTGCTCTGTAGAAGTGGCTATATATTTTTCTTTGGTCGTTGAGGGGACTGGACTTTCTTGTGTCATCAAAAAGCGTGTGCCCATCGCGATACCTTCTGCACCGAATGACAGTGCTGAGATAAGACCACGACCGTCTTTAAATCCGCCCGATGCAATTACCGGTACATCTAACGCGTCAACTACTTGAGGTAATAATATATTACTGGCAACTGCACCAGTATGCCCTCCGCCTTCGCCGCCTTGAACCACAACAGCATCTGCACCCATCTCTACAGCTTTCACTGCATGCTTTAGCGCACCGACCGTTGGTATACAAACAATGTTGGCATCTTTTAATTTTTGAATCATGCTTTTGGCAGGTGACCGGCTATAACTAACGGCTCTCACCTTGTGCTTGATACAAATATCGATAATTTCCATGGCGCCAGGCGTGTACATATGAAAATTCACACCAAACGGCTTATCAGTTTTGGCTTTGATTTGCTTAATGCCTTCATCAACTTCCGCAGGAGTCATTACTGCACCCGCAAGAAAACCAAATGCGCCTGCATTACAAGTAGACGCAACTAGCGTTGGATCAGCTATCCAACCCATAGCGGTTTGGATTATTGGGTATTCACATCCTAATAATTCACATAATCTTGTGTTAAGCAGTTTGTTGCCCTGTCCTGTCGTAGCCATAGTCACTTCTCTATTTAACGTCAAAAAACCATTCTTGATGTGATTTCCATCTCTACTCAGATGATCTACAAATCTTGCTATAAGTGTTTTGTTAGTCATACCCTTTCAGAAACGTCTGAGGCAAGGAAGCCGAAGTCGAGCACGCATGGATGCGGTCTTTTGCGATTTCTGAAAGGGTATGACTAGCAAAGCACGTTCTTATAGATCCGCCAAACATCCCCAAATTATTTCTTAACAATCACCGACGAACCGTGACCAAACAAACCCTGGTTTGCCGTAATCCCAACATTCGCATTCGCAACTTGTCGATCACCAGCCTCACCTCTTAACTGCCAAGTAAGCTCACAAATCTGAGAAATTGCCTGAGCAGGAACCGCCTCACCAAAGCACGCTAAGCCGCCCGATGTATTGATCGGTAGTCGGCCGCCAATTTTCGTAGCGCCTTCACGCACTAATTGTGCTGCCTGGCCACGCTCACATAGTTGCAAGTCTTCAATCCAATCCAACTCTAACGCGGTAGATAAGTCGTAAACTTCCGCCAAGCTAATATCTTCTGGACCAATGCCAGCTTCTTCATATGCCTTAACCGGAAGCGCTGCTCGGAAACTTTGCGCATCAACAATCGCGCCTGAGTCTGTTGCGATATCAGGCATTTCAATCACAGATGACGCATATGTTGGCGTTACCGTAGAAATCGCCGCCACTTTTACCGCATCTGCTTTACCAATCTTTTTCGCATATTCCATACTACAAACAATCAGCGCAGCACCACCATCAGACGTCGCACAGATATCCATTAAACGTAACGGATCGGCAACCATTGCAGATGCTGCAACATCTTCTGCTGTAAACTTTTTCTTATATCGCGCATAAGGATTACTAAAACCGTGCTCTGCATTTTTCACTTTCACCATCGCAAAGTCATCTTGCGTATCACCGTACATTTCCATACGTCGACGTGCATATAACGCGAAATACGTAGGGTTTGTGATACCTAAGTGGAAACGAACCCAATCAGGGTCATCAGGGCGCCGACCCTTTTGTGGTGCTAGAAAACCTTTTGGTGTGGTGTCCGCACCAACAACTAACGCAACTTCACACTCACCAGATAATATTTTCGCTCGCGCTGCCGCTAATGCTTGAGAACCGGACGCACAAGCAGCATAACTGGTATTAACTTCTGCCCCCTGCCAACCTAACGCTTGAGCGAAAGTTGCACCAG
This sequence comes from uncultured Gammaproteobacteria bacterium, assembly GCA_913063125.1. Classification (GTDB taxonomy): domain Bacteria; phylum Pseudomonadota; class Gammaproteobacteria; order Pseudomonadales; family Ketobacteraceae; genus 42-54-T18. The sequence continues at coordinate 7,486 of CAJXZM010000215.1, read as the reverse complement.
CAACATAACCTGGATAACCACAACGCATGGTGGCAGCCCCAGAAACAAATTGAACGTCTTTCCAGTCAATGCCAGCATCTTTGATGGCATCACGTGCGGCTTTTACACCATACTCAACAAAGTTTTTTCCCCATTTGCCCCAGGGATGCATTCCAACGCCAATAATCGCAATATCGTTTGACATAATTTACTCCCCTTAAGCCGAAACAGGCTTCCATTTCCAAGTGATTTTTTCTGATTCATCATCTTCATACAAGGTATCAAGAACCAATTCCATTTCCATGCCAGCCTTTAAATCTGACACATTGACACCTTCAACCACTTGTCCAAGCACTGTCATTTTTTCAGCTTCTAGTTCTACAGCAGCAATGGTGTAAGGAACAAAGGGTTCAGCCGCAACAAATGGCTCTGGCGGCTTGTAACATGAATTGGTAAATGACCACACCTTTCCCGTTCTACTTAGTTTAACTTCTTCAAACTCTTCACCATTACACGATGGGTTTTTGCAGAAGTTTTTTTGCTTCGGGAAATAGAACGTTCCACAGTCACAACATTTTGAACCAAGCAGATGTGGTTTGTCGCTATCCATGGTGAACCAACCTTCTATAGCGGGCTCTTTTTTCTTTGCAGTCATTGTGTTTCTCCTAACGCTGGCGTTGGAATATTCGTAACCAAACAGTTCATTAAAAATTCAGGACAACACGAGGAGACTATGCACAGATCATGCATTAGTAATGCGGCAGGAGGTTTAAAAAAACCTCCTATAAGTCGGTAAATGTTCTTACCCAATCAGCTGCCGCGTTAGTTATTTCACTCGTGTCGTCACCGCCGATTGTTTTTTCTTCTATCTCAACAAAACCTACTTAAGATCGATCCCCTTTAGGGTTATCTTTCAACTGCTTCGAACGCCAATCTTTAGGGTCCAATTGACGAAGAATATCTAACTGTTCTTCTGTTGGCGCAGGGGTCGTTGGAAGGTCTTCCTCAGCATGTATTTCAAATCCAGTGTTTTCCAACACCTGATCCAATGTAATACCCGGATGCAAACTCACAACACGTAACATGTTCTGAGGTCCATTCCAATCCATCACACATAAATCAGTAATCACCAAACGAATATCAACATCATCAAAGGTGTAACCCTTCGGCAAACGCTCAGGGTTATATCCAATCGAACACACCATATCGCACTCACCATCCATAAACACACGCGTGTTATGAGCTGGAACAAAGAACGAATTAGCATGACAAATTGAATTTCCAGGAAAACCACGAGCCCCTAACATCTGAACCTTAGGCTGGTCATAAGAACCACCCAACGCAGAAATATTCGTTTGGCCATACTTATCTATCTGAGTTGGCCCAACCATCGCGTGACGCTTACCGCTCCACACGTTATCAAATATACGAGAAAAACCCATCCAAGTTTCTTGCTTTTGACCTTCATGAGAGCTTCGCCCACTCACAGGGTTTGGCTCAGATAATACAAACGCTTCTGAGTCGGTCATCATCAAGTCAGGGTTAAAACTTTTCATCGCCAAGCTGGCTGCTAAACGGGGAATCATGCCAATGCCCGTCGCCAATACTTCACCATCATTTCGAAATGCTTCTGCACCAGCAACAATCATTAATTCCGCTAGGCTGTAGTCTTTTGCTGAAACTGTATTCTGTGTAACACTCATTTTCTCAATTCCTCTTACGCTGCCCGTCTTTATGGGGTCACGACAAACTGCTAAACAGTTAGATTAATAAACAGGTAATGGTGTTTTTTGAATCGCATCCAAACCACCGACACTCTGCTGAAAATCTTCTTCTGTTTTATCCGTAATATATTTGTCGGCATAAGTAGCAAAACCACCTGCCTTAGCTGACGCGTTATATTCTTTAAAGTGAGCCACATCAAAACCATATGCAGGAGAACAAGAGCTAGGATATGCACCACCAGCAATTTCAACTACCGTCGATGTCTGACTACGCTCCCAATAAACCGAACGAGCCTCATCACCTTGTGCAAAGAAGTCGCTATCAACTAACTCTTCACAACTCACAATAGAAATATCTGCTGCTCGAGCAAACCAATCATCCATATAATGATCTGGCCCAGTAATCTGGCAAACGCCTCGAGAGTCTGCACGGTTAACATGCACAAGTGACACATCCAATTTAAGTGCAGGCATTGCGACCCACTCTTTTTCATCATAAGGACTATCTATCACTTTCAAATCAGGACTGTGTTTAATGACATCAGTACCTAACCCTAACGCCGTAGGAATATAAGGAATATTCCAAGCCGCAGCACGAAGGCCTAATAACATCATGCCTTCATCTATTTCCATTACTTCAATAGAACCGGTTTGACGCGCTTGGCGAAAGTAAGGCTCTAAAGGAATAAAATCTAACGATACAAAAGCAAAAACAACTTTCTTTACTTTTCCAGCGGCACACAACATACCAACATCAGCACCACCGTATGCAACCACAGTTAAATCTTTAACATCTGAACGAAGTAGCTCACGAATCAAGGCCATGGGCTTACGACGAGGCCCCCAACCACCGATACCAATAGTCATGCCGTCTTTGATCTGAGCGACGGCTTCTTGTGCGGTTTGCACTTTATTCATAAGAGACTTCTCCACCTGTTCAATTATTTATACAACACTAGTCTTAATCCGTACCTTAAAACGTACCCTAACGAATTAGTCTTAAAACACTGCCTTTAAAGCGATGATTTATTATGCGTGCTTTGCCCTCAACACCCATCGTCAAAATGGACTAGGACACAAGGTGGTGATTTAGATACCTTATTTACCATAGGAATAGCCTTCTGCCTGATCAAATATCAAGCTCTGCGCAACATTAAAGCAGTAAGGTAAACAACCCGTTACATGAGTGGAACCACTATGCAAGACAAGCCCAACACGGCATCAACTATCCCCCAGCTAATTGAAAGCGCTGCCGCATTATATGGCGATCAAAACTTCTTAGAAGAAGGCGCAACACGTATTAGCTTTAGCGACTTTGCCACGCAGGCGAAACAAGTTGCTGCAGCCCTGATAGCAAAAGGTATCCAGCGGGGTGATTGTATAGGTGTATGGGCCCCCAACATCAGCGAGTGGGTTATTGCCGCCCTTGGTGCGCAATGCGCCGGGGCAACGTTAGTCACCTTAAACACACGTTACAAAGGTAACGAAGCTGCTTACATTCTACGAGCAAGTCACAGCAAGCTACTGTTTTCTATAGGGAACTTCCTGGAATCTGATTACCCTTCTATGCTTGATGAAGAAGACTTACCTGAACTTCAAGATATCGTGGTATTTAGAGAAGAGGATAACGCCCCCGCGCTAAAAAACCTTACGCGGACTTCCTGGCAAGACTTTCTAGAGCAATCCTCAGCAACGTCAGCATCTGAAGTTGAAGCGCGAATAGCAGCAGTCAGCGGTGAGGATGTCTCTGACATTCTTTTCACCTCCGGCACCACAGGAGACCCCAAGGGTGTGATGACGTGCCACGAACAGAACCTTCGGGCTTTTAGCCACTTTAGCGACATCGTTGGCCTAACCCCGGGCGACCGTTATCTTGTCATCAATCCATTTTTCCATAGCTTCGGCTATAAAGCCGGCATCTTGGCCTGCTTACTCACCGGCACAACCCTACTTCCTCACGCCGTATTTGATACAACTGAGATCCTGCAGCGCATCTCTGTCGACAAAATTTCCGTATTACCAGGGCCTCCAACACTATTCCAATCGTTATTAGCCCATCCAGAGCTAGACAAATACGACATCTCCACACTAAAGCGTGCGACCACCGGCGCAGCAGTCATCCCTGTTGAAATGATCGAGCAAATGAAGTCACGCCTAGGGTTTGACGTTGTTATCACCGCTTACGGCCTAACTGAAAGCTGTGGCCTGGTCACAGCCTGTCGCGCCGATGACAGCTCAGAAACCATCGCCACAACATCAGGCCGCGCTATTCCAGACATCGAATTACGCTGTGTCGATAGCAATAACCAACCTGTTGCAGCCGGCGAAGCTGGAGAGATCGTTTTTAGAGGTTTTAACGTCATGAAAGGCTATTTCGAGAACGAAACGGCCACCCAAGAGGCTATTGATGACGAAGGCTGGTTGCATACCGAAGACATCGGTATCTTAGATGAACAAGGCAACCTCAAAATCACCGACCGCTTAAAAGACATGTTTATTACCGGTGGTTTTAACTGCTACCCAGCAGAAATCGAAAAAATCATGGCGGGAAATGACGCAATAACCATGAGTGCCGTAATTGGAATACCTTGCGAACGCCAAGGTGAAATCGCCATGGCATTTGTTGTACTTAAACCGGGTGCAACACTAACGGACTCTGAACTGGTTAGTTGGTGTCGTGACAATATGGCCAATTACAAAGTACCTAGAAACATTCGCTTTGTTGATGCATTGCCACTAAACGCATCAGGAAAAGTACTTAAAGCAGAATTGCGAAAACTTGTTTAAGAACATAACTAACCCATAGAGAGAGGGATTCATCATGAAGATACATAGCCTAGGTTATATTGGCGTAAACAGCACCGATCCAAGTAAGTGGGCCGATTTCGGCACCAATGTATTAGGCATGATGGATGTTTCTTCATCCCTCAACGCCGAAGGCAGTGACAACGTCTTCCTAAAAATGGATGATCGCCCCTACCGCATCGTCGTCGAAAAATCCGACCAAGACGGCTACGCCCTAAGCGGCTGGGAAGTCACTGGCCCCGAAGACTTTAACGATGCCATTCAAAGTTTAGAAAAGCACGGTGTCAACTTCGAACGTGGCAGCACCGAACTGGTCGCCGCCCGTCAAGTACAAGATCTTGTCAGCTTTGCAGACCCGGAAGGCAACCGCCACGAAGTCTACTGGGGCCCAATCTCTGACTTCGGACAATTCGCATCCCCTGTCGGAATAAAAAGCTTCATCACGGGTAATCAAGGTTTTGGCCACACGGTATTGCCAACGCCAAGTTTCGATGCTTCATCTACGTTCTACCAAGACGTAATGGGCTTTGCATTATCCGATCTAATGAAAGTTCGCTTCACTCCCGATCCAGCAGAGCCAGAAAAACGCTTGCATTTCATGCACTGTAACGAGCGCCACCACAGCTTAGCTATCTTCGAAAGCCCAATGCCTGCGGGCTGCGTTCACGTTATGGTCGAAGTAGACAGCGTTGATGAAGTAGGCCGTGCAATGGACAGAATGAAAGCCGCAGGTGTTAAGTTAACAGGCACATTAGGACGCCACGCAAACGATCACATGGTGAGCTTCTATATGCTATCGCCATCTGGATTTATGATCGAGTACGGTGCAGAAGGCCGCACTGTCGAAGATTGGGATAAGTACTCTACATTCCAAAGTACTGTAAACAGCTTTTGGGGGCACGACTTTAGCGTGGGCATGGAATAAAACCCTCAAACAAGACTTTTCCTATGGGGCAAGCTCGTGCTTGCCCCATAGGCCATTTGAGGTATGACATACCAGCACTCCATTTGACACTATTAGAATCATATAAAAAGTAATGTTCATCAGCACAGTAAGTAGAGGGAACACCCATGAGCACGCCTCAAATAGATTCTAAAGAATTTCGTAATGCACTAGGGCAATTTGCCACTGGTGTAACGGTTATTACCACCTTAGATAAAGATGGTAATAAAGCAGGCATGACCGTCAACAGCTTTAGCTCAGTATCCCTAGAGCCAATGTTGGTTTTATGGAGCCTCGCAAAAACTGCAAAGACATATGATGCATTTAATGAAACCGAGCGTTTTGCGATTCATGTATTGAACTCCGATCAACAAGCAATTTCCAATCAATTTGCGTCTCGCGGCAGTGATCGTTTTGAAAACATCGAATTCACTGAAGGTCATGGTGGTGTACCCGTATTGCAAGATTATAGCGCCGTCTTTCAATGTGAAATTGAAGCACGCTATGAAGGTGGGGACCATATTATTATGGTGGGCCGAGTTGTTGATTTTGATAACAAGTGCCGACCTCCGCTAATTTTTCATGCCGGTCAATACGCGGATCTTGATTTACCCGTAGCAGTCTGATTTAACAATCATTTACGTCGAGTTATTTACGTCGAACTACCCAATTTAATGAGAGCCACGAATATGACAGCCCAAGAATCTTCCATTCAACAAGAAGTCACTCATGAAACCCTCCTCCAACGCGCTCGCGATATGGTGCCTTATTTAGCAGAAACAGCAGCGCAAGCGGAAACAGAGCGTAAAGTTCCGGAAGCGACTATTGCTAAAATGCATGAAGCCGGCTTTTTCCGTGTACTTCAACCTAAGCGTTGGGGCGGCTATGAAATGGACCCTCAGGTGTTTTTTGATGTACAGATGACACTTGCTGAAGGTTGCATGTCTACTGCTTGGATTTATGGCGTTATTGCAGTTCACAATTGGCAAATCGCGTTATTTGATTTAAAAGCGCAAGAAGATATTTGGAAAGATGATACTAGTGTATTAATTGCTTCCTCATATATGCCTGTGGGTAAAGTTGTTCCTGTAGAGGGTGGCTTTAAATTCAGTGGTCGTTGGGCTTTTTCTAGCGGTTGTGATCATTGTGAATGGGTATTCTTGGGTGGTGTTGTACCTCCAACAGAATCTAATCCAAACCCTGATTACCGTACATTCTTAGTTCCTCGTAGTGACCTTAAAGTGGTTGATACTTGGCATACGTTTGGTCTTAAAGGCACTGGCAGTAACGATATCGTTGTTGAAGATGCGTTTGTTCCTGACTACCGTACACATAGCTCATTGGATGGTTTCCAAGGAACTAACCCTGGCATTGATTCTAAAACGATTCCTTTATATCAGATTCCATTTGGTCAGTTATTTCCTCGTGCTGTATCAGGTTCAACCATTGGTGCTACACAGGGTGCCATTAATGCTTATCGTAAAGTTGCCTCTAAGCGCATTGGTTCGAACACTGGTTCTAAAACGGCAGAAGATCCACATGCACAAATGGCAGTGGCTCGTGCCCAGGCGTTGGTTGATAGTTTAAAGCTTACTCTTAAAAACAGCTTTGCTCAGTTGATGAGTGATGCGCGCAAAGGTGAGTCGACAGATATGAATACTCGTATTCAATATCGTTTTGAATCTGCGCAGGTGCCTGAGCAGTGTTTGCAAGAGGTACTGGAGCTGCAGAAAATGTGTGGTGGTCGTGCGATCTTTACCAATAGCCCATTGCAACGTTTCACGTTAGATATTCTTGCTGGACGTGCACATGTTGCTAACAACCCTTATCAGTTTGGTAAAAACTTTGGTGGTGTTCAGCTTGGGTTGGAAAACGCAGATATCTTTTTATAAAGAAGATTTAGTTGTTTAGACCAGTTATATATTAGCGGATCTATGAGAACGTACTTGAGTCATAAGCCCTATTCAGAAATCGCAAAATATCGCGTCCATGCCCCAGACGTTTCTGAATAGGGATTATGACTCAAGCACTTATT
>CAJXZM010000214.1 GCA_913063125.1 uncultured Gammaproteobacteria bacterium | reverse complement strand
ACCCAAATTTGTGGGATTTTTTGGTTACTGTGTTCGCGAACTTTACGGCCAATTTTCTCGTTACGAATATCAAGTTCTGCACGAATACCAATTGCTTGTAACTGTCTGCGTACTTCTTCTGCCCAGGGATCAGCTTCTTCGGTGATTGTCGCAATCACAACTGGAATAGGTGTTAACCAAAGGGGGAGGTGTCCCGCAGTGCTTTCAATAAGCATTCCAAGGAAACGTTCTAAAGAGCCCATAACTGCGCGGTGTAACATGACTGGGCGATGACGATCTCCATCAGCTCCCACGTATTCAGCATCTAAGCGCTCAGGTAATACAAAATCAACCTGAAGTGTTCCGCACTGCCAATCTCGTCCAATAGCATCGCGTAATGTGAATTCTAATTTAGGGCCATAAAAGGCACCCTCACCAGGGTTCATTATGTATTCTAGACCTGCTAGTTCAACGGCTTCTTTTAGCGCATTTTCTGCCTTATCCCAGGTCTCGTCGCTACCTGCTCTATTATCCGGGCGGTCAGAAAATTTTACTAAAATGTCTTCAAAGCCAAAATCTTTATAAACTTCAATTAAAAACTCAATGAAGTCCTTGGTTTCTTTGTTGATTTGTTCTTCTGTGCAAAATATATGGGCATCATCCTGACCGAATGAGCGGGCGCGCATTAACCCGTGTAGTGCTCCGTGTGCTTCATTTCGGTGTAGCATACTAAATTCTGCTAAGCGTAGGGGAAGATCGCGATAGCTCTTCAGGCCCTGCTTAAATATCTGAACGTGACCAGGGCAGTTCATGGGTTTGATGGCCATTTCACCGTGATCTGTACAGCAGGTGAACATGTCATCGGCATATTTTTCCCAATGGCCCGAAGCTTCCCATAGTTTGCGATCCATCATTTGCGGCGTGCAAACTTCTTGGTAGCCAACACGCTCCATTTTTTCTCCAATATACTGTTGAAGCGTCTTGCGAAGTTTCCAGCCTTTTGGGTGCCAGAACATGCTGCCCACAGCTTCTGATTGCATGTGGAACAGTTCCATCTCTTTGCCAAGCTTGCGGTGATCACGTTTTTCCGCTTCTTCTAGCTGGTGTAAGTAAGCTTTTAGTTCTTTTTTGTCGCGCCATGCAGTGCCATAGATGCGTTGCAACTGAGGGTTATTCGCATCACCTCGCCAATATGCCCCTGCAATCTTCATGATTTTGAAAAACTTACCAAGCTTACTTGTGCTTGGCAAATGAGGCCCGCGACAAAGGTCGATAAAGTCGCCTTGACGGTACAGCGTGATTGTTTCCGATTCTGGAAGGTCTTGAATAAGCTCAGCTTTAAAGCTCTCACCTTTTTCTTCAAAGAATTTGATGGCGTCGTTACGATTCCAAACTTCGCGAACGATATCATCAGCTCGATCCACGATAGCAAACATGTGCTTTTCAATTTTTTCTAGGTCATCGGGTGTGAATGACTCTTCCCGGAAAAAATCATAATAGAAGCCGTTCTCAATCGCTGGCCCAATGGTGACCTGGGTCTCAGGGTAAAGTTCTTTGACTGCCTGGGCCATTACGTGAGCTGCGTCGTGACGAATCAGCTCCAAAGCTTCAGGTTGGTTACGCGTTATAATGCGAACGCTCGTACTTGTGTCCAATGTAGTGCTTAGATCCAGCATTTCGTCGTTTATGGCGATAGCAACAGCTTGCTTCGCAAGGCCGGGACCAATATCTGCGGCTAGTTCTAGGCCGGTAATTGGGTTTTCAAAGCTTCTAACGCTGCCGTCTGGCAGGGTGATTTCAATGGACATGGTGGTTCCTGAGTGATGTCAAAGCAAAGGGTGTGGCCTTGTGTGGAGTCAACAATGTTTGTTGATACACAGGGCAAACGAACACGAAATTTTATAACAGAATGAGCGTTAGCTAAAGGGGTTTCGGAGGCTAAGCTACTCCAATGGCACCCTTTAACACGCCTTCATAAGCAAAAACTTGAATGTCAGCGCCTGGGTTCTGGGTTTTAATCGTTTTTGCAATATGATCTGCTAAGTATTCGACGGTAGAGTCGGTATTGATGATGTAGCAGCACCGAGAAGGTAGTGTTAATTCAAAACGCCCCTGAGGAGCATCGTAAGCAAATTGAGTGTGCTCCTCTGTTGTGCTTGTGCTGCAGGCGTCTTCTTTGGTTCCAATGTAGATATCTTTCCAATGCTCTGCCCATGACGACTCTGTAGCGGTATCTCGCTCACCGTTAATGAGTATCTCTATGCGGGAACGATGGCCGTGGGCAATACGTTGACAGTTCCCGTCATGTTTTTTGAGCCCGTGGCTGTAATGATAATATGCCCCGCTAATTTCTTCTGGTCTAAGAGTGATTTGGATATCGCTTACATTGGAGGGCAGTAACTGCTTTAGCTTGCTCTCCATTAAGCGGGAAATATTGTCAGTAGAAACTTCGTTGCAAGGAAGTAGCTCTGCAGCAGAGGGGGGAGATAGGTGTTTGAAATGACCTCCCTTACTATCTTGCCAGTTAATACTTAGACCTTTGTCATCAATGGACGAGTGAAGTTGATTTAGCCCTTTGGGAACTAATAAGCGGTGATCGTATAATTCATCTATGGCATGTTTGATTTGTTTTTTCACATGGCCAAAATCGAACACCATACCCTGGTGGTCTAAATCACCGTGTAATACAACATCAACTATCCAGCTCTCTCCTAGTATGCCGCGCGAGGCATCGACATAGGAGAAGTCCATTACTGTCAGGTGTTTTACAAAAAGCGCAGGCATATTTAGGTGATCCATAGACAATATAGTGAGAATAGCTGGAAGGTTTTGATAGCAGCTATATAGCAACGGCTATAGTAACTGAAACATGGCTGAATAGTAACGTGATTGTTGGTGCGTGGGGCGCAGGTGTATTGGTTAAGATAATGGGCCCATGTAATTGACGTATACTTGTGGCCCGCTATGATAGCCAGCAAATTGCTAAGGGTAATCAGGAGCAACGCATGTTAGGTTTTGGGAGTAAACCACGGATTTGTATCGTGGGCGCGGGTTTTGCGGGGCTTAACGCAGCACAACAATTAAAGTCTTCAAAGTATGACGTGACAGTCATTGATAGTGAGCCGTTTATTGAGTGGTTACCTAATTTGCATGAGATTATTTCTGGACGCAAAGATGGTGAGGAACTGAAGTTAAGTCGCAAGCGTATTATGGCGCGACTGGGTCATCGTTTTTGTCAAAAGACGGTCGTAGATGTCAGTGGGACCTCGTTATTGCTGGATTCTGGCGATATGATAGCTTTTGATGCCTGTATTATTGCAACGGGTGGTCTAGATGATTTCTCCGGAGTACCTGGGGCTAACCAGTTTGCCCATTCTGCAAAAAACGTTGCTGGTTGTCAGCATATCGCCAAGGTGATGCGCCGAGCCACCTTAGGGCACCGTACATTGAAAGTGTCGGTGGTTGGCGCAGGAGCTGAAGGTGTGGAGGTGTTGGGGGAGGCGTTACGAGCCTATCGCCATCGTCCGCAATTTGAGTTTCAAATGATTGATGCTAATAAGCATATTTTGCCACAGTGTGCAGGGAATTTGGATAACGCTGTTCGTCGGCATGTGGATAAACTAAGTGTCGATTTTCGTATGGGGAACGGCGTTGCGTCGGTAGAGAAAGAAGGGTTATATCTTCAAAACGGAAAGGCAATCGAAAGTGATTTGACGATATGGGCAGGGGGAGTATTGCCTACACCGTTATGCAATGCTTCAGGAAATGAAGCCTTCCCCTTGCGCCAGCGGGGGCGTGTTTCTGCTACGTTTCAGAGTCATCGCTTTGAGAGTGTCTTTATAGTAGGTGATGCGGCAGAGATGCCATCCTTTATGGCAAAAGAAGCTTTTCACGCTATCGATATGGGGCGGTTTGTGGCGATGAATGTTGAGCGCCTATTGTCAGGTAAGCGCTTAAAGCGTTTTGATCCGACAACAAAACTTCAAGTTGTTAGCTTTGGTGATCTTGATACTTTTATGGTTTTTAATGGCTTTTCTGTGTCGTCTTCGATGTTGGGTGCAGCCAAAGAGATGGTGTATACATTGGGTTTGTTGCAGCTCAGTCCGCCGACAAACGCCAAGGACTTTGTGAATACCTTGGATGTTTTTCAGCGTAGTATGCGCAGGGTTTATTTGCCGACACTTAACCCTGTGAGTATGATGGGTAAGTTAACGCGCGCCCGACTGTTTACCTAATAGGTGGAGCTTCTATGTATAACTCAAAAGTAGATGTAGCAGAGCTTGGAAATCCTATTTTGCAAGCACAGGCACAAAAGGTTGTTTCATTTGTTGGGGGTAGGCGTGAAAGTGAGGAGCTTCAACATACCATAGAGCAAATGCGAGAGGTGATGCAGGTGCGAAATGGAGTGGGAATTGCCGCTCCACAAATAGGCATATCACAACAGATCCTTATTATTGCTTCTCGTCCAAATGAGCGTTACCCCGAGGCGCCATTGATTGAGCCTGTGGTGATGATAAATCCAGTGATAAATACAGTGTCATCCTACACTGAAAAAGGTTGGGAGGGGTGCTTGAGTGTGCCAGGTATTCGAGGTTTTGTGTCTCGTGCGGTGCAGGTAAATGTGGGCTTTGTCGATATAAATGGTACGCCTCAGTGTTGGGAGTTAGAGGGCTTTCTTGCACGTATATTTTTACATGAGTATGATCACTTGATTGGGCTGACGTTTTTGGATCGTGTTGATAGTGTTGCTGACCTGATCTCGGAAAATGAATTGGCAAAGCGTTAAGTCAGTTCGGACACATGCTAGTCTCGAATTAGTTAAAGGCTTTGTGTTAAACGCGTAGTTTTTTTAGAAACTCTTGCTGTTCTGCTTTATTAGGGATATTACCAGCAGCACGAAGGTGGAAATCTTCGAGTGTTGACGATTTCTTTGCATCTCGTTTTGCGAGCCGGCTGGCAAGGGGGCCGATGTAAAAGATTAATGCTTCAGCTACCTTTTTGATATCATTTGTAGATATTGGATTTGTGTTTTGAGGTGGAATAGAGATGTTCTTAGCGTTATCTTCGAGGTCAAAAATAAGTGATAAGGAGGTTCTGTTGCTCGTCGTTGTATTGTTTTTTGATGCCGAGATATTACCGGTTTGAGCTCTATAAATGCCTGACGATGTTAGGTTTTGAATGAATTCCTGTCGCTCTTGTTCGGTAGGGATGTGTTGTGCAAGTATTTGTGATAAACCTTCCATTGTTTGGCTCTTCTTGCTGGATTTTTTCACCAGATAATGAGCCATCGGGCCAACATATTTTGCCAGCGTTTGTTCTAAAGACCCTAGTACATCATTGCTCCATTCACTGGAAGATGTTTCGGGTTCAGATGGTGCGGTCGTAGATGCCACTATCGTTTTTGCTGTGGGAGAGATATAAAAATTGGTTTTTGCGTCAGCCAATTCCATATCGTCAATGCAGCGAAGTTTATTAATGAAATCTGTTGCTGTTTGGAAGCGCGTTTCAGCTAATGGTTGAAGTGCTTTGCGCAGAATAGGTTTTATTGAATTGATGCTTTGAACAGAAAGGTGCCCATGTACATCAAGAGAGTCTATGGTTTCGTTTAAACTTAAGCCTCGGACAGGGCGTTGTTGGGTGAGTAACTCGTAAAATAAAACCCCGACACTGTAGAGGTCGGAGCGTTGATCAACCTGTAATCCTTGTAGGCCTTCCGGTGACATATAGTTGGGCGTGCCTACCATAAAGCCGGTACTGGTTAAGTCGGATGTATCAAGTCTAGCAACACCAAAATCCGAAACTTTTACAGTGCCGTTATCCAATAAAATGATATTTGCAGGTTTTATGTCTCGATGAACAACACCTTTGCTATGCGCGTGCTCCAAAGCTTGTAATATTTGGATAGTAATATCTGCTGCAACAGCAAGAGAGTACTTGGAGTCACTTTGCAGTTGTGCTTTAAGCTCAATGCCGTCCACGTATTCCATAGCAATATAAGGCCGCTCATCATGAAAGCCAAAATCAAACACACTGACAATATTTGGGTGTAAGCAACGAGCGGCTGCTTTGGCTTCCTGTTGGAATCGAACCGTAAGGTCATCCCCTAAGTCGCCTTCGATTAAGTGCGTGTGAAGCACCTTCACAGCTACGTGACGCTCAATCTGAGCGTCGAGGCCTTTATATACGACCCCCATCGCACCCTTGCCGAGCACTTTCTCTATATCGTACTTGGCGATCCTTGTAGGAACTGCTCGTTGCTTACTCATGAGTGATACTTACTTATCCGTGTTGTTTAGCGTTTTCGATAGCTATTATTCGTCATCAATCGTTTCGTCAAGAAGTCTGACGGCGTTGCCTAGGCTGCGATGCATGCGATTAAAGGAGCGTCCTAAGGATGAGATTTCATCGCTTCCTTTTATAACAAGCTCTTCTACCGTAAGGTTGCCCAAGCTGACATCATCTGCTTTTTTCGACATGGCAGAGACGGGCTTCAGCACAATATAGTGCAGCATTATGTTGAGTAGAATAATAAACAAAACAAAAACCCCAACCAAGGCAATCATGAAGGTTATAAATGTGCTATTTGCACGTTCTAATGGTAATGACATTGGGACGGATACGACTTGAGCGCCGATAATTTCATTTAATTTCCAGCCGAAACCGTTGTTGTCGCCATAAGTATTGATCAGTGTTTCCGGCGCTTTTGCTGGGGTGCTGTGGCAGCTCAGGCAGGCGGGGTTGGTGATTTTGATAGGACGGCTTAAATAGAGTTGAGGCCCTGTTGGAGTGTCACGTTCGCCAATCAGCTCTTTTTCAGTGTCGTTGTTCCTGAAATAAGAAACGATATCCGTCTCCCATTCAGTGGCGCGATTAGCTGGGTTCGTGGGGTTTAACGTAGCTTCTTTGTAGCTGTATTCTGGATGCTTTTTTTGTAGTCGTTTAATATATTGAGAGGCTGCATATGCTGGAACCGTTTGAGAAATAAAGTGACGGCGTTGCTGTACGGCTAATAAAGGTTTGACTTCCTTTACTGTATAACCTCGAACAGCGATGGCACTATCCATCATAATGCGGGCAGATTGATGGACTTCTTCTCGAGCATTGTCGTTTAGTAATTTGTTGCTAAACACTCCCGCAATGGCCAAACCTGCACAAATTGCTACAAGCAATACCAGGTTGAACTTCATTCTTAAACCCATAATTCCCTCTCTTTTGGTTGGCAAAATAGTGTAGTAAACGGCGTGACAGAGCCCTCTGTAGCACGCACGTTAACAAAATGATTGGTAAAAAGAAATAACAACTATGAAACCTTATTTAAAGCATGCTGTCGCATTTCTTTAGGGCATTATATGCCGTTTTGAAGCGTTCTGTTTTCAGAGTAGTTGCATAAACGTGAGTGACAGGCCAGGATGGCCAAAAACCTACCTTAATTTCGACCGAAGAGTGGTTTTCCATTGCATTAACAATAGCATTGTAGTCCTTATCAAACAGTACCGATGTAGGAGTATGGAGCTGTTCGATAGGAATTGTTTGCTGTTCTTCGATAAACATCCCGGCGCCTGTATAGCTGGTATCAATGTTTGATTTGGTATGAAAGATAATCTGCTGTTGTGTTATTTCAAGGTAAACCGGAGTAGTGCCTTGCCCATCAGGCATCTTGTTGATAACGCTGGTTAAGTTGCATTGTTTGTTCAGAGATTGTTTTTCACTTAAAATCCAAGATCCGATTTTCAAAGGCAGAGCTTCAATAGAGACGCTAATTTCTGATTGTGTGATAGGTGCAGTGGTTGGTAATGCGGTTAATTCGCTAGTCACAGAAGGTTGGGTTGGTTTTTTTATGGTAGGTTTTATGGTTTTCTTTGCCGGAGGAGGTGTTATTGAGCTGAGCTTCTTTTTGGTTGGCGCTGGTATAGTTTGTGAGGGAGCGCTTTTCTTAACTATTTTGCTTGGCTTAGTTATCGCGGGTTGGGTTACTTTTTTTTGTAAAGGTTTGGCCTTAGGTGTTGCCTTTTTTACTTGTGTAGTTTTGGGAGGTTGAGGTTTTGGGACGTAAGGCGTGGGTACCAACACGCGCTGGTTGGCTTCTGTCGCGGCGGGTGACAAGGTGGAGGCGTCGATAGACGTCGAGGGCGCTGTGTTTTCAGTAGGTTGAGGGGTATTTGTTGGTTTTTTCTGAGGTGAGGCGCAGGATGCGATGAAGCACAGGGTTGTAACCAGTAGAATAAATGAAACGTTATAGCGCATAATAAATCCTCAAAAGGGGGTTGCCGATACAGTTTAGGCCATTCTTGCAGGTTCTATTAGATTTACAATGAATGATTATTGTCGATTTGGTTATATTTTTATGCCTTTTGGGTGCCTTGTCTGTTAGCCCTAAGGGGATATACTGCCAGTTAGGCATGGCAGAATAACAAGAAGGTTTTAAGATGGCATCTGAGCCACAGAAAACACACCGTTATGTTTTAACGGCGATCAACTATTTCACATTTCTAGCGATACCCTGTGCGGCGTTGTTATTGGTGATTTATACACAATTTACGCGATCTACGGAAGAGTTGGTCATTTCTCAGCACGAGAGTCATCAAACGGTAGCGTTAAAATTGCAGGCACTGGCGTCGGTTCAGGCTTCTTTACGTTTATATACATCATCTCTGGAGAGCAGCGAGGGCCCGTTAATTGAAGGGGCTTTGATGGAAGTGTCGTTATCGCTATCTGCACTGGAGGGTATGGCGGGGCAGCAGGATGCGGAAACAATTCAGCTCTTAACATCTATAGGCCGATATCAAGAGCTGTTAGATAGGGCCGCAGAGCGTATGGCGAAAGGTTTGCCTCAAGAGCAAGGTACCAACGGTGTTGCCATTCGATTAGCGGAACGTTTGCGAAGTACACTGCAGTTATCCGCTTATGCAAGTCAGAGGCGTGCGAATAAATTATATGCTGAGTTAACAGATGAAATTTCGCTATACCATCGGCTGTTCATTTTTGTGTCATGGTCATTGGTCGGTTTACTTATCGTTATGTGGTGGCGCCAGCGTGTCCAGCAACGAACAGAAAAAAGTTTACGAGAAGTGGCGAGTGAAGCAAAAGATGCTGTTAAATCGCGAAGTGAGTTTATGGCGGTAATGAGCCATGAAATTCGAACTCCCTTAAACGGGGTGTTGGGAATGGCTGATTTGTTACTACAAACTAGCCTATCTCTGTCGCAGAAGGCATATACGGAAACTATTGTTTCCAGTGGGGATAGTTTGCTGGCAGTCATTAATGATATTTTAGATTTATCTAAAATTGAGGCTGGGCGAGTAGAATTGGATAACGTGCCCTTCGCCCTGGCTGCTTGTATCAAAAATAATATACAACTTGTTGGCGTTAATAAGTCCGGAGAAGTTTCCCTTTCTTTTAGCGTTGACTCTGGCGTGCCTGAATTAATCTGTGCTGATAAGAACCGGTTGTCACAAATACTGGTTAATTTACTGGGGAATGCATTAAAGTTTACGCCAAGCGGTTATGTGAAATTACATGCTTTTATGGACTCTCATAATGATAGTGTGCTCCATTTTAGTATTAGTGATAGTGGGATAGGTATTCGACAGGAAGTGTTGCCGCACATATTTGACTCCTTTTCTCAAGCGGACTCAACAATTACCCGGGATTTTGGGGGGACAGGCTTAGGGCTGGCAATAACGAAGCTATTGGTTACCCTTATGGGGGGGCAAGTAGCGGTTAGCAGTAAAGCGGGAAGCGGTAGTTGTTTTGATTTTTCGATTAATATAGGTAAGGTCGGCCCGTTTGTAGATGCAAGTGATGTCGGTGATGTTAGAAGTGTGCCGGTGGTACCTGAGGTAAGGCGAAAGTCCGTTCGGATACTGGTGGCAGAGGATAATGTCGTTAACCAGAAAGTTATCTCCAAGATGTTAAAAAATCTTCATTATGAACATGACTTAGCCGTTAACGGCGTTGAGGCTGTGTCAAAATCGGATAAGCAGCATTATGATTTGATACTTATGGATTTGCAGATGCCTGAATTGAGCGGATTGGAGGCGGCAGATAGAATATTGGCTACCTGTAATGAGGGGGCGAAGTGTTGCCCAGTGATTGTTGCGTTGACGGCGAATGTGTTGGAGGACGATAGGATTCGTTGTGAGCAGGTGGGGATGTCAGGTTTTTTGGC
>CAJXZM010000213.1 GCA_913063125.1 uncultured Gammaproteobacteria bacterium | reverse complement strand
TGTTTTAATAACATTGGCTCACAACAGGATTTAGTGATGGGTACACATCAAGAATATTATGTTCCACAACAAAGCCACTGGCCTATTGTTGCTGCTTCAGGGATTTTTCTGACTCTTTGGGGGCTTGCCATGGCCCTGTCGGATATGAAACAACAAAAAGATATGGCTGTGAGCCTTGGGGTTTTTCTGTTGGGGTCAGTGGTTATGGCCTATATGTTTGCTGGTTGGTTTGGCAGTGTTATTAAAGAAAGTAATGAAGGGCTGTATTCCGATCAGCTTTCAGGCTCATTTCGCCGCGGCATGGGTTGGTTTATATTCTCGGAAGTCATGTTCTTTGCGGCTTTCTTTGGTGTGTTGTTTTACGTGCGTGTTTTGTCTATACCCTGGCTGGGTGGAGAGGGTGACAAGGGAATGTCGCATATGTTGTGGCCAGACTTTGTGGCGCAATGGCCATTGCTATTAAACCCAGACCCAGAACAATTTAAGAGCCCCGATGCGGTCATTGACCCCTGGCATATACCATTACTCAATACAATTTTGTTGGTGACTTCAAGCTTTACCTTAACCTTTGCACACAATGCGCTAAAAGTAGGAAATAGAGCAAAAGTTAAGGTGTTTATGGCGATTACATTGGCGTTAGGTCTTACGTTTTTAGGATTTCAGGTTTTTGAATATATAGAGGCTTACAAGCATTTAAACTTGACGCTTGAAACCGGGGTCTATGCGTCCACCTTCTTCTTATTAACCGGCTTTCACGGCGCTCACGTTACGGTCGGTAGTATTATCTTGATTGTGATATTTGTCAGGGTGTTAAAGGGGCATTTTAGTGCGGAAAATCATTTCGCTTTTGAAGCGGCTTCCTGGTACTGGCACTTTGTTGATGTGGTTTGGTTGTGCCTCTTTTTGTTGGTTTACGTCTTCTGACTGAGTTCCAAATATGCCAGTATCAACACGGCGATACTGGCGGCTACGCGATACGCCAGAGGAATCAAGACTTTGTTTCCTGTTTTCTCTGATGATAGCAAGTGATAAAAGCTATAAAATAAACTAACGATGACAATGATGAGACCAATAATAATAAGCAATTTGTACGGCATGCTGGTGCTGCCTCGATTGAGGGATGATTCGTTTGACGCACTATAACCCGAGTTTACGCGTTGGCCAATATCAGTTTTCTTCTGGTGTCTATTTTCTTTTATTTACTTCCTCTGCGGTAATTTTGTGTTTACTGTTGTCGGTTTGGCAATGGCAGCGTGGAGCTGCTGCCAACGAACGTTATCTTCTACAGCAGGAAAAGAATCAATACACAGCAGTAACATTATCAAACCCTCCAGATGAATATCAAAAGGTAAAAATTGAAGGTAGTATCGAGGCACACTATCTTCTCGATAACCGATCGAAAGAGCGTCGCCCAGGAAGAGAGGTATTGGTTGACGTTAGGCTTGTTGCTGAAAATTTACCGTATGATAGTGTGCTGGTAAATATAGGCTGGCAACCACTGACGGCTGACCTTGAACTCACCCATATACTTCCAGATTTTATTTCGATAGAGGGTATGACGAAATTGCCCAGAGAAGGGTTTATGTTGCAGGACCCATTGTTGGACCCATCTTGGCCATCCCTTTTACAACATGTAGATCTCAATTTGTTAGGTGGTCATTGGGAAAAAACGTACTATCCCGCGGTAATTTATTCTTTAACCCCGGTTGCTGGGTGGTCGTTGCCGGAGGTTGTTTTTAAAAATAAATATCATATGCATCTAGGATACGCTATGCAGTGGGCGTTGATAGGGATAGCATGTCTATTACTCTTTATGAGAATTTCAATTAGTAGGGTGGACGATGAAAATCAGCAAAAATTGGCAGCTTAGAATACTTTTCTTTGTGGGTTTTGCTCCCGCGCTTTTGGCGTGGTTTATGGCGGGTACAGGGTGGGGCTTGCCTGAAGGGATGAAGAATCATGGTGAGTTGATGACGTCTGGCTTGGTGATTCCTCAAGGGGTAACGGAGCTTCAACATGGTCGTTGGGGACTTATGTTAATGGGAGACGAGTGTGGTAATGATTGTAAAGAGCAGTTGATTATTATGCAGCAAGTTCACAAAGCCTTAGGGAAGGAGTTTAGCCGCCTTCAGTCCATTTGGCTTAAGAAAGGTGACCATGAGCTTTTCCCGCCGAATAATGTAGTATTGGAATCTGACCAACTCACAGAGAAAATGTCCTTGTGGCTAACTGAGAATAAACTACCAGTAGATGACTATAGTATTTGGCTAATTGACCCGTTAGGTAATCTTGTTTTGCGGTTTTCTCCTGGTACCAATGGCAAAGATATATTGACGGATATACGCTGGTTGCTAAAGGTATCCAAAATAGGTTGACGCGTAGTTAAGGAATTTTGTTGTATGCTTTTGCTTCTATAAAGCAATGGAGTAAAACTTCATAAGTAGATATTTGTGAAAATTAGCCACCTATGTCTATAATAAAACATAAAAGCGGAGTAAAAATCATGTATTTACAACATTTATATGGCTTATTTTCACACCCTCATAGAGAGTGGGATGCAATCAAAACTGAAAACTACAGCATGGGCCATGTATACTTAATGCACTTGGTTTTTCTTGCTGCAATTCCAGCAGTGTCACTTTATTTTGGTGCAACGCAGGTGGGTTGGAGTTTAACTGGAAGTGATTATACGACGTTATCAACAGCGCGAGCACTACCGCTATCGATCGCTTTTTATATTGCTCTGTTAGTTGGTGTAGGTTTTATGTCTTATATTACGTTCTGGATGGAAAAAACGTTTGGCGCGGATGCCAGTTTTGAGCGTTGCTTAACTTTCATTAGTTTTACCGCGACCCCTATGTTTTTTGTTGGGCTTATCGGGTTGTTTCCGGTGATATGGCTGAATGTTTTGGTGGTTTTGGCAGCCGTTTGTTATAGCTTGTATCTGTTATATGTTGGTGTGCCTATCTTTATGAATATCCCAGAGGAGAGAGGTTTTATTTTCTCATCGTCAATTCTAACGGCAGGGCTTTGTACGTTGGTTGGTTTCATGGCGGCAACTATTATTATTTGGGGCTCAGGGCTTATTCCACAGCTCGCTATTTAACAATACATTAGCCTTAAACAATAAAGCCTGTAAAAATAGATGTTGTTCTCTATATTTACAGGCTTTATTGTTTAAGGGTTTTCTTTTTCCAGATTTTCGTTAGCCTAAGTTTTTATTGGCGAATTCCCAATTAACCAATGACCAAAACCCTTTTAAATAGTCAGGGCGAACATTGCGATAGTCTATGTAGTAAGCGTGCTCCCACAAATCTACTGTTATTAATGGGGTTACGCCATCTTCTGTAATTGGAGTTCCTGCATTGGATGTGTTGACAATATCCAGTGTTCCATCCGCCTTTTTTACTAACCAAGTCCAACTTGATCCAAAATTATTAACGGCTTTATCATTAAACTTTTCTTTGAAAGCGTCAAAAGATCCAAAAGCTGCAGTAATTGCATCCGCGATTTTTCCTGTTGGTTCACCGCCACCATTTGGACTTAAGCTGTTCCAGTAAAAAGTATGATTCCAAATTTGAGCCGCATTGTTAAAAACGCCACCTTCAGAACTTTTTATCACTTCCTCTAAGGTTTTATTTTCGAACTCTGTTCCACCAACAAGACCGTTGAGCTTAACCACGTATGTGTTGTGGTGTTTGCCATAATGAAACGACAATGTTTCTGCTGAGATATGGGGCTCTAATGCATTCTGGGGATAGGGTAGTTCAGGTAATTCAAATGCCATGATGTCTCTCTCCTAGTGTGAATTAAATGTTTTTTTCGATGTTATAGGACTGAACAAAATGATCAATGCTTTTAGGGCTAGATGAAAGGCCTAGTTGATCAAATAATAATTGCATATTGGAGTGATTGCTGGTGTCCATAGTCTTTTCCAACGTAAGATGCCTGTGATAAATATACACCTGTTATTGGATTTGACTATGGGTTACCGAAAATATATTTTTTTTGTTCTATTTAGGACGATGATTGTTGGCTTTTCTCACGTTTGAGTTGTTTTTCTGCTTTGTGTTTGGCTACAGCATCAACAACATCACTACCAATATGGGCTTCGCCTCTTTTATGTGCAATTTGAATTTGTCGTTGACGTTCCGCATAGCGGTTTCGTTGCTCTGGTGTTTGATTGTCAAAACAATGGTGACAGCTAACACCTTCTTGATATTTCTCGTGTAGCTTTTCTTCTTCAGTTATTGGCATACGACAAGCATGACATTGATCGTAAAGCCCTTTTTCTAGGTCGTGATTTACGGAGACACGGTTATCGAATACAAAACACTCACCTTCCCATAGCGTCTCTTCTTTTGGGACTTCCTCTAGATATTTAAGAATACCCCCTTCTAAATGGTAAACCTCATCGTAGCCCAGCTCCTTCATATACGCAGTAGACTTTTCGCAACGGATACCTCCAGTGCAAAACATGGCAACTTTTTTCTGCTTTGTTGGGTCCATGTTTTCTTGCACATACTTTGGGAATTCTCGAAAGCTGACGGTGTTAGGGTTAACGGCGTTTTTAAAGGTACCGATTTCTACTTCATAGTTATTTCGAGTATCTACCAGCACGACGTCTGGATCGCTGATAAGTGCATTCCAATCCTTGGGTTTTACGTAGGTGCCGACCACTTGTTTCGGGTCAATACCTTCTATACCCATGGTGACGATCTCTTTCTTTAGCTTTACTTTTGTACGGTAGAAGGGCATTTCATTGTCATAAGACTCTTTATGTACGATACCTGTTAAACGAGGGTCTTTAGCGAGCCATTCAAGTAATGCATCGATATTAGCTTGAGAGCCTGCCACGGTGCCGTTAATGCCTTCTTTGGCAAGTAACAGCGTGCCTCGGACATCGTTATCGAGCATTACTTTGAGTAAAGGGGCTTTGATTTCTTCGAAATTTTCTAGAGTGATAAACTTATATAGGGCACATACTACTACATTCTGCATGGTTTTTCCTCGTGGCTAACTGAGACGTAAACTCAGCGCGCTGGCCTGTGGCCAGATTAAAATCCGAGGTATTATACCAGAGGTTATAATTTCGGCCACACAAAAAGAAAGGATTTGAATAAGACCTTTATTTTGTGTGGGAAATTTTCCTTTACGATTAAAAACGCATTTCTGGTACGTTATCAGGTACGACAAGTTCACCGGCAGTTTTTGATACGATCTCCTCTACAGATACCCCAGGGGCACGTTCAATAAGGTGAAATTTCCCATCGTGAATTTCGATATACGCTAAATCAGAAACGATTTTTTTAATACAGCCTGCACCAGTGAGTGGAAGGGTGCATTCCTTAAGAAGTTTGGATTCACCTTTTTTATTGGCATGAGTCATGGTAACAACGATATTTTGTGCGCTTGCTACCAAGTCCATTGCTCCTCCCATACCCTTAACAAGCTTTCCAGGGATCATCCAGGATGCGATGTTGCCGTTTTGGTCAACTTCAAATGCACCCAGTACCGTAAGGTCAACATTGCCACCACGAATCATTGCAAAGCTATCGGCAGATGAAAAGTAAGATGCACCGGTAACAGTCGTGACGGTTTGTTTGCCCGCGTTAATAAGGTCTGGATCAACGGTTTCCTCGGTTGGGAATTCTCCCATTCCGAGCAAGCCGTTTTCTGATTGAAGCATAACGTCTATACCTTCAGGTACATAGTTAGCGACCAAAGTTGGGATACCGATGCCTAAGTTTACATAGAAACCGTCACGCAATTCTTGTGCAACGCGTTGAGCAAGTTGTTCACGAGTTAGTGCCATGATATTTGTCCTTTGACTCTATTTTTTTAACGTTAGCTGTTCGATACGTTTTTCAAATGTGCCTTTAATAACACGGTTTACATAGATACCTGGAGTATGAATATGATTTGGGTCTAACTCACCGGCTTCGACAATTTCTTCAACTTCAGCAACGGTGATTTTTCCTGCTGTCGCTGCCATAGGATTAAAGTTCATCGCTGTTTTACGGTACACAAGGTTGCCCATCGTGTCGGCCTTCCACGCTTTTACAAGAGCAAACTCTCCAGTAATAGACTCTTCGAGAATATGCATTTTACCGTTAAATTCTCGTTCTTCTTTACCTTCTGCGATAGGGGTGCCGTAACCTGCAGGAGTAAAAAATGCTGGAATACCAGCTCCACCTGCGCGCATCTTTTCAGCCAAGGTGCCCTGGGGGGTTAGTTCTACTTCAAGCTCACCGGAGAGTAATTGCTTTTCAAATAATGCATTTTCACCGACATAAGAGGCAATCATTTTCCTGATTTGTTTATCTTCTAGCAATAAGCCTAATCCAAAACCATCAACTCCAGCATTATTGGACACACAGGTTAAGCCATGTACACCAAGCTGCTTGATTTTTGCGATTAACCCTTCTGGAATACCGCAAAGCCCAAAACCACCAACAATAAGGGTCATGTCGTCGGTTAAACCGTCTAATGCCTCATCATAGTTGGTAACTACTTTGTTAAATCCACTCATTGTTATTCTCCTTTCTCATTGGGTGCTTCAAATGCGAGTAATGGCGCGCCATCGTCAATCAGGTCTCCGGGGGCGTAGAATACTTCGCTAATAACTCCACCACTTGGCGCTCGAATGGTATGTTCCATTTTCATCGCTTCTAAGATGGCCAAGGGCTGGTCTGGTTCTACGGATTCACCTGCCGACACAAAAACATCAACAATTCGTCCATTCATTGGGGCGGTTAATTGCCCGTTATCATCATCGCCTTCTGCGGAGAATTCCGCTGAATAGGCTGATAAGTGATAGGCTTTGCCATCGATAAATAGCGTAATTTT
Organism: uncultured Gammaproteobacteria bacterium; assembly: GCA_913063125.1. GTDB lineage: Bacteria > Pseudomonadota > Gammaproteobacteria > Pseudomonadales > Ketobacteraceae > 42-54-T18. The sequence goes on along the minus strand of CAJXZM010000213.1, from coordinate 3,348 downwards.
CTCATCGAATTGACTCACATACATGCGTTGAGCATGACCTGTAATGACGGTTAGCTCGTCATCCTTTAGATACGCTTCACACTGAATACTACTACCTCTACAGGATGCAACGATAGTGTTGGATTCAAATGTTAAGGTGACAGCGATATTTTTTTCGGCTGTCTGTGAGTCGCCTTCACTATTGTTCACTAGATCGTGATTAAACCGGAAAACACGACTTGGGGTCGTATTGAGTGACCAACCGTTAACGGAAGCCCATGGGGATTGCTGGTCTAAAGACGGGTCCGAGTTATTTTTATTGTTGCTTTCTAGCATATGTTGATACAAAGCAGCGTAAATATAGTGTTTGTTATCAATATCTTTTTTGAGCGCTAGTAATGAATCGTTATGGTGTTCAATAAAATGTGTGCTGAGTTTTGCATTAACAAAATCATCGTTGCTATTGATGTTGCTTAAAAATTCTATATTTGTATTTACACCGTTTACACAGAATTCTTTTAGTGCCTTATCCATTCTATGAATAGCACCGCTGCGGGTTTTATCCCATACGATTAGCTTGGCAATCATAGGGTCATAATAGACGCTAACCTCATCCCCTTGTGTTACGCCAGAATCAATTCGAACGTGTTTATTTTCTTCTGGGGTTCGAAGGTATTGGATTTTCCCTGTGGACGGTAAAAATTCATTTTCTGGTGTTTCTGCGTAGACCCGTACTTCAATAGCGTGACCGTTAAATGAGAGGTCTTCTTGGGTGCAAGGGAGAGGGTGACCTTCTGCAGCACGTATTTGCCATTCGACGAGATCTTGTCCGGTAATTTTTTCGGTAACGGGGTGTTCTACCTGAAGGCGAGTATTCATCTCCATAAAATAGAAACTACCGTCTTTATCCATTAAGAATTCAAAGGTGCCAGCGCCAACATAGTTAATGGACTTCGCCGCTTTGACTGCTGTGTCTCCCATTCTTTTACGAAGTTCATCGGATAAGCCTGGGGCAGGGGCTTCTTCAATTACTTTTTGATGGCGACGCTGAATGGAGCAGTCACGTTCAAATAAGTAGACGCCGTTCCCCAGTTGATCACAAAATACTTGTATTTCTACATGGCGAGGTTCGGTAATGTATTTCTCTATGAGCATAAAGTCATCACCAAAGGAGGCAATGGCTTCACGTTTACAGGAGTCTAGGTTTTCTTGGAATTCGTCAGCAGATGTTACTAGACGCATACCTTTACCGCCGCCGCCGAGAGCCGCTTTAAGTAATACGGGGTAACCAATTTTGGTAGCTTCGGCTAGCAGACGCTCATCGCTTTGATCTTTTTCATGATAACCAGGAACAAGGGGGACATCGGCTTTTTCCATAATATCTTTGGCTGCAGCTTTTGACCCCATAGCATCTATGGCAGATGTAGGAGGCCCGATAAAGATAATGTTATTATCCTCACAGGTTTTTGCAAAACCGCTGTTCTCTGAAAGAAAGCCGTAACCAGGATGGATTGCATTTGCGCCGGTTCGCTTTGCTGCATCGATAATCTTATCGGCACATAAATAGCTTTCTGCTGCAGGTGATGCCCCTATATAAACGGCCTCATCGGCAAGTTTTACATGTTGTGCGGTTTTATCGGCATCTGAATATAGTGCAACACTGTCGATATCGAGTTTGCTTAATGTTCGGATAATACGACAGGCAATTTCTCCACGGTTTGCAATAAGTACTTTTTTGATGGGTATGATGTTGTTATTTTGTGATGTCATGTCCGTTAACCCTTGTTCCAGTTGGCTTTTCTTTTTTCTAGAAAAGCACTGAGTCCTTCTTGACCTTCAGAAGATACTCGGATTTTTGCGATAAGATCGGTGGTGTAGGTGATGGTCTTGTCATTAATAGCATTGTCAGATACGTAGTGCGCCAGTGTTTTAGCGGCCGCAACGGCTTGTGGGCCGTTTGCAACTAACGTTTCTGCAATGGTGTTGACGACCTGATCAAGAGCTTCATCGTTAACCACTTCATGAAGTAGCCCTAACTGTAAGGCCTTTTCGGCGTTAAATTGCTCTGCGGTGATAAAGTAGCGCTGTGCTGCACGGGCGCCAATTGCTTTAGATACATAAGGGCTGATAACAGCAGGAATCAACCCTATTTTTACTTCACTTAAACAAAATCGAGCATTGTTGGTGGCAATAGCAATATCACTACAGGCAATTAGACCTAACGCGCCACCGAATGAGGCGCCTTGAATACGAGCGATAACGGGCTTTGGACATGAGTAGATAACATGCATTAGTCGTGCAAGTTCGGCTGCATCCTGTCGGTTTTCTTCAAGATTTAGCTGTGCCATGCTTTTCATCCAATTGAGGTCGGCACCTGCTGAAAAGTTTTTCCCCTTAGATTGTAGAATGACAACCCGAATCTGGTTATCGCTGACAGCCACTTCAAACGCGGCTATTAACAAACCAATCACATGATCGTTAAATGCATTGTGTAGCGTTGGACGGTTGATGCAGATGCGAAGAGTACCGTTGTTTTCTAGATGACAGATAACTTCAGAATCTGATTTTTCAATAGCCTCTTGGAATTCACGGAATGAATTAATGATATTTTGCGAATTTATGATCGTTGACATAATTCAACCCCTACATTCTAAACAGGCCGAAGCGTGTTTCTTCGATAGGTTGATTAAGTGATGCTGATATCGCTAATCCAAGCACATTCCGTGTTTGGGCGGGATCAATGACACCGTCATCCCAGAGGCGTGCACTGGCATAATAGGGGTGACCTTGTTTGTCATATGTGTCGATTATAGGTTGCTTAAAGTCAGCTTCTTCTTTTTCAGTCCAGCTATCATCCGTTCGAGCCATATTGTCTTTTTTGATTTGGGCCAATACGCCGGCTGCCTGTTCTCCGCCCATGACTGAGATACGGGCATTTGGCCACATAAACATAAAGCGGGGATCGTAAGCTCGTCCACACATTCCGTAGTTACCAGCACCAAAGCTACCACCGATGATAACGGTGAATTTTGGTACCTTGGCGGTTGCAACGGCTGTTACCATTTTTGCACCGTGTTTTGCGATTCCTCCAGCTTCATATTTTTGACCAACCATAAAACCGGTAATGTTTTGTAAGAATATGAGGGGGATTTTGCGTTGTGCACAAAGCTCGATAAAGTGCGCGCCTTTTTGCGCTGATTCCGCAAACAATATACCATTGTTGGCAACAATACCGACGGGGTAGCCATGAATTCTGGCAAAGCCACAAATTAGGGTTGTGCCGTATAAGGCTTTAAATTCATCAAATTCTGAGCCATCAACGGTACGAGCAATAACTTCTCGTACGTCGTAAGGTGTTTTTAAATCAGA
>CAJXZM010000212.1 GCA_913063125.1 uncultured Gammaproteobacteria bacterium | reverse complement strand
CAGTAATCATTGTCTTTATTAAACTCATCGGTGACGCGGTGAACGTAATGGATTGAGTTATCAACACCAATACCAATACTAATGGCTGCAATGGTAATTGTCATCATATCTAGGGGGATACCCGACCAACCCATCAATCCTAATATTAACGCGGCGGCAATAAGGTTGGGTATGATAGTAATTAACGCCATTTTTATATTTTTAAATAACATTATAAACATAATAAGAATGGCAAAAAACACTACGCCAAGGGTAAGTATCTGTGAGCGAAAAAGGCTTTGTAACATGTTGTTATATAACACCAGCATGCCGGTTAAATGTAGTTGACCTTCTTCAAGTTGCATTTTCTCTGTTAGTTCACGTTGAATCTTTTCTAACAGTACTTTACGTTGTAATGACGGGTCTGATTCAAATACACGAATAGAAAAGCGTAGTTGATTACCGTCTTCAGACATGTAAGGTGCAATCAAGGATTGTTTGATCTCTTGTGGTAGTTTTTTATAAAGAATTGCCAAAGTGAAGTCATCGGATACAACGTCTTCATCAATCTGTCGCAAGGTTTCTAGTGCAGTGGCGATAGATAGTACTTTTCCTGTCTCAGATAAGTCGTCTAAATATTTGTGTATGGCAAGGATTTCGTTAAATCGATGGGTGTTAAACCAATAGCTTGTTCCCGTTATGCCGGCGCTGTATTCTGCGCCAAAATCATCTTCCCAATCCTCGTCATCTTCAAAGTCATCTTGTTCTGTGTTTTCACTAGCCTCAAAGAAGCTACTTGGTGCATCAATGATAACGTCTAGCGGTGTGGTGCCTCCTAGCTTACGGTCGATAAGCTCCATGCCCTGGTAAATTTCAGTGTTCTTTTTAAAGTAATCAATAAAGCGGTTTTCTACTGTCAGGTTATTAATTCCGATGGCACTAAAGGTTGCTAAGAAAGCAAATAGAGCAAATGTTAGTGATGAGTGTTCTTTAATGTAGCGTGCAAGGCGCAAGGTGATTTTATCGGTTATCGCATTTTTATTGTTTGAAACGCTGGGCTGTAGGAATAACAAAGTGGCGGGAAATAGAGTGAACACCAATATAAAAGCGACAGATATACCAATGGTCATCATCCAGCCAAAGTCGATGATAGGTCGAATGCCACTGAATAATAAAGATCCAAATGCAACGATCGTGGTGATTGCGGTATAAAAGCAAGGGGCTGCTTTTGAGCGTATGGTATCTTTGATCAGGCTGAGTTGTGTCGCATTAGGGAATTGTTCTTGAAGCTCTCGATAGCGAACAATTAGGTGTATCGATAATGACAGCGTGATGATTAGCAGTAATGAGATAAAGTTTGAAGAGACTACTGTAACGGGCCAGTTAACAAAACCTAGAAAACCGACCATAATAGTGCCAGCGGCAAGACAGGTGAGTATGGGTAAGCTAACCCAGCGAAACTTACGAAAGGTGATTGTTAATATAGCGATCATAAAACAAATAACACCCACGCCAAACGTCATTAAGTCATGCTGGATAAAGTCCGTTGAGTCTGCAGTAATCATTGGCACGCCACCAAGGTGAATAGTGGCTTTTTGTTGGTAGGTTTTTATGATGTCGCGAATAGTAGCAATGTCATTTTTTTGATTCTGTTGATAGGTGCTGTTATGGGCATCGAACTGTTGTGATATTTGTTCTAGCGTTTGCTGTTCGCTGGGTAAAAGGGTGTTGTTACGTTTTTTATCTCGTAAAGCGTTACGTTGTTCTAATAATTTGTGCCATGTCTCATCTCTGATGAATTTGATTTGTAGTGCTGTTGTTTTCCCGTCTGGGCTAATAATAAGATTGCGATACAGTGCGCTGGTGACAAACTCTTTTTTGGCAAGTGTGATGTCTACTTGCGGGCTTTCTAAGGTTGTGATGCCCTTTTGTAGCTCGCTTAAAGTGACGGGCGGGCTTTGTATTAAAGGAACATCAAGTAAACTTGTGATGGATTTAACACGGGTTAGTGCAGAAAGATCGTTTTTGAGCGACCGCAAATGGTTGAGGGCATCTGTGCTGAAAAGGCCATTCTTAAAGGTGTTGTTAGATGGTGTATAGGTTAGGATGAGGCTGTCGTCCGAGCCATAGCTAGCACGAGTAGCCCGGTAGTACTCCAAGGCTGAGTCGTTTTCTAGCACTAACGAGTCTGCAGAAGCGTCTAATTTAAAGTTTGGGCTTTGATATGCAAAGAATGCGATGACCAGTGATACAACAAGCAGAGTTGTTTTAGGCTGGTTGAGAACGAATCGGTTGTAAATATTGAACATTATGTATTTGAGCCGTGAGTTAGGTGTCGATGGTTGACATCATAATATTGGACATCAAACCCCGTCAATACAGCAGATACAAAAGGCAGTACAATGGCTGCGTTCAAAATGTTAGTGTTTGTGATATATGGACGTCAGCGTACCCACGTTACCTTTGAAAATGTTAGTGCTAAATGAGGAGCCATTATGAATCTGGAAAAGTCTAAGAAGAGAATTGCCAAAAAGGCAAAAATGGGATTTCAGGGGTATCCGGAGATTTCAATTGCATATTTGGGATGTGATAATGAAAGCGCCAACGAGGTGATTTTGACGTTTGTAGCTGACGAGGGTGTTCAGGCCATGGAAGAGAGCTTTAAAAGCGAATCTGACGCTCGGGAAGATGAAGCTATTCAGTCTGCCATAGTGAAAATGATTGAGCGTTCTGAGGCTAAAACAGTTATTTTGGTTGAGGGGGTAAAGCTGAATTCATAATGACTTGGGTTAGGCAAGTAATCAGAGTTTGATTACTTTGCTCGGTGGGACGATGAGCGTAAAAAATAATGAAGGGGATGGTTGTACCTTTTATTTAAGGGTACCTGTTGCTCTGGGTCAGTAACGAGGCCTGGAGAAAATGGTAAAAAGGGAATCATGCTCACATTTAACAACAACAACGACTCTCGCATACTGCCGTTGCAGGCGATGCATCCAGGTAATTTCGCCCTGGTGATGGCCAGTGGTGTCATTTCAATCGGTTTCAGTATCCAAAACCAACCACGATTGTCCGATATTTTGTGTGTTTTTGCGATCACAGCGTGGCTGTGCCTGTTAGCGTTGAGCTTGGTGCGCCTTATTCGTTTCAGCAGCGCGGTGCGTATAGACTTGCTCAATCCACGCATGGTATTTTCGTTCTTCACATTAGTGGCTGCGACCGATATTGTCGGGTTATTATTACATGAGCGGGGTTATATCAAGCTCGCTCTGACTTGTTGGGTAATGGCGTTCACCGTATGGTGTTTGCTTCTGTATCTATCGTTCAGCGTACTGACATTTTTAACACACGAACGTAACGTCAATATCGTGCATGGCGGCTGGCTAATTTCTATCGTCGGTACTCAATCCCTGGTCTTGCTTGGCGCAAAAATAGCGCCTGATCTGGGTGAATATGCAGTTTATATGATGGTTGAAGTACATATGCTCTGGGGGTTGGGCCTGGCGTTCTATGGTATTTTTGTCACATTGTTTTGTTATCGTATTTTCTTTCTTAATCTTCGCCCTCACGACATTTCCCCTTTGTTGTGGGTGGTAATGGGGGCTGCGGCCATCAGCGCTAATGCAGGTACTACGCTGTTGCTTGGGGATTCACATCTCGCATTTCTGGAGTTGCAACGTCCTCTTATTGACGGTGTTACTATGATGATTTGGGCCTGGGGGACGTGGTGGATACCAATGCTAGTCCTCTTTGGCATTTGGAAGCATGTTGTTAACCATTTACCATTAAAATACGAACCGTCTTGGTGGAGCTTGGTGTTTCCGCTTGGAATGTATTCCGTCGCTAGTGCTCGTCTTGGTTTAGCCGCGGAATTTCCTCCTTTGCAATGGATTGCGGAATTAATGATCTGGGTTGCTTTTTGCGCGTGGCTATTGGTATTGCTTGGATTGATTAAGCAGCTGTGGCGCCTGTTTGCGGGTGGTGTGAATGTGGGAAGTGGGACGTAAGCATAATAGGCCATGCGTTTTAGATGGACGTATTGCAGTTGGTTGTTTTATAAGGTTTTTTTGTTTTTGGTTTTTCGTTAATCTGGATGGATTGCCATAATGCTGCTAGGGTTAATAGTGTCGAGCTTGAAAATGGTCCTTCCTTTCGACCTACCATTTATGGATAAAACCAGTGGCTTCTAAATCTGTATTGTTAAGGCTTAACCAGCTTGTGATTCCTGCCATTATCGTATTATCGGTAGCGTCATTCTATTTGCAAAACCAGATTGAGGCGCGTTATCGAGAAGAGATTGGGAAATCCTTAGATACGGTACTCGATACGACAGCCCAATCGTTAATGACATGGAATACCAAAGAGCGCTCCGCGACTTTAACGTGGGCTAATACCCCTCAATTAAGATCCATAGCGAAAAAACTTGCTGATCAATATGCCGGTGAAGAGTCATTCGATCTTGTTCATGGAGATGCACAAAAAACGCTAAGGAAGTGGTTGTTACCTGTTATTCAGGGAAAAGGGTATCGAGGGTATTTCATTATCGGTCCTGGAGACATTAATTTAGCCTCTAGTCGAAATGGAAATATTGGTGAGGTTAATCTGTTAGCAGAGAGAGGGGATTTTCTTGAGCGCTTGAGGCAGGGAGAAACGGTCTTGAGTATGCCGATTAAATCGGATGTGGTGTTAAAAGATGCGCTAGGTACACCTCTACGGGAACAGAATTCTATGTTTGTAGGTGCGCCAATTATCGGTGGAAAAAATGAGATTGTTGCGCTACTGACATTTCGATTAGATCCAGCACAAGATTATTACCCTATCTTGGCGCGAGGGCGAATTGGTCAAAGCGGCGAATCTTATACGTTAAGTCAAGATGGCACGTTGTTGAGTCAAAGTCGATTTCGGGACCAGTTAGTTGACCTTGGTTTATTGGACAATAGTCAGCTAGCCACATTAAACCTGAAAATAGTTGATCCAGGAGTCAACCTATTAGATAAACCGGATGCAGGTGTACCTATGGATCAACGGCCTAGAACTAAAATGGCCAAAGGTATTTATAATCAAAATCAAGGGCATGACTGGATTGGATATAGAGACTATCGCGGGGTCGAGGTTATAGGCAGTTGGCAGTGGGTAGATGGCTTAGGGTATGGCATAACCTCTGAAATTGATGTGGATGAGGCCTTTTCAGTACTGTTGTTGACGAAGAAGGTTATTACCCTTTTTACCGTGGCGGTTTCGCTATTGCTCCTGGGTTTGATGGTTCTTTTTAATAAAGGGCAGCGAGATTTGGTGAAAAGTGAAACGCAAATTCGAACCTTGATTGATAACCTCCCTAGTTTTGTTTATGTGAAGTCACTTAGTGGCGGTCTGTCGCTAGCCAATAAAGCAATACTCTCATTAAAACGGAATCATAATGTACCTGATAATGCGTCGACTACTATCGCATTTTCTAGCGATATCGCAGATTTCATGAATGAGAAGGATGGCGATGTTGTTGAAAACCAATGCCCAATTGAATTTAAGCAACCTTTAGAAATTGATTATGAAAAGAGAACGTATTTAACCACTAAGTTTCCATTGTTGGACGAAGGAGGCGTGATTTTTGGTATCGGTGCGATACATACGAATATTACAGACTTGGTGAGTACCCAAGATCAATTGGCGGAGCAGGAATTGTATTTGCGCGCTGTATTGGATAACGCAGCTGAAGGTATTATCACCGCCGACCCACGGGGCGTTATTCTATCGTTTAACAAGCATGCTGAGAAATTATTTGGTTATCGACCTGACGAAGTGATTGGCTGCAATCTTTCTATATTGATGCCGAAAGATATCGCACGACAACATGATCGGTATTTAAGGGCTCATAAGGAGATAGGTACCACAAACGTTATAGGGCAGGGGCGAGAAGTTAAAGGTCTTCGAAAAGACGGAACTAATTTTCCGGCGCTCTTATCGATAAGCGAAGTATTTACGGGGAATGGTTGTATTTACACGGGCATTATCCATGATTTAAGTGACCTTTATGAAGCAACGGATTCACTGGAAAAACTAAATCAAGATCTTGAAAGGCGAGTGGCGGAGCGCACTAAAGAAGCTGATTTTGCCAATCTAGCGAAAGGCGAGTTTTTGGCAAATATGAGTCATGAAATTCGGACACCGCTAAATGCGGTGGTAGGGTTATCTCACTTGATGGGAAAAACAGACTTGAGCGTAAAACAACTCGACTACCTTCAGAAGATAGAGGGAGCTTCTCGATCATTGCTTGGGATTATTAATGATATTTTAGATTTTTCTAAGATAGAGGCCGGAAAATTAGATATTGAAGTTGTGGATTTTTGTTTTGACGATGTGTTGTCTGACTTAAGGTCACTTGTTGCGAACAAGATAAGTGATAAGAATGTTGAATTACTGTTTGATGTCGATAATGAGTTGCCAAGCCATGCTATGGGTGACCCATTACGTTTAGGGCAGGTGCTGCTTAACCTTGCCAATAATGCTGCAAAGTTCACTGACAACGGAGAGGTTGTATTAGCGGTGTGTGTGGTATCGGAGACGGATAAAGAAATTGAAGTAAACTTTGCCATTAAAGATAGCGGTATAGGTATGACGACAGAGCAGCAGGCAAAGCTATTTACCGCATTTACTCAGGCAGATTCATCAATATCAAGAACACACGGAGGCACCGGGTTAGGGCTGACGATATGTAAACAGTTGATAGAATTGATGGGGGGTGATATTTCCCTTTCTAGTGAGCAAGGAAAAGGAAGTGTATTTTCTTTTTCTTTAGCTTTTCTTCGATCTTCAAAAACTGAAAGTCTTCCGGATATTGTTGATGCTATAAAAAACATACGCGTTCTGGTGGTTGATGATAACGAGATTAGTTTAGATGTGATTGGGCGTATGTTATCCGAATATACACCCTACGTGACAACGGCGAGTACTGCAGAAAAAGCTATTGAGATACTAGAGGCTGGAGGGCAGTGTGATCTGGTGTTGATGGATTTTAGTATGCCGGGAATGAATGGCATACAGGCAGCTGAGAATATCAAACGTAGTGTCCAGATTTCCAAAATCCCGGTTATTTTGATGATGTCATCATTTGATGAATCTCATATTGTTGATGATCAACATAGTTCAATGTTGGATGGGTTTTTATCAAAACCGGTGTTGTCATCTACGTTGATGAGGGCGATTTACAACCAGCTAGACAAAGGCAGTATTAGAAGTACCTATAGCGTTACTTCTAATACTTCGACGGGTGCTAATTATAATCTGGAATCTACCATATTGATAGTTGAAGATAATGACCTTAATCAGCAAATAGCCCGGGAGTTATTAGAAGATAAAGGTGTGACCGTTGCCGTTGCAGATAATGGGGCTGTTGCTATTGAGATGTTAGAGGTGGCTCATTATGACCTGGTGTTGATGGATATACAGATGCCAGTAATGGATGGTTATACCGCGACGCAAAAGATCAGAGAAAATGTTCGATTTAAAGATCTTCCGATTATTGCAATGACAGCAAATGCGATGAAGGTAGATGTTGAGCGCTGCCATGACGTTGGCATGAATGATTACATTGCAAAACCAATTGATCCTGAAAAAGTATTTACAACAATAGAAAAATGGTTGGCTAAAGCAACGGTAGTTAAACCAACGCAGCTAGACATCGGCGTGTCGAATAGGATTCGAGCGGCTGATACAGATGATAATCTACGTATTGCTTTTGAACTTGAAGGTTTTGATACTACCCAGGGAGTTCAACGTGTTGGAAATAAATGGCATCGTTACAGGGAGTTGTTAACGTTGTTTGTAGAAAACTATTCAGATGCAATAAAAAATGTCAGGGAGTTAGTGAATCAAAAGCAGTACCATGAAGCCATACGATGCGTTCATACTTTAAGGGGTATTGTTGGTAATGTCTCTGCTGAGGCGTTATATGATGTGTTGTGTGAGTTAGACGTGTGTTTGCAAAATGGAGATTTAGCCTCATTGCCTGGATTGATAGATAAGTCAGATATATTACTTGCTCAAGCAGTAACAAGAATTGAGGGGTTGAGTCAGGAGAAATGCTAAACAACGACCCTATAAATACATGAGCTTAAAATTATACGGACTTTCTTCCCTTGCTGAAGGTTAATCGCCAGTGGCAGGTTGTTTCGAAACTTTTCCATAATGACTAATGCGTTGGATGAGGACAAGGATGGCGTTACTTAATTTTGAGTCACTATAGTTTTTTGAGTGTTGTTTTGTCCTTGCATAACAAGAGATCTCATGCCATATATTATAGCGTGAATGGTTGGTCACTGGCTGTGAGGAGGGGGTATGTTTGATTACATTATTGTTGGTGCAGGGTCTGCGGGGTGCGTATTAGCGAATCGTTTGTCAGAGAACCCTAAAAACAGAGTGTTGTTATTGGAAGCAGGGCCAAGTGATCGATCTTTGTTTGTGAATATGCCTGCAGGCGTAGGAGAGTTACTAAAAGGAGGTAAACATAACTGGTGCTTTGATACCGCTCCAGAACCTCATTTACAAAACCGCAGTCTGTATTGGCCTCGTGGTAAAGGTTTAGGGGGCTCTAGTGCGATTAATGGCATGGTGTATATTCGTGGGCATGCAGAGGATTACAATGACTGGGCCAAGCAAGGAAATGCTGGTTGGAGTTATGCTGATGTACTGCCGTATTTTAAGCGCTCAATGAATCAAGAGCGGGGAGCTGATGACTTTCATGGTGTCGGCGGCCCCTTGGCGGTGGAAGATCCGAAGTCAGGTCACGAGCTCTTTTCAGCGTTTATTGATGCTGGGCAAGAAGCTGGAGTGCCATATAATGCGGACTTTAACGGCAAGCAGCAAGAGGGGGTAGGCCCTTTTCAGTTAACCATTAATCATGGGCAGCGCTGTAGTGCAGCTCATGCCTATTTACGCCCGATTATGCAGCGTCCCAATCTCACTATAGAAACGGGTGCGCAAGTAAAGCATTTGTTAATTCATAATAACCAGGTGGAAGGGGTGCGTTATCGCAAAGGATTTAGAAATTTGGATGCGGTTGCGCGACAAGAAGTCATTGTGTGCGCTGGCGCTGTCCAGACGCCTCAATTGTTAATGTTGTCGGGGATTGGTGAGGCACAGGAACTTAAGCGTCAAGGGATTGATGTGGTGCATCATTTGCCTGGTGTGGGTAAGAATTTACAAGATCATTTGGATGTCTGCGTTCAGCATCATTGTGTAAAACCCATCACCTTATTTAGCCAGACAAAATTCCATAATTCAATAATGACGCTGATGCGTTATTTGATGTTTAAGGATGGTTTGGGGGCATGTAATGGGTTAGAGGCAGGGGCTTTTGTTAAATCAAGTCCGACTTTGGATCGCCCTGATATTCAATTACATTTTATTCCGGCATTTATGTTGGATCATGCTCGTGAAGAAGGCCCCGGTCATGGTTATATGTTGCATGCTTGTCAGTTACGCCCAGAGAGTCGAGGTTACGTTACATTGAACTCATCAGATCCTTTAGCACCGCCAGTGATTCAGCCAAATTATTTGAACTGTCCCAAAGATCTTGATGTCATGGTGAAAGCGGTAAAAATATCTCGTAAGATTTTTGCTGCCAAAGCGTTTGATGCTTATCGAGGGGACGAATATTTACCCGGTTCCAGCGTGACTAGAGACGAAGACATTGCGGCGTTCGTAAGGCTCAAATCAGAAACAATCTATCACCCGGTGGGTACCTGCAAAATGGGGGATGATGGTCTTGCAGTCGTAGATGCGGAATTGCGTGTCTATGGGGTGAAATCGCTGCGGGTTGTGGATGCCTCGGTAATGCCAACGTTGATAGGCGGGAATACTAACGCTCCTACCATTATGATAGCGGAAAAAGCCGCTGATTTGATTTTAGGTAAGCGCCCACTACCGGCAGATGCTGTGGTTGAGGTGTTGGCTGAGCGTTGTGATACAATATAACCATGTTTGAATATTGATTAACCGCTAGAGAATAAAGCAGTAATGGCAAAGCGAGATAAAAAAGCAGGGCCTGTTGCCCAAAAAATGGAAGAAGAACTGACACGTTACCGCGGTTTGCGGCAGCATGATGAGTCACAGCCAAAATTTAAAGAACAGGTTTACATTTTGCAAGAGTGGCAATCAAAGCGATTACAGAAAACGCATAATTTATTACTTCAAGATGAACGTTATCAAGATGCTACGTTATTTTTTCTTGAAGATATTTATGGGGGGATTGATTTAACTGAGCTTTCTCATCAGATTGAACGAGTAATGAATAAGGC
>CAJXZM010000211.1 GCA_913063125.1 uncultured Gammaproteobacteria bacterium | reverse complement strand
TGTTTTTCCTGGCCAGGCATATTGAATCCTTTTTGTAAGCGGTTAGACGCTAATCTTTTTATAGAGGCTCATGTTACTCGCGTGTGGCGAAGGATGCAAAGATAGGGGACAATAGCCCCACAAATGTAACGCACACAGAAAGATTACATATAAGGCAGTCAGGAGAGACGTCATTGATCATTATTAAGAAACTTTTTTTGGCCATTCTTGGAGGTGTTCTTGCTGCGAGTGCATTCTATTGGTACCTGGATCGTGCTAACCCATTATTACAGATGGCTGATCAATACCAGGAACAACGGGGGGTATCGGGAAAGAAGTTGCTTGATCTTCCGGATGTTAACTTTGAGCAGTGGAATAAAGTTGAGCTATTTGATGCACTAAGTGAAACCTTTGACCTTTCCAAGGCGCTTGGAGAAGTACAAGAGCTGGATTTAGTGGGTAAAGGCTCAGATCCGTTGCTGGAGCGGTGGATTGGAGAGCTACTGAGCCGACAGGCACGTGTCACGGGTAAAGCCCCGTTGTCCATGGACTCTCGGGACCGTATGACAAATTTGCTGCTGAATATGAGAGTAGCCGCACAGGGGGCTGCAATGGCACAACGCGATGGTAAAAAACTGTCGAGTGACGACAAAGTGAAAGTTGCCTCTTTAATGGCGAAGGGGGAACTGTTATTTGCCGAGGAGTTAGGTATGCCGTTGTCAGGCTTTATGGCCAAATTAACGAAAAGTGATCTTAGAGCGCTGCTTAACCCATCACCGGGTACTTGATTTTGTAAGGTACTGGCGGGCTTGCACTTTTTCAATTGATAATAAAAAGTTCTAATGAATCACGCTGTATCCTCTTGAAAAAAGACCCCGTAGCGGTCTAACATGGAGATCTCAGCAACCTGTTCTACACAGCTTATAACCGTTTCCTATCTCCTCAGCTTAGTTGACGTACACAATGTGTAGATAAGGTTGTTTGAGCCAACTCTTTGTTTTTATTTGTTAATTTCTTATTATTCCTTTTGTATTGCTCATATCTAGCGTTGAGTGATTTATCGTGCCACAACGAATGACACTTATTGCCATTGAGGGGGGTGTCAATTCACTTCACAGTTGGAACTCTTGGGTTTTATCAGTAATACTTGTGTGGATAAGTGGGGACGGAATGATGAAAATTGATAGTGCGAGTAAGGGTGAGAGTAAAAATAAGGTCACACGAGAAGATTTGTTAGACCAGCTAGAAGTCATGAAGTCGGGGGTCATAGACGATAACGCAGGCATATTTGGCCCTGACAGCATGTTCTGGCAGATTGGTAAGTACACTACCTCATTCTTGGGGGCAGGTAGAGCTGTGTTGCTACAGTTGGCTCACCCTTGGGTCGCAAATGCAATAAAACAGCACTCTCGAACGATTGATGATCCTATGAGTCGTTTTCGAGGTACCTTCACCAATGTATTTACCATGGTGTATGGCAATGTTGATCAGGTCATTAATTCATCTCTTGGCCTTCATAATACCCATGCCTCTATTATCGGTGAAATTGAGGAGGATTCAGGGGCGTTTAAGAAAGGCTCCCCATACAATGCCAATGGTATTGATGCGATGATTTGGGTGCACGCGACCTTGTGGGAAACCGCCGTCAGAATGTATGAGTTGGTGGTAGGGCCGTTAACAAAAGCAGAAAAAGAACAGTATTACGCAGAAACCAAGATGTTTGCTTACTTGTTTGGTATTCCTGAGTCACGCCTTCCCAAGGATTGGGATGATTTTATTGATTATAACCAAGCTATGTGGGTGTCAGATCAACTGCAAGTTGGAGAAGCTGCAAAAGAAATTGCGTGGTTTATTTTTCATATGAACCCATTGTTGAGACCCGTGTTGGCCCCCTTTGAAGTCGTAACGTCACAGATGATGCCACAGCGGTTACGAGAGCAATTTGAAATGCCGAAAGATACTGCCACTAATCGCATGATTTACAATACATGCATTGGTACATTGCGAAAAACCTATCCGTTGATGCCGAGGCGATTGCAGTATTTTCCTGCATATATCGAGGCGCATCGGCGGCTAAAAGGTTTGCATGACCCGGACTGGTTAACGGCGGCAATGAATAAAGCGATGTTAGGAACGTCTCGGCTGGTTTCCGCGTAACCATTGTCTTTTAGATGACGAGCTAAGCATATAAGGTTCCACTATAGAAATACCTTCACAATCCTTATATCACCTATAGGTATTTAAAAAAACGCTACCGATTGGATTAGGCCATTAGTCCTGATCTGTGTGTCGAATTGTTACAGGTGCATCTTTTGCCTTAAATGCACCCTATTGTAGAGATGTTGCTGGTAAAAAACGCTAAAGGGTCAGTTTTTAAAACGATAGTACAAAAAGCAAGGGGTGACTCCTATAGTTATTTGTGACACCGGTAACCTTTTAAAATATCAATACAGTAGTGGGATATAAGGCTATGACCAAAATCAATGGACCGGTATATCAAAGTGCAGACATAGGTATCGTTCAGGATGTCATTACATATGCAGAGCAAATTCCTGATTTGTTTCTTAAAAGCTATGTTGTAGAAAGTCTGTCGATTGAATCGTTGGCCAGTAGCATTGAAAACTATCAGGAGCATGCCACGTACCAGGGGGTGATTGACTGCCTTGGACATGTAAAAAAACGCGTTATCCCGAATTTAACTCAGCGTTTTCTATCGTCTTTTTCTGATAAGACTTGTAACTATCAGCTAGGAGACGAAAATGCCGTTAGCTTTCATGCTAATTCCCTAAGCCTGGTCACTGAAAAAGAGCTGGTTTCTCAGCTTAATCTTGAAAAGTACTTTTGCGCCGCACAAGAAAATTATGAAAAGATGTTGCTGGAATCTGGTTGGAAGTTTTGTACCGGATTATTCGACGACACTTCTGAACAGGTATTAGAACGTATGCGCCCTGGCTTTCTCGCGCTTATTATTCAAGAAGCGTTAGATTCAGTTATCGATAACAAACAAATTGTTCGTATAGCCTACCGCTTTATTTGTGCTCACTTCTTTAATGCATTAAGTCAGCATTATGATTCGATGACACCCCTGTTAAAAGAATCTGTCGCCAGGGTAAAGGAATCATCGGTATTATTATCAAATAATACCAACAAGGCCGCTACCAGTGTGGATGTCACCGGCTTACTAAAAAATTGGGATGTACCATCATCGTTGGGAAATAAAATATCTGAATTTGACGGATTTACCGATTTTGATCAGATGACTCCTGATACACAGATTCATACTGCTAGCATTGAAGATATAACGCGTCTATTGCAACTTTTAAGCAATAAACGCCTTCTAAATAGTGATGAACTACTGGACGTGTGTGATGTAAGGTCTGCACTGAAGGAATCGCTTGGTAATCTTTCTGAAGAGGGCTATCTCACCGTTATTGATAGTGTCAGTGAAAATATTCTAAACTTGGTCAATCACCTGTTTGAAGATGTTTGTGATAACAATGAATATAGCGATAATGTTGTTTCGCAAATCACTAGGGTGCAATCGCCTGTGATGCAGGTGGCGCTCATTGATAGTAAAGTTTTTCAATCTTCAGATCATCCCGTGCGTAGATACTTAAATACGTTAAGTTACCTGGGGCTTCGTGTTTCTAATCGATATGAGGAGGGGCATGTGGCAATACGAGATTCCGTCGATACGCTAATAGAAACGTTCCACGGGGACATAAGCGTCTTCACTGCGTTGACGAAAGATCTAGATGAATATATTGAAAATTCGATGTATTCCAGCAAATGGAAAAGCGAGGAGTACCATCAAGAAAGCGCTTCGACAAACTCGAAATTCATGGTCGTTCATGAATTTTTGGGTTCTCAAAAAAAGCTGGTGAATAATGAGCTCGCATTCCATAAACTTATGTTCATTGTGTGGAAAGCTATTTTGTCAAAAATAATCCTGCGTCATGGCAGTGAAAGTAAGCAATGGGATTGTGCAACTAAAATTTATGGCGAAACGGTGTGGAGCACTCAAGTTGATGCGAACGACGAGGGTAAACGCGGGATATTAAGGCGGTTGCCAGGGATTCTTCATGGAATAGGTGAGCTATTCGCGCTTTATGGGCTCTCTCAAGAGATCGCCGATACCATTCGTGAACACATGATAGAGATCCACCTAACCATCATTCGTGGTACGGATGGAAAAGATATAATAGAAGACCCTGCTCATGCACTAACAGTTTTTAGCTGCTTAAAAGGGCAAGTCCTACAAGAGGCGAATTGTGACCACGAGGCTGAATTTGATGCACTGCATAATGTCATTTTTCAATTCGATGACATTGCTCCATTTTCAACAGACCCTTTAGTTTCAAGCAGGGAAAGCAATAGGAAAAACGTGTTTGATGAAAGTTTGGAATCTGTAGCTGCTAGAATACAGTCGATTTAACATACACTGGGCCAAGTCGCCTGCTAAACGACGTTCATGACGTTGTTTAATGTTAACAATGCAGCACTGTAAAGCGATACCGAATGTGAAAACTAACAGAGCCCTAAAGAGCTTCTTACTTGTTGTTTTTCATTGTGGTTGGTCACTAGTGAGGTAGGTTTTGAGACTCGGGTGATTCACCGTTATATGCGTGTGATAGATCTTCAAAGAATGCAGGGTTTTCTGATTGCAAACGAATAACTAAAGATACCAAGGTTTTTTTGTCCAAACTTTTTAGCAGAGAGGGCAATAATTCTGGGTTGTCCGCTAAGTATCCATTTACGGTAACCCCTATGATTTCTGGGTTGATTGCGTTGAGCAAGGATGAACCAAATTGAGGTTGGTCTTGCAGTAAGGTGTTCACACCCTGCGCGATAAGTTTCGGGTCAATGGATTCAACTAAGTCAGAAAGGTAATTGGGACTGCGCGTGAATAGATCATTAACAAAACGTGAGATAAAAGAAGGATTAATGCCTGCAGCGAGTTCAAATATCATGTCAGGGTGCTCATTCAGCAACTTATTTACTGAATTAGCGACAGGTTTTGGATCAATAGATCCCACGACTTTGGCGATAAAATCGGGGTTCTTGTGCAGCACATCGTTGATTGCATTGCCTAATGCCTGTGTATCCAGGTGCCCTACAATGGAATATATGAGTTTTACTAACCACTTTGTGATATTCATTATTTTACCTCGCGTGTGAGACCTTTCTCTTTCTTCTTGTTTTCACTGTATTTGGGATGATGGTATCATTTTTGACGGCATATTTGATAGGGTTAAAAAGAATAGGACGAAAAAACAAAAATCTATAAGCCCCCCCCCTGACAAGTCAAAACAGGTAAATACAGCCGAGAGTGTTTGCATGATTTACCTTTTGAGATAGCCTATGTAAAATGCCTATTGGTTAAGTTAATAATTAGAAGATTATAATATTGAATATGCAATCAGACCCTCATAAATTAGTAGAAAAAAACAAAAATCTTACTCATTCTGAATTAATGAAGGTCATGTCACATGTTCAGCGAGAGCAGGGCGAATGGATTTTACATACCTTAATGATAGAGGGTTGTGATGTGCCGTTTAAATTTAAGCGCAAAGGTAATTACCAAAGCTTAAAAGGTGCCAGAGTGAATATGACTTATTACTCAAAGCAGGAAATTGTCGCGGGTATGGCTTTTGATATAATGAAAGTAGTACGTATAAAAAGAGGATGATTTAAGTGGTTGTTTGAGGGGTTGTGGAAAGAGTTCGAGTGAGGTTCGCATGTCATGAGTATGTCGTGGTTTTTCTAAAGCATAATCTTAGTGTTTTTGGGTGAAAAATACACAGTGATACTTGATAGAGGGATTAGCTATTTTAACGGAGGTTTTAAATAATGGCATGGGAAAGGTTTGGTTATATATGCCGAAAAGTGAGTAGTACCTTGCAAGAGGGAGAGACAGTTTCGGAGTGTATTACACGGGTAGAAAAAGAACCTGGTTGTAATTTGTACGGTGATGCCATTCGTGCTGGTAGTTTGCCGCGTAAAATTCTAAATGACATAGGTCACCTTTATAGCAATGATGAGGCCAAGGATGTAATTAAAATATACAGTGAACTTGATTTGTCGGAACGATTGGAGGAGCCGATGCAATTTAAGAGGGTTACAGTATATCTCGCTTTAGTCGTGGTTGTATTTTTCTTTGTGAGCGAGATTTACCAACTAAAAGTAGCCCCGACATTTTTGGAAACCTTTGAGACGTTTGACGTGTCTATTCCACATCATTTGATGTTTTTTAGAGATTATTGGAATTTCTTCATGGTATCGGTTTTTTCAATGTTGGGGTTGGCTTTATGTGTTGGGTATATTTTAAGAGGGTTATTTCAGTTTAAGCGAGGATGCGAAAAAGGGTTTGTGTATCGGTATCTGACATTTAAAGGTATTCGATATGCATACGAAAATATTATCCATACATTAACTTTTCCAATATCAAACAAGAGTTCTGAGAAAGGAGGGAGCACTTCGGCAATAAATGAACATCTTTTGTCGATAAAGTGCTCTGGAATGAATGTTGGCACTGAAATGAAAGAGATTATAAGAACAGATATGAATACCCTAGTGGACCTTTGCGAGAAACAAATGAGGTACATTTCAGTGCTAATTGCAGTGGTCGTTGTGGCGGTGATTTTCTTTTTCTTATTTAGCGCTTACTCACCATTATTTATGCTAGGAGAAACGATATGAAAACGAGTAAAGGATTTACGCTAATTGAATTAATGGTTGTTGTTGCGATAATTGGAATACTTGCGAGCGTCGCGCTTCCAGCCTATAAAGTTTACATTCAAAGAGCCGAGGTTGTTGAGGCACTGAGCATGGTAAGTACGATTAGAGAAAATGTTACTAATTATTATGTGGAGGATTTAGGTTTTCCTGACGACAATGAAGATGCTGGAATTCCTGCTTCAAATTTCCTGATTGGTAATCGTATTACTGGTGTTGTTGTGGAGGGTGGTGCAATCCACGTTACCATGGGGAATAAGGCTTCTAAGCCACTACAAGGGAAGGTGCTAACATTTAGGCCTGCAGTGGTTGTCGGTAGCCCTATTAGTCCTATCGCTTGGCTTTGTGGTTATGATGAGGCAGTGGTGGGCATGGAAGCTGTGGGTGAAAATAAAACTGATGTGAGACGCGAGTTTTTACCTGCAGCTTGTCGTGGATAAAATGATGTAGATAGAATGGCGTGTTATAAGTGGAGAGGTACAACGTAATGATTGAAATTTATAATCGTTACGTTGTACCTCCAAGTAAATTGTTAGTAATTTATCGATTTCTCCCCAGTTTATCATGACTGGTAACCCAATCTCCTGCAAGAATAGCCCCGCTTAATGAAAGATCCCCTGCTAGTACAGTCGCAGTAACAATTTCAGCAAACTTATTTACCTTTCCTTGTCCATAACATCCTAATAACTCCAGGCACTCTTTTTGTGTTCCAAGTCCTGTGCCACCACCATGGGTGGCAACAATAAGTGATGGGATGGTAATAGAAACGTAGTAATTTCCATCTGCGTCTAAGTCTGCGTAAGATATTGCTGCTGAAGATTCGGCGACGTTTGCTGCATCTTGCCCACAGGCAATAAATAACGCAGCTAACGCGTTAGGGGAGTGTACCCCCGTGTTTATGGAGCCCGCCATAAAGCTACCAACGTGAGAGATTTGACGCATTTTATAAATCATCTCTGTAGATACGCCTAATATGGATTGCATCGTATCATTCGGAATAACGGCTTCTGCTATAACTCGCTTTCCTCTGGTATGTAAGGTGTTTAATTGCGAATGTTTTTTGTCAGTATCCATAGCTCCGGATAACATGTATCTCTGTAGTCCGCAGTCAGGTTTGCTTTTTGGGTATTCTGTTGCGATCCATTCACAGGCGGCAGAGGTTGCTTTGCCTACCATGTTTTGCCCGGCCGCATCGCCGGTGGTGTAATTAAAACGCAGGTAGCGCATGCGAGCTGCTGCATATTGCTCGATATTCCTGAGAGCACCTGATCGCGTCGTTTCTTCGGCTTGAGTTTTTATTGAATTAAAATTCTCTTCAATCCAAAGACCAAAGTCTCGTGCTTGTCGCGCATCTTCAAAAATAAATACGGGGGCTCGTTGCATAGCATCATCGACTACAGATACTTTTACGCCGCCAGACTCTCGTAACAGGCGCATGCCTCGGCTATAGCTTGCGACTAATGTACCTTCGGTCGTTGCCATAGGGACATAAAACTCCCCTTGAGCATGTTCACCATCAATCAGTATTGGCCCAGCTAAACCAATAGGGACTTGTGCAATGCCAAAGAAGTTTTCGATATTTCCTGCTGTGGATGCGGGATCAATTGAATAGTTAGAAACGTGGTGGAGAGAATTTTTACGCTGTTGTACGATAAAGTTACGTCTATTCGCAGCTTGTGCTTCTGTGTAATCGTTTGTTTTATCTCTTGGGATAGAGGGTGATCCAATCTTTGGTGATTGCTCCGTCATGTGATAAATTCCCGAATAGTTCCTGTTGAGTTAATCGATTACGGCTGTGCTATTGTTACGTCACAGCACTGTTGTTACGCTACAGCACTGTTGTTACGCTACAGCGCTATCGCTGTGATATATTTTCTTAGTTCACCTGCTTATCTTTTCCTTCCCAAAACGGTGCGCGTAAGTCTTTTTTTAATACTTTTCCTGCGCCGCTCATAGGTAAAGGTTGGTCACTAAATGCGATCGATCGCGGTATTTTATAAGAGGCGATTTTTTTCTTACAGAAATCGAGGAGCTCCTTCTGACTTGGCCTGTGACCTGAATGTAAAATGATGATGGCATGTACCTGTTCTCCCCATTGGTCGCTTGGGATGCCAATGACTGCACAACTTTCAACAGAGGGGTGCTGGTACAAGGCATTCTCTACTTCTACGGAATAGACGTTTTCTCCACCGGAGACAATCATATCTTTGACGCGGTCAGCGATATACAAAAAGCCATCATCATCGAGATAACCAGCATCACCTGTATGCATCCAGCCATTTTTCTTCGCTTCAGCGGTTTCTTTTTCCCTGCGCCAGTAACCTTTCATAACCATCGGGCCTCGGGCGATGACCTCACCGATTTCTCCATTGGGGAGGTCTTGGTCATTTTCGTCCACAACGCGTATTTCCCCTGTTGATACCACACGACCAGCGGACCTTGCTCGGTGAGCGGACGGGCCGTCAAAATCATGAAACTCCGGGGCAAGAATAGTAATAAGGGGCGATAGTTCCGTCATTCCGTAAGCTTGGGCAAATTCGGTGGTTGGCATTAACTCTTGGGCTGCTTTTAAAACGGCTTCAGGCATAGGTGATGCACCGTACGCCAAGCGTTTAAGGTTACTAATGTCGTAGTTACTTGCATTTGGTGTGTTAACAATCATGTTAATCATGGTGGGAACCAGTGTGCAGTTTGTTACCTTGTGACGTTCTATGAGTTTTAGCGTTTCTTCAGGTTCAAATCGGTCGATAAATACATGTGAACCTCCAAGCATAGTGACGGCAATATTGGACGTTGCATCCGCAGCATGAAACATGGGTGCGGCGTGCAGGTAGCGAGTGTCCCCGTCATATTGAAGACCACTGATACAATTTAGGGCATTACTCACAATATTATTATGGGTCAGCATAACGCCCTTGGGTAAGCCTGTGGTTCCGCCGGTATAGAAAATACCTGCGGTATCATCATTACCTGCTCCAGCATCAGGCGTTGGTTCTGCATCAATAATGAGAGCTTCGTAAGATATAATGTTAGGCGTTGATTCTTTGGCATCATAATTAATAATGGTTTCTACGCTGCTTAATTTATCGTCAAATGCAGGTAGCATCGCACTAAACGTATCATCCAGTATTAACACCTTTGTTTCTGAATCGTTCAGTAAGAAGACCAGTTCCTCTGCGGCTAAACGGATGTTAAGAGGCACTGCAATTAGCCCAGCCCAGGCTAACGCATACTTTGTTTCTAAATACTTGGCGCTATTGAGTGATAAAACAGCAACCCGGTCCCCTTCATTTAGTTGTAATGATTGTTTTAAGCCGCCAGCCAGTTTTGCGACTCGCTCTCCAAATGCAGCCCAGGTTTGTTGTTGTTCACCATCAATAGTGGCTATTCCGGTAGGGTTTATTTGAAGCGCGCGCCGTAGACTTTGGGTAATATGCATGTAAAGGGCCTTGAGTTATGTTTTTTTCGATGTTGCCATATTTGTCGGCTTGGTGACAATACAAAAGCGAGATATTGTCATTAACAATGAATTGCTGAAAAAGCAGCCAAATATAACCTTTGTTCTATAACAGGACGTTTGGAATGGTTGTCGTTGCGTGCTAATAAAATCCTGTATTTATTAGCAGTAACCTATATATTGTCCGTTCAAACCTACATGAACAGTAAAAGGACGTACTAAAATGGCATTAGAAAAATTTGGTTTTATTGTGGTTGGTGATGAGTTTGAACAGTTACA
>CAJXZM010000210.1 GCA_913063125.1 uncultured Gammaproteobacteria bacterium | reverse complement strand
ATCATATCAGGTCTAGCAATGAGCACGGTACTAACACTGATTGTCATTCCCAGCTTATGCCGTTTATTACTGGATACGATCCCCAACATGAGGTGGGTACAAAAATTTAACCACTCACCATCATATAAAACATAACATCCGTTTTAATAGTTAAGTTAAGTTAAGTGAGGTCAAGGCATTGGGGTTCTCAAATTCAACTTTTGCCTCCATAACATGTTCTTTCGCTCCACCTCAAACATTGGCCTAGTCTTGTTGAGAGTCGAATACCGTTCTGGCTGACCTAATATCTTCATGCCTTTTTTCTGACCACAAAATCAAATTGCACAAGGGTTTAACCACTTCGTCCCCTAAGGAGGTAAGTTGATACTCCACTCGTGGAGGTACTTCTGGGTATGCCGTGCGTAAAATGTAGCCCTCTCGCTGCAGTTGGCGAACGGTGACCGTCAACATACGTTGCGAAATACCATCGATACGACGTTTGAGCGATGAAAAACGCTCTGGCCCCTCCATTAACGCGAACAACACCAACATAGACCATTTACTAGTGAGAGGTGTGAGCACATCTCGTACGGGACAGCTGGGATTATTGGGAAACTGGCGTTTCTCCCTTGGTCTAGTCTCATGTTTTGACATTATTCGATTTCTCTCTGTTTTCCTTGGTCGCTGTTAGCCAAGGATTATCATCAATGGTTCCCTCTAGGTAACGCAGTTACCACGCTGTGCCTTATTGACATCCATAGGTAAAATGCTCAATAGTTACATAAAGTAACCAAGGGTTTATGAAAATACAAGATATATCTACAGGAGAAATCATGGCTCGAATAACACTTCCAGAAGGTGATACACCAGAAAGTCACCGTTTAATGTCACTTCAGCCTGCGATGGGTAGGGCAATGTCCCTACTCTCTGACGCTGTCTACCAAAAATCCGGTTTGAACGTGCGTATTCGGGAGGCGATTCGTATGCGAGTTGCGCTGTTGAATCAGTGTCAGATTTGCTTGCGTTACCGTTTTCCAGAAATTATCGAGGCAGGGGTTGATGAGACGTTTTATGCAGAAATCGAACGGTGGCAAGAAAGCACGGTATTTTCTTCTGAAGAGAAGTTAGCCATTGAGTATGCGGAGCGCTTTATCGATGATCATTTGGCAATTGATGATGGTTTTTTTGATGCACTGAAATCGGAATTTTCCGATGTGGCGATTTATGAAATGACCACAACCATCGCAGCGTTGTTGGCGAATGGGCGTATTTTACAGGTGCTACAAGTGGAGCAGGTCTGCGCGATTTAGTGAGCTATGCGGTGAACTATGTAACCTAATTAAAGAGACAAAATATAATGCTATCGATTCAAGAACTATCAGACAGATTTGAGTTACAGGATCTAACAAACCGATATTGTCACTTGTTGGATCAAGGGTTGTTCGATGAGTTAACGCAGGTTTTCACCGACGATGCGCATATAGATTACACATCAATGGGTGGGATCAAAGGTAATCCCAGTCAGATCGTGCCTTTTCTTAAAAAGGTAATGCCACGATTTTCGAATTATCAACATATGATATCCAATCAGCAATTCGAAATTACTGACGATACGGCTACGGGGCGTATTATGTGTTTGAACCCAATGGAAACCACGTCAACAGCGACGGAAACATCGGTGTTTTTTCTAGGCTTTTGGTATGTGGATAAATACATTCGTACTAATAAGGGCTGGCGAATTTGTGCTCGTATTGAAGAGAAATCTTATCAATTTAATCGATGAGAATCCCAGCCCTCCAAGGGGCTCCCCCCACCTGAGATGTCCCGTCAGAATATAGTTCGGTACGTGAATTTATTAGTTCCTTTTTCATTGAACCGTGCAGTTTTCTATTACCCAATGCTCATTGGCTCATAGCTATAAGGCTCCCATATAGGGAGCCTGGGGATATCAGTCAATGCTTATTTGATTTGTTCAACAAAGGACGGGTAGCCTTCTGCGGTCAAAGGAATCCTAATCTGTCTAAAGCGTGAGGTTTCATCTTGATGTTTTATAGCAATATAAATGGCATCTTTCCCGGCAATATCAATTTGATCAGAACGCCATTCAACACCGTTATACCCTCCAGTATTTGGGGGCTCCAGTCCTTTTCCATTTGGGGCAATGTCACCATGCGACCAACCACCATTGTCATAAAAGCTGGTAAATGAATATTTCACATCAAATGTTTTAGTATCTTCTGTTTTATCTCGCTTCCAATAAACTATTATCTCATCCGTAACCTTAGACAATACACCGGTTAATGAATAGATATGATCAATATCCTCATCATAAGGTTCTTCATACAACTCAACATTATCGAAGTTAAACTCTCCGCCACCAGAGTGAGAATAATGTTTTAAGTTGAAATAGAAATAGGTCATAAGGTCAAAATAGTTATGGCCTGGAGAAGAGGCGACATCCGGCTCAATGATAACACCATGCTCCGTTGAACCAGAGGCTCCTCGCTGATGATTGGGGTGTGGGTCAACTATAATTTGTTGCCAGTTGTTCGTATATTCTAAGTTGTAGTAATGATAAAAATGCCAATTGTCAGACTCACTTTTATGAGTGCTCGTATCACCATTACGCAAGTAGGTTCCAATATGAAAATTGGTATTCCCAACACGACTACTTTTTATTGTTGAGGACGGCAACTTAACCCAAACCCGCATACGATTATAGGTGTTTAAATCCGTGTACCCGACAGTTTCTCTGACATACCTCCAGTTGTTTGTCGAAGTATCAGTCCAGTTGTTGTAATACCGAACAAACATACCAGTTTCATCGGGGCCAGCCGATGTCGAGGTGAATTTTAAATCTTGCGCTCCGTACAGAGGATCTTCTGTATTTAACGACAAATACCCAGGTCTAAAATCACCGCCTGAACTGTGCTGAACCGCCTCCCAAAGATATCGATCAACACCGCTTTCATTTCGCACAACAGGAATATTATCAAATTCAAAATCACCAACCGCTATGCTATTGTTTACATCTTGACCATTACAAGCGGATATGGCTAAAGTGGCAACTGCTATCGCACCACAGCCTAAGTATGAGTTTATTTTCATCCATGTAACCCTTTTATTGTCATAAAGTAGAATAATAATCACGCTGGCAAAGCAGTAAACCTATACTACGTGGGAATGAGGAAACAAAAATATTTACCCCTTCCCTTATGCCGACATAAAGCAGATTTTCTCACAATAATTAACAAACTTATTAGACCCAAACCACAAATCATTAATTTTACCTGATTAAACTGCTAACGACACACTCGCCCTGAGCTTTCATTCGACAGCTCCTATTCTTATTTTAGTTCGCATGCAATCAATAAGCGGGGGCACAAATATGGCTATAACGCCAACATTGGAGCAGATGACTCAGGCTTATTTAAAGGACCCAGTATTGTTGCTAACAGGCCGAATATTGATAGCTTAGACATTAAAGAAGCACGCATAAAAAAGCACAGGCCAATGCTGTGCTTTAGCTTCAATCCTTTGAAAAAATCATATCAAAAAAACACGTTAACCCAGCCTAAGCAACCGCTATGGGTCGAGCACTTTTGACTTCAATAGGCCTAGTACTCTTGACGTCAGATAATGGCCCGATACGCACTAAGGATTCCGTGTCGTGCAAACCCTGAAAATGACGCTCTTTATCGAACATGATTGAGGTATTAAGATCGGTGTCGAGTTTTCTAGCCACCCCTTCGAATAGCGCCCAGGAGCCCTCGTTTTCTTTCGTAATAGATGTTTCCATGTAAGAGACATCACTGCAATAAGGGCGAGCAAGTATGTGCTTCAGCATACGCGTTGCAAGCCCCACCCCTCTGGCTTGCTCTCCTACCGCTACCTGCCAAATAAATAAGTTTTTAGGGTTTTCTGGAGTAAGGTAACCGGAAATGAATCCAACTAACTCCCCTCGCTTAAAAGCGGCAACCGAGGTACCAGAAAAGTGGGTGCATTGTAATAAGTTACAATACTCCGAATTAGTATCAAGTGGAGGGCATTGAGCAATCAACTCAGAAACCGCATACCCATCTTCAGCTCTAGGAGCTCTGAGTTCTAATTCTATTTGGAATTTTTTCATATATACCTAATATTTAGATCTCAAACAATAAATCTATCAAAAAATGGATCAAAAGGATGAACCAATTTAACGCAAGGCCAGATATTCAGGCAGTATTGTACGTTATTTGAGTGATATTTGAAAGGTATTGTTTAGTGATCTAAATATAGTGTTCTAAACATATCAAGCCCCCGACGTCGCAAGGTGGGTAGCCGTAGGGGTTTTTGTGCTGACGAGCTCATTAATGTTGATAAAAACCGCAAAGTCTCCAATAAAAGTATCGGCTTAGAGAAGTATTCCTCCTATAATCGATAAAAATCCTCACTCGAAAAGGGCTTCATTTTGGATCGTACCCGAGAAGTACTGGTATCTCTACGCCGTGTCATTAGGGCCACTGACCTCCACTCAAAACACTTGTCAAAAACAGCTGGCCTGACCGCTCCGCAGATTCTGCTGCTGCAAGCCATTAGGGATAAAGGTCAGGTAACTATCGGTGAACTAGCGAATGAAATAAGTTTGAGCCAAGCCACAGTAACCACCATTCTCGACAGAATGGAGAAACGAAACTTGGTCTATCGAGAGCGCTCAGCACAGGATAAGCGTAAAGTGCATGCGTTTCTCACCGATGAAGCCTTCGAGAAGCTCAAAAACGCCCCCACTCCGTTACAGGAACAATTCACCCGCCAATTTTCAGACTTACAGGACTGGGAACAAACCATGATTATTGCGTCGTTGCAGCGAGTCGCACACATGATGGATGCCCAACACATTGATGCATCACCGGTACTCGATGTTGGTACCCTAGATCGACAGAATACGGCTGTTGACAATCCAGATGCGTATGTAGAGCTCAAGAAAAAATAATTGATAGCCCAGATCAATCTTGCCTGGGCTATACATGGACTACACCTAGACTATGCCGCGTCAAATTTCTTTGAGTCCAAAACAGTAAAATCCATTTTTCGCTGCTGCACATCAACCCGGGTCAAAACAACATTCACTTTATCACCGAGTACAAAGCATTGTTTACCGTCACTCAACTGCTGTTTGCCAGCATCAAATTTGAAATTATCGCCAGCTAAGCTGGAGATATGCACTAAACCTTCTACAGCACCCTGATCCAGTTCAACAAAAAAGCCAAAGCCGGTCACAGCAGAAATGGTTCCAACAAAATTATCCCCCTTAAACCGTTCCATATACTGACACTTTAACCCGCTTTCTACCTCACGGCTTACCTCATCCGCTTGGCGCGACTGCTGCGAGCAATGTACTGCTAATATATCCATTGCATTTTTATCATAAGGATAGGCTTTTTTTGGTAACGCCTTTCCCACAATCTTATCAACGCCTCTGTCAGCAGCTCTACCTAAGCTCAGCCAACTCAGTAATCGTTGTATTCCGTTTTGATGTTTACCACTACGAATTTTCGCTCGAATCGCGCGATGCGTTAATAAGTCGGGGTAACGCCTGATCGGGGACGTGAAATGTGCATAGGCATCATAAGCCAAACCAAAGTGTCCCTGATTGCTAGACGTATACTCCGCCTGACTTTGAGAGCGTAATAACATTGTGCGAATGACACTTGCATCGCTACGATGACTAATGTTATCTAAAAGTTTGTTGTAGTGATGTGGACTGGGTTTATCACCACCGCCAAGACTTAATCCCTTTTCTAACAAAAATGTACGCAAGACAGTTAATTTTTTCTCTTGCGGTCCATCATGTGTACGAAACAAACTCGGTATTTTGTGATGCTCTAAAAACTTAGCCGTTGAGACATTAGCGCACAACATAAACTCTTCAATCATCCTGTGTGCATCGTTGCGCTTTACCGATGAGAAGCTTGAAATCTTACGTTTTTTAGTGAGATTAAATGTAAATTCCCGCGTTTCAAATTCGATAGCTCCTCGCTGCCTACGAGCAGGCATCAACACCTGAAAAAGTGCATGTAAATTTTCTATATGCGGCACAATGTGCGGCGTCTCTTCGATCACTTTTTTCGCCTGTTTGGAGCGTCTCTTGGCCACCAGCGCATAAGCCTGATCGTAAGTCAGCCTAGCATGCGAATTAATGAGGCCTTCTGTGAAAGTGGATTGAGTAATAACACCATTGCTGTTAATGGTCATATCGCAAACCATCACCAAGCGATCCACATAGGGATTCAAAGAGCAAAGTCCGTTTGACAATGCTTCCGGAAGCATAGGCACCACATGGCCGGGAAAGTATATGGACGTACCACGCTGTTGCGCTTCAACATCCAATAAATCCTCGGGCCGCACATAATGGGATACGTCAGCAATGGCAACCATTAAACGCCAGTCACCCGATGCGTTTTTTTCACAATAAACCGCGTCATCAAAATCTTTGGCATCTGCACCATCAATGGTAACGAACGGCAAGTCACGATAATCAACACGTGACACTTTATCATTCTCCGATACATGGGTTCCCTGCACCTTTGCCTGGTCAAGCAAAGCATCACTCCACTGTCCGGATATGTTATGGCGGCAGAGCGCTTTTTTTATTTCCATATCAGTATCCTGGGGGTTGCCAAGCACATCAGTGACCTTTACCAAGGTGTTTTTACGATGACTGGGGTACTCAATAATCGTAGTATTCACGTACTGTCCTGACTTTGCATTCAACAAAAAACGACTGTCTACATCCACTTCGTGTAAAATCTTACGACTGTCAGGAAGCAAATAAAATGCGTCACCACTGCGTTTAAGCTGGCCAACAACGTGAGTCGTCTTACGCTCAACAATGTTGATTAATTTGTTGAAGGTGCGATTACTACTTGAAGAAGCCTCAACAAATACCTGAACAACATCACCATCGAACACGTGATTAATTTGGTTTTTAGGAAGAAACAAATCTTTTCCGAAGTCATGATTTGACACAAAGCCAAAACCATCTGGATGAATGCTAATCACGCCGGTAATAAGCGAGTGCTGATCTATTAGTTGGTAGCTTTTGTATTTATTAAACATAAGCTGACCATCACGTTCCATTGCACGTAACCTTCTTCTCAAGGCTTCTTTTTGGTCGGGTTTTTTAAGGTTTAGCTTGTGTGCAATCTGTTCACGGTTTAACTGTTTTTTTACGTTGCCGAAGAGGTTCATAATGAACTCACGACTTGGGATTGGGTTTGCGTATGTATTAATATTCGATTGATCGACGGATGCGTTTAAAATCATAAAATTCTCGTAACACCGCCAATCGCTTTGTACTTTCTATCTTTCTACCAAGTATCTTTGTACTAGGTATCTTCAAACTAAGGATATAAATAACCTCTATGTTAGTAAGAT
This sequence comes from uncultured Gammaproteobacteria bacterium, assembly GCA_913063125.1. Classification (GTDB taxonomy): domain Bacteria; phylum Pseudomonadota; class Gammaproteobacteria; order Pseudomonadales; family Ketobacteraceae; genus 42-54-T18. The sequence goes on along the minus strand of CAJXZM010000210.1, from coordinate 3,255 downwards.
CATGCCGTTTAAAGCATAAGGCGGGAATGATTCAGTTTTCTGAATCTAAATTAAAAATGGGTTGCAATGATGCAACCAGGATATTGAGCCTTTAAATAGGCAAAAAGCAGGAAGAAAACGGTAATTTAACTGAGAATATCACGAGGAATTATAACTAAAACGACGGGGCATACACAAAAAATAAGGCTTTCTCTCAAGCCGACGACCACCCTAACACCCACCAACCGGCAAGGCAAGATATTTTACGCGTTAAAACACTTATGTTTTCTACGCCAGCGGCCCCTATTTGCCACTCTGCAACAGGGGTCAAATAGATCTATACTATTACTATCCTGCCACGAGAAAGTGAAATTTCTTATGAGTTATTACAACTGCTTTGATTGTAAAAAAATATCCCCTTTGCTTGGCGATATGATCGATCAATGCCCTCTGTGCCATTGTTTCAATGGAGAGGCTATAACAGAGAAACAATTTTCTAAGAAGTTGGTAAATGGAGAGTATCCCTCAATATCCGCTGGAATGGATGCATCTGAATCGGAAGTAATCCTGGAAGAAACCGAAACCCTCATCAGGCAATTTAGATCGGTTCAATTGGCTACGCTTAATGCACAAGGAAACCCAGAGGCCAGTTATGCTCCTTATATAAGAAGATCAGGCTGTTATTATATTTTCATCAGTGGACTAGCATCCCATACAGCGAATATTCTTCAACACCCTGCTTTGTCACTGTTCTTTATTCAAAACGAGGCGGAAGCAAAGAATGTATTTTCCCGCCAACGACTTACACTTGAGTGCGTCGCTAACGTTGTGTCGATGGAAAGCGACCAAAGAAATAAAATTTTGGACGCCTTTAGTGAAGTACATGGTGCAACAGTTGACTTACTTCGATCCCTACCCGATTTCCAACTATTCGAGCTCACGGTGAAAAGGGGAAATTACGTCAAAGGATTCGGACAGGCATTCACAATGGAAGGCGAGGGTCTAAAGCATGTTAGAAAGCAACAGAAGGAAGCCCCTGCCAGTAACACAAATAGACTCTCACCCAACCGCGTGATTAGCTAGCGTTTTTTTAAAATCTCTTTGGAAACCACGGAAAAAACATACTTGTTCTTTCTTGGTAAGCTTTGTACTCCGCTCGTTTTCTAACTGAATAGTATTCTGCTGGTGTTGCACCCGTTAGATACACCAACGTGATATACATCATGATTGACGCATTAATCGCACCCGCACCTAATGCCATCCATACAGGCGTCGCTTCAACCGTACTTAACGCCAACCACGATGGTATGGCAGCTACCACTAAACCCGTCCACACCATCCATTCAGCAAAGTAGTTTGGGTGACGGCTATAACGCCACAAACCAATATTACAGACACCCCCTTTGTTTTTGGAAATGAATAGCAATTTCTGCCCATCGGCGATTGATTCAAAAATATAAGCCGTACCCCATATGCAAATACCCAAAACCTCCAAAGAAGAAATTGAATGGCTGTCATTAGTGGCAATTAAAAAGCCGGGTAAAGCAAGCACTGAAATATTGGCAAAGGCTTGAACCATGATTTCTACTAGAATATGAAATTCAATATTTTTTGTTCCGGTCTTTTCCAATATCATGCGACGATATTGATACCGGGGAAATTCACTCTTGAAAATAACACCCGTAGTTTTCGCCATTGTTAACGCGCCAATGCCCATGCGTAAACCAATAAACAAATACACCCCGCCAACAAGCATCTTTCGAATAACGTCGCCATCACCCATGAAAATTATCAAAACCCCGATGAGCGCAACGCCAAAAGGCCAAGCGATATCTACATACGACATTCGCCCTGTTCGTAAGAACGGGATACAGGCAACCACAATAAAAAACGCAACCTGTATTACGGCATTAACAAGTAATAGATCCACCAGTGCATCGACATTAGAAAACAACGCGACGCACCATAACGATATAAAACCAAGACTCAAACCAATGCTTAAACTCATAATCGAACCCTTAACCATCAAAATCACATTATTCACAACATTACCCCATATACTGCCAACTAAACGACCTGTATTCAGCGGTTAAGGTCGACAGGTACGCGGCAAATGTTGCCATGCTCAACACAAGGTGGCCGGTTGAGTTGTTTGATCGATAATGCCAAACTCCTATGAACGTCGAGGAAAGCCACTTAATCCATGAAAGATAACGATTTTTATGTCACTGGCATCGCGCTATCTCAATTCGTTTATGGCGCAGAGGCCTTGGGAATAGCCGGTAAAGAAACGGTTAAGCAAGCCGGTTTAAGTGATGAACACTTACTCCCCACAGCACGTGTCCCGGAAGCTCAGTATGAGATGACACTTCTTAGGCTAATTCTGGCGAGCAAAAACGACAGTTTTGGTGTTGATATTGGGCAGCAGCTGATGCCTCCACTGTATGGCGTACTCATGTCATTGGCTTTCAGCTCCCCTACCCTTGGCGAAGCACTTAAAAACATGGCGCGATATCAGGGTCTGGCAAGTGGAAATTGTGGCGGCATCGCCTACCTGGTGGCAGGGTCAACGGTGGAGCTATCGGTAGCCATGACCCATAAAAACCTTGTCATACGGCGAAATATGGCAGAGTTTGTGGTAACCCTGTATTGCGGCCTACTCCGGCTGATAAGCACTCGACCAGACCTGTCACCCAATCACGTTTCGCTAGAGCACTTGCCCTACTCAGACACTGCCCGGCGTAGAATGGAATCCATCGTACGCTGCCCTATTTCCTGGGGCGCAGGGCATACTCGAATGAAGGTTAGCAGAGACATCCATGAGCTCCCAATTTACGGTCACGGGGATGAAAATTTGCGGCTCGCCAGGCAATTAGCGCAACAACAACTTGAAGAGCTAGATAAAAGAACCTCTTCAGTGGAAAGCATTAAATGGCATGCCAGGGAGCTAATGTTATCCGGCGCCCCCAGGCGGGATGTCGTGGCCAAACGTTTAGGGATATCCACTAGAACACTCGACCGCAGACTTAAGGACGCTGGCATCAGCTGGCAGGAATTGCTAGATGGCTTACGCGTACAGCTGGCCATAGAGTACCTAACCGACAAGGAATTAACGGTCGCACAGATCGCCGAAAAACTAGGGTTTACCGAAATTAGAGCCTTTCAGCGGCGTTTCAAAACGTGGACGGACATGACACCATCTGGACTTCCCAGGGTTTGCTAGACACCAAAATGAGTTAAAATCTAACTTTATTAGAGGTGTTTATGAAGAGCAAA
>CAJXZM010000209.1 GCA_913063125.1 uncultured Gammaproteobacteria bacterium | reverse complement strand
TTAAGAGAAGACTTCAGAAAAGCCGTTGAAGCAGAAATCGATGCCTTGCGAGAACGATCTGATGCCTATGACGCCCTACCCTTTTATGAAGCAGCCTGGGAAAATACAAAATCAGCAGCAGAAGGTGTTGGTAAAGGTGTTACCGAATACATACCTGACCTTGGTGAGCTCGGCGCATTAATAGACGTTATGGATATTGACATCAGCGTCATGGTGGATGCTTTAACAACTGGCGATATCGATGACCTGCAACGGCAATTTCAAGCATGGAAACAACGTGGCGATGCAGGCTATGATGCAGCCAGTGAATCGATGGAAGTATTGATTTTACTGCTATCCGATGCACAAACCCGTGAACTACTCGCCAGCCTACCTCAGCGATTTCTAGAGGTCACTCCAACCGATGAGCTTGTTGAAATTGGCCTTGCACAAGCCACGCAAACAGGCATTGATGCTGGAGCGGTTGTTGGTGCTACCGTCCTTGTTGGGGCAGTCACTGGCCCTGGAGGCGCTGTTGCTGGAGCCGCCACTGCCGTTGCTACCACCGCCCGAAAAGCCGGTAAAGCCCTAGAAGCCGTTTCTACGATTCTTTCTAAACTCGTGAAAGTGCTGAAGAAGAAGCGTAATAAACATCAAAGTGGTAGTATTCCTAATAACAAAACCCCTGTTCCAGCCGGAAAGAAGGGTGGAAACAAAAACACTGAGAATAAAGCGGCAAAGCCTCAAAAAGATGCTATGCCTGCAAGCAGTAAAAAAACAGCGACGCCAGAAGAAAAGGCATTTGTAGATAACTACAAAGCCGGTGTTAAAAATACCGGATTAACCGACGATCAGTTAATCCAAAGGAAAAACGATGGCAAAAAACTCAACCCCAAAACAGGTCGCCTGCACGATCCAGACAAGAAGAAACGCCCGAAACCGGACGTTAGCGCCAAAGTCACGAATGAGAAAACCATACCGTTAAAAGACCTTGCCCCTGAAGATCGCAAAAAGCTACTAAAACTGGAACACCGACGCAAAGCGGCCAACAAAGCCAAAGAAGATGCGATCAAAGAAAAACAAGCGGCTAGCAAGGATAACAATAAAGAAGCAGAGAAATCGGCAAACAATAAGATGAACCGATTAAGTGAAGAAATCGGAGAAACATCAGCTCGTGCGACGATGAAAAAGACACATCCTGACTTTAAGGAAATACCATCATCGTTGCCAGGTCGTGGTAAGTCTGGACAATTTGATCAGGTATATCACAATCCTAAAACGGGTGAAGTGGTTACCGTGGAGGCTAAAGGCGGTGGCGCCGGACGTGCCACCAGAAAGGCTGATAGCGGCCAACACGTTGAACAAGGCACGCCAGCTTATCGAGAAAGTGTCACTGACAATATGAATACGCAAACAAAAGCTGCCCAGAGAAAATCCCGTAACGATCAGAAAGCCATTGACAAGAACAAGTCCAGTGACAAATACAAAACGGATGCGGACTATAAGAAATCAGTCGACAAGAAACAGAATAAACTGGATAAAGAAAAACGTCAGACTGATAAGTTAAAAGACACTCAAAAGAAAATTAAGTCTGCAAACGATAATGACAAAATCAGTTCAAAGCAGGTAACGCAGCGATTAAATAAAGACGGTTCGTTAAAGTCAGATGCAAAACTACAAACATTCAGCAATAAAGAATAAGGTCTAGACGATGATAAAGCGACATTACCAAACCGATTACATTGAACTTGAACTTGAAGATATTGAGGAATTTGAAGAACGCGTTCCGGTTAAAATAAACACCATTAAAACAAAAAATAGTGGCTTAGTTCTTGGTGGTTCGATTAATGACGCCCTTGGAGCCTTCGCAGACGCAGTGGTAGCCCAGCAGGACAACAAAATCATCCTACGCTACATAACCCTTCTCAAAGAATTCGGTGCCGCAAACTTTGAATTTGTGATGCGCATGGATGAGGAGTTTTCAGTCACCCTTGATGGCGATACCTTTGTATTAACCGGTGCGCCGAAAGCTAATTTTGTGGATACTGGAAAATGGGAAACAGCATTTTATAGTGCTGTTATATTACGTGACGAAGCCGCCATTGACGTGCTCAACGAAGTAGATGAAACGGTGTTCTTTAACGCTAACATAAAGCCCGACAGCTTCGACCTGGCATTAGTGAATTTACTGCAAGGTCTGTTTTCCGCTGATTCAGACTTGATAGCACTGCTGGAAAAAGCCTGGAAAACGTCAGAGCCTGACGAAATTGACGATGATCGCTTCTCCTATGCATCTAAAATATTGGTGCCATTACTGCCCATTATCCGCTGCATATTTACTCCCAATGCAGAAGACGAATTCAACGAAGCTATGCTTGAAGCGGTTGAACAACATAAGGATTTCTGGACCGTTACCAATGAAGACAACAAACAAGGCTGGCTATCACTCCCCCTGATGGCCGTTGCCGTACTCGCCTACGATCACAAAGCTTACCAGCTAAATTTCAAAACCGAATACATTCTTGACTGGTTAGTAACACGAGATTTTTAAACAACTCACAACAATGAAAAAGGATTATGTCACAATTAGAGCGATTAGCATGAAAAACATCAAATCGGTTTTCGACTTGCGCTGCTAAAGCGTAGGATTGCTTTGCTGGCGACAAAGAGCCGACCATGCTTTTCTTCATCTGATCTTTGCTGGTCATCGCCATAAGCTCAATTCCAGCCAACGTACTTTGTGCTGCGTGAAAGCTTTTAAAGCCTAACTTCGAACGAGTGATGCGTTTGACACGCCGGTGACCTTGTTCGATTATGTTGTTCAGGTATTTACCTTGGCGGATTTTCACTCGCCGATTATTCTCATCGTTGAACCGGTTAATACCTGCTTTATTGGTAAGCGTCCGGGCAACCGCGGGTAAAATGCTCAACTGTTCCAATCGTATCGGTAAAGTACCACCGATGGTATCTGCCCAGAATGTGGTACACGTCCCTCCCTTTGGGAAGGTTACTCACCCCAAAACGTAACCCTCGGCGACTTCAACCCTAACAGCACACAAGTGGGACTAGGCCATCAACTAAACCCCGATGGTGATCTTGAGAACTACCGATACCCCGGTCATTTTGAAACTCCAGATCAGGCAAAAAAATACACCAAGATACATTTAGAAGCAGATTGTGTTGACCTGATCACGGGAGAAGGTCAAACCCGTTGCATGCGATTACTACCTGGTAAGTTACTGACAATAAAACAACACTTCACCTCTGCCTTTAATCGCCCTTACCTATTAACCAAAGTGATACATGAAGGGTTACAACCACAGTCACTGGAGGAAGGCAGCAGCAACCGCGGTATAGAATACCAATCCACCTTTTACACCATGCCAAACGAAACTGCGTTTCGTGTTCAGGTCATCCAAAACCGAAAGCCTATGACCACCAAACCGCATTGGTGTGTGGCCCTGGTGGCGAAGAGATCTACACCGACAGCTACGGCCGCATCAAAGTGCAATTTCACTGGGACCGTCAAGGCAAGATGGATGATAAAAGCAGCCTCTGGATTCGGGTAGCCCAAGGTTTTGCCGGAAACGGTTATGGCAGCATGGTAGTGCCCCGTATCGGGCAGTGAGCGAGAAGAAAGCAAAAACCGATTTAATGATTTAAGCAGAGGAGAATGACATGTATTGGGTTATAGCAAATGAACGCAGCGACGAAAACGAGCTTAGCATAGACGGGATCCCTCCAATGATTGAAAAAAATGATTGGAATTTTAATTCAGGTGAAATAATCCATATACCTTTACCTGTCATTGAAATACCTTACACTATAGAAGCAAGTGAAAGAAAAAGCGATAACCTTATCGCTCACGGTTGCCGTGGGCTTCTTGTCCACAAGAAGATAAGGGTAGCACTGGATAACATTGAAACATCTAATGTCGATTATTATAAAACCAAATTAATAAACAGAAACAATGGCAATGTAGATAATGAGTATTACATTGCTAATGTTATTGGTCTAATTGACTGTATCGATCATGAAAAATCAAAATTGGTAATTGATGAAGACGATGGCGATATAGAGTTTATCGACAAAATGGTACTAAAAGATCCTGGCAATGAAGGGTATCCTGACATTTTCCGAATATCAGAATTCCTTCCGATTATAATTGTTAGTGATTCTGTTAAAATGGCGCTCAAAAGCTTCTCTGGTTTTATATTCTACAAGCCTGAAGATTACTCTCTCTAGAAAAATCAAGATTAATATAAAAGTACAGTTATAAATTTAGAGTTAGTTCAGATTGCCAAATCCGCTAACATACGACAAAAAAGAAAGTGTCACCCAGGAAATTGGTTTTGAAGGACGCGAACAACAGTATCGCTACAACGCTCAAGGTCATTTAATTGCCCACATCGAAGGCCTGCACGAAACCGAAGAAGCCCACACAAGCCATACCACAGAATTCAAACGCGACGCACTGGGACGCTTACTGGAAAAATGTTGTCCAGACGGTGATATCAGTGAGTTTACCTACAACAGCAACGGACAACTCACACAAGCCAGAAATGCTAACCGAGATGTCCGGTTTGAATACACCGCAGCTGGCAAACTGGCAAAAATATTACAGTAGCCTACGTAGTCAAAATTCTGCGCCGGGAAAATCACTCCAGAGCCAGTATGTTGATGGGTGCTAGCTGAACCAACAAGGTATTTTGTCTATTCGCTCGACCAGATGCAGACTAATGGCCTGAATTTTCGTGGAACCTATCGAGGAGTCATCAACGAGGTAATGCAGATGCATCGCTAGCAACGGATTTTTCAACAAACTACTCAATAGCATATCGCCCTAAAAGGGTTCTGATCCGATTTCTCGCAATGTTCAGGGTATCCAGCGCCTCAACTAATTCGTGGGACACCGCCTCGATTAATACAGAAATTATCATTATTTTTACCAACGGTTGATAAAGGTAGCGCGCAGACTTATATACAGAGTGGACAAAAAGACTTTTGGAATTATGGGTAAAATTAGGATATCACCTTGAACTTCTTCGTAACTAACCGCCCCCCCCCTATACCAAGTTGCATTTATCTGAGACATGCAAAAATGATTTTTCCCTTCAAACACAAAGGAATTAAATATGAGCTGGTGGAAAAGTCTTTTCAGCCCCCCTGAAAATGAAATTAACGAGTCGCAAAGCAAAGAACATGCAAATGGTTTTGAGCATTCACAAATAAACCCATCGACCGGCCTGCCTATGACAAATGGAATAGGCTCCACTGATATTGGAGGTGATATTTTCGGATCTAGCGAGATTCACGACTCACTATTTGACGACAATCACTCATCAAGTTTTGATCCATTTGATGAGTATTAATTAGTCATGACATATTGGAGAACCCTAACTACACGTGATTTTTTTATATTCAAAAAAATCACGTTTGATGCCTATTTGGTTAAATACCCTATTAACCAGCTCTGCCTGATAAATGAACATAACCCTGGCGATTTTGATAGGGAATTAGCTATGGTCTCGCTAGCAATTCAGGAAATATACACATGTAATCGAGCAATATTCATTGCTCGATTTTCTGCCCCCCGACGCGACCTTTTCATTATACGCTTCAATCAACCAACAATACTTAGCGCAACGCTACACACTGTTCCACCGAAATGGTTAGATGTGGTAACACATAAGTACAAACTCCTAGATGAAAGATCCCAAATGTGTAAAAATCATTTTTGATTACGCATACTGAACAAATAGACATCCCCCCATTTGGGCATATTGATGGCTGTCGGGTGACAGCCACGTGGGCTCCCAGCGACCTCCATTGTTACTGCATTCTGAAAATGAACAAGTATCAACCGGCCATTTCTGATGTTTCACTTGCAATATTCATAGAGATTAGAGACCGCTTTCAAAAACAACGAAATAAATCAAAACAGCTTCGAATCATTTTTTCCGAGCAGCAAGGTTGTTGGGAGCTTGTACCTTTCTGGAAAGACAGTACACTCTGTAAATTTGAGAGACATCACCTCCCGAGTCAGCTCCTAACAAATCTTGAAGCTCAGTAGGGCTTTTTACAAAAACGCCAATCTAAAACCGACAGAACATGCTCAAAACCAACCCCCCAACAGCAATAAAAGCAAGTAGATTTTCGAGGTCTCAAGTTTAGGGATCTCGGCTACTCCCTCATTATCTTAACACTCAACGTAAATTACAGTACTTTTTGACGATGAGCATACTAACACACAGGTTAAACATCGCGTTTGATCGTGTTCACAACACGCAATTCTGGGCCATTTCGAACCAGTTTTAAAATCAACTGCATACACCGGTACAGTAACAACCCCAACCCTAAAAGAATGGCCAATACGGTGTGGAAAGGCCTTTCTGGTGTCAGCTCCACATGATGGACGCCTATGTGAACAGTGTCGAATTACGCATCGAAAACCAATTCATGAAAAACCATGCTCACTGGGCCTATATGGTGCTCAATATGGTTTGAAATTTCCTCTATGCACTCCTCCCTGTTAGCAGCCTCCCACTCTTTCCCCCATCTGTGTATCTGAAAATTGGCTCTCTTGATAATGAAACTTTTTTTCATCCTTACTCATAAGTTCCTCTATTTTTTCGACATTAAAAGTAATCGCTTATTAATGATTTAGTTATCGACATCTGGCTCTGGCAAAACCCCGCCAACTACGACATCTGATCTCTTTCCTGTTTTCCTATCGACGGTGAATGAAAAACCATGCCCACCGGAAGCATTCTTAGGAAATATATCGATAGAGTAACGACCCGTTTCCTCTTCAATATTAACGTTCATCTTTCGTATTAGGGCTTCCACTCCATCGCGCAGGTCACCGTACACGCCAAAACCACCTTTCTCCCTTAAAACTCTATCAAGAAATTCTATGTCGTTGCATTTTGACTGTGTGCTCCCGTCAAATTGAATATCAGTATATTGAGCCCGTACTTAATCACTCATTTCATTCTCCACAACTGTGTTACAAAAAGACAAGTTTCACAATCACAAACAGTGCAACTACTCTCAAATTAACTTTTCCACCGAGCAGTGAAGCGTACACGAGACAGATCAATAACCAGCCTTCTTATAGCTTTCATATACATCACAGCCAAGCTGCATCTTGGCATAACACGCTTGTCGATACCATTTTGCAACTTCTGCGTAGTCTTGCTTAACACCTCAGCCTTTCCAGTACATAAATCCCAATTCAGAAGGGGCATCAATATCCCCTCCATCAGTAGCTAGGCGACACAACTTAATTGCTCTATCCTAACCCTGATCAACACCTAGACCTTTCGCGTACAAAACCCCTATACACTTGCTCAAAAGACAAATCCACAATCGACTTGTCTTCAAATCACATCTACCCCGACAAAAACCCTTAATGTACCAAAAACATCTCTCTTTGTGCTCCTTTATTTTTCCGGTTAATAACTTCCTGTTTTTGATAGAAATGGCAAAAAAGTAACGCTTCGACACCGTCATTCTCCGATTTCAAGGGACTATTACGTTTGAGGTCGCATATATGCTTTCCATAAATCAACGTGGAGAGAAAGGATGAGCATGACTATAGATAGTAAAAATGATTTTTTTAGCGACGCTTTTAGAATACCTGAAAACTTTGATCCAAAGAAAATACCGACTCGTGACTGGATTATTGACGGATTCCTACTCCGCAATTATTTGTCGATAATCCTCGGGGCCGGCGGTGTAGGGAAGTCTACTTACGCGTTATCCGTCGCTGTAGCTCTAGCTGCAGGAACCCCTCTTCTCGAACTAAGCGTAAACAAAAAACATAATGTTTTGGTGATAAATAACGAAGATGACAAAACCGAATTAGAGCGTAGAGTCGCTTCGATTTGCATTCACTATGACATTAATCACGACAATATCAGAGGAAATATTGAACTTTTGAGTGGATATAAAAACGAATTCAAGATGGCAAAATCGGATTGCAATAACAAGACAAAAATATCAGAACACGCGAGGAGTTTAATAGAAAAAATAAAAAGAGATAAAATAGATGTTGTAGTAATTGATCCATTTATAAGCACTCATGAATGCAACGAAAATGACAACACAACAATGAACGAAGTTGCATCCATATATAAAAAAGTATGTTCTGAGGCCAACGTTTCTATCTTGTTGATTCATCACGTAAGAAAAGATAATTCAAGCCAACGAAGTTCAATCATTAGAGTCGAGGATGCAAGAGGAGCAAAATCAGTAACTGATGCGGCTCGGATCGTTTGGGGAATGTCAAAAATACTCCCAAAAGAAGCAGAAGGACTAAAAAACCCACCTGAAGACGTCAGTAATCTAGTCCGACTGATTCCCGACCTGAAAACTAATTATTCCCCGCAAAACAACATCGACCACTCAATACTACGCTTGGTTTCAGTTAGTCTTGAGAACTCGCAAGAGAAACCCGATTTTCTTGGAGTCCCTGAATTACACAGAAAAATAAAAGGTTATAAAATTTCCGAAAAATTCACTCCTGCCAAGCTTGTAGCTGCATTAGAGAAAATCAATAGCAAAACAAGTCTAGAACCATCCTGTAGATTTCGAGACATTCTCAGTGACCTCGAACATATCACTAATCTAGGAAAAACTACGATAAGCGATACGGTCGCACTCCTACCTCGAGATAGAAGTAACGCATTAATAATAGAAACGAACGAACGACATACAGCTGCGGCTTACTATGCTACAAAACAACACCCGGACAAGTCTCGCTCTCCTTGGCTTATCCATCGAGAAATACTCAAAAGTTCTCAAACAAACCAGCTGACCAGCTGACCGCCCTAAAGGGGATAACCAAAACCCGGCTAACTCCGGGTATTGGTTATCCCCTTTAGGGAGCACGCTCATATGGTGCAACGAGACACGATCAACAAACGGAATTGCAATTTTATTTATTCAGGCACAATAGCAATGACCCCAATTGACAATTCGGACACACAGATGAAAAGCGTATCTCCTCCCCTCCTTTTAACGTATCAACAAACCGCTCAAATTCTCGGGCTAGGTTGCCGATCCATCATGTATTTAGCTGATGAAAATAAAGTTGAACGTGTTTATCCAAGAAAAAGGTCTCCTAGAATAACTCACGCGTCAGTCCTGAAATTTGTTGAATTGATGTCTAAAAACCATACTTCAACCACATGCAAGGACAAGGAAAAAAAACAGCCTTCACAACACTTGAGAAAGCTCCCCATCGGAGAAAAAGTTTTGAGGAAAAACGAATCCGATAAAATAAGCATAAACACCAAAAAGTTACTGAACTATCTAAAGTAACCCAAAAAACTCACAACAACGGCACATCGAATGAAAAGCATAGTCTCAACCACTATAATCTATGAAGCGAAAGGAGTCACCCTATTCACCAGAGGCAACACTATCTATGCTCGCTATAGTAGCCCGAGAGGTATATCCCCACGACAACAAAAAATATCGACAAAAATAAAATCCGATAGCGCCAACGCTATCAAATCAGCGATGAACGTTGCCGAAAGGCATAGAGCAGACCTAACCGACAAATTCAACCGTGGCTTACTAGACAGAAAAATGTATACCCTCGGTGATGTACTATCCCAATACATTAAGGACACTACCCCGTGCGAGCAGGACATTCAATGCTTGACCGTTATTGTTGAGTATTTTGGTAAAGATTATGTAATGAACGATATTTCTGTATCTGACATCACTAATTATAAAGCTAATAATATTGGGCGACCTCACAAACCACGCATTTACAAGCTAAAAAATGGTACCGTTAAAACGAAAGAAACCAATAAATTGGTAAAACCATCAACTATCCGCCGCGAATTAGCAAAGCTCTCTGCTGCCATTACGTATTGTAAAAATCAACTCGAGTGGGACGTCCCAAATCCTCTCATAGGTAATCTTCCAAGCGAAAGATCTATCAAAGAACAGCAAGTTTGCCACTACATGGTAAAACCCCATGAATGGGATCGAATTAAACAATTTGCACAAGACCATACACAGGCACCACATATTTACGATTTCATCGTACTGATGACTGCTACAGGATGGAGGCCAGGGGCAATACTCAAATTAAAATGGTCACAAGTCGACCTATACCTAGAAACAATTACACCAAAAAACATGAACTCCAGCAAAAAAAACAGCCCCGCTCCAATCAACAAATCAGCAATGCTTGCATTTAAACGTCGACTAGCATTCTGCGAACTCAAGAAACTTAACACTCCCTGGGTATTCCCAAGTGAAAAAACAGGATACGCCTCCTCAATTAAGTGTGTAAAAAAATCATTTGCAACTGTGATAGATAAAGCAGGACTCGATGAAAAACATATAACCCCTCACACCCTAAGGCACTTAGTTGCCACCGAACTAAGAAGGCACACATCTATCTGCAATACATCTAAAATACTAGGCCATTCCAATTCAATCATCACGGAAAAAGTTTATGACCATTTGCCAAACACAGAGCTAAGGTCTGAGTATGACAAATTGGACGATATTTTCAGAAATGCTGGAACTGAACCAGAGGACTAAAACAGCCTAAAACTGAGTTGTAGTGAGCCCATATAGAGCCCAAAATAAATTGATCAAATTTCAGGCATAAAAAAGCCGAGCTAAAAGCTCGGCTTTTTTATTGAATAGTGGCGTCCCCAGGGGGACTCGAA
>CAJXZM010000208.1 GCA_913063125.1 uncultured Gammaproteobacteria bacterium | reverse complement strand
TGCCGGTAATGACAGTGAATAAACTTATTGGTAGTATCGGGGGATTGACAATAGATCAGTATAAACGATAAAGGAATTACTAAGGCATGAAAATTGAAACTCAATCAATCCACGCTGGTTTTGAAGACGATCCAACAACTCGTGCAGTTGCCGTGCCCATTTACCAGACCACTTCTTATAGCTTCCGTGATACTCAGCATGGCGCTGATCTTTTCGATCTAAAAGAGCCTGGCAATATTTACACCCGCATCATGAATCCAACTAACGATGTGCTAGAAAAGCGTGTTGCTGAGATGGAAGGCGGTATTGGCGGCTTAGCATTTGCATCGGGTATGGCCGCGATTACTGCTGCGATTCAAACCCTTGCTAGAACTGGTGATAACATTATCAGTGTTAGTCAGTTGTATGGCGGCACGTATAACTTTTTCGCTCATACTTTGCCGAATCAAGGTCTCGAAGTGCGTATGGCTCAAGGTGATGATATTGCAGGTCTTGAAGCGTTAATTGATGACAATACGAAAGCACTTTTCTGTGAGTCTATTGGTAACCCAGCGGGGAATATCGTTGATATTCAAGCTTTGTCTGACATGGCGCACAAGTATGGGGTTCCAGTAATTGTAGATAACACGGTTGCCACACCAATTCTTTGCCGTCCAATTGAACAAGGTGCTGACATAGTTATTCACTCCTTGACGAAATATATCGGTGGTCACGGTACTTCTGTTGGCGGCATGATTGTTGATTCTGGTAAATTCCCATGGAAAGACAATCCACGTTTCCCTGCGTTTAATCAACCTGATCCGTCTTATCACGGCGTGGTTTATACGGATACCTTTGGTCCTGCAGCTTTTATTGGTCGTGCGCGCGTTGTGCCTCTACGTAACATGGGAGCTACAATTTCACCGTTTAATTCTTTCATCATTCTTCAGGGCTTAGAAACACTTAGTTTACGTATGGAGCGTCATACTGAGAATGCACTTAAAGTAGCTAAGTACCTATCAGCTCACGATATGGTGGAGTGGGTTAACTACGCAGGCCTTGAAGGCGATAAGTATTTTGAGCTGGCGAAGAGGGTAGTTGACGGTAAACCATCTGCTATTTTGAGCTTTGGCATTAAAGGCGGCGAAGCCAACGGTGCTAAGTTCATTGATGCGCTGCTTCTGATCAAGAGATTAGTGAACATTGGTGATGCTAAGTCACTTGCTTGTCACCCAGCTAGCACTACTCACCGTCAGCTAAATGATGAAGAGCTGAAGTTGGCCGGTGTTAGCCGTGAGATGGTCCGTATCTCGGTAGGTATCGAACATATTGATGACATTATTGAGGATATTGAACAGGCGCTTACTGCTGCTAAGTAGCCGACTTCAAAATAGGCTATTGAAAAAATGCTTAGCTGATAACATCGCGCTCACGATGGTTATGGACGACTTGTCGTGCAGCGCATTTTCCAGTTTGAATGTACCTCAAAACCAGAGGTAATCAACTCGTCTCAATCATAATCCCCTTTTTCGATTGCATCTTCAAATGATGCATTATCTTTAATACCATTCCAATATGGGTGTAACCCTATGTTGGTGAAATTGTTACGGGTTATTTCATTGCATTGTGGTTTCGGAAGCTCTCAATTACCATTCGCACGCTCGTTCCAGAGCAGCTCCTAATTTATACCTAAAAAAGAGACATCATAATGAAAAGAATCACTAATTCAGTGGTCTGTTTATTGGTAGCGCTTGCAACCGGTGGTTGCGGACAACTTATCGATATATATTTACCAAATCCGATCATTGAGCGCAGAGACTGCACTGATTGCGCTTCAATTGTATTTAGAGATGCCGCGGACACTACGGGTACGCTCGGGATATTGTTGACACAGGTCCAGGCAGAACTTGTTAATCTCCCAGCCGATACTAGGCCCGTGTATTTTGCAGGCATTGGTGTTGATATGAATGGTAACTTGTTGCTATCAGCGCCTTATGGTTCTTGGTTGGTCGTATTTATCAGCGAATCTACATTAACGGAGTATAGTTTTGTCTTAGAGCATGACGGGGGTTTTACTGTTAGAAGCCCAAACGTATCAGAATCGGTTAGCAAACTTCTGCTTCAAGTGCAAATAAACGCTGGTTACCTGGGAGCAACACCCTTTGACAGTACAGAGACATTGGAGAGCCTGTTAGCGTTGCCATTAACGGATTCGCCACAAGCATTAGCGATCGCACAGAACAGTCCTGAGTACGTACATAGCGGTTATGGTCTTGGTACCGGTGTATATGACTTTGGTAAGTTTAAACCTACGAACAACCACTATGCACCGTCCGTCGATATTGATGTCGCTGAATCGATAACCTATGGTGGTAATGGTATTCGAATACATATTACGAAAGAAGACGAATGGACTATTGTTGATCTACCAGAAGATAACCGATTCGGTCAGACAAAGGATCAATGGATAGTTGATTATTACGGTGAGGTCGATCGGGATATCTATAACAGTGCGCGTAAAGAATTCACAATGCCTTTGCTGCAGCCTTAATTGATTCAACGCTATCTGTTAGGTGCACAAAATCAGGATTCATCCATGATGTGAAGCATCAACATTATGGTATGGTTGTGCGTCGGCAACAAACAGCGTGTTAACCTAAGGGAAAATGTAATGCCAAAAAATAATGCTGTAAAAAGCGTAATGGAGCTTCATGACCCACAATCTGTGGTAGAAAAGTTTTTTGCTATTTGTAGTCGTTGTGATTTTGATAGCGCGATGATTTATATTGACGAGGACTGTGTTTACCATAATATTCCTTTTCATACGGCTAGAGGTAAAGAGCGAATACGACGGGATTTGGTTGGCATGGGAAAGGCAATAAACCTATTTGAAGTCGAGATGGTAAATATCGCGGTAAATGGAAATGTGGTTTTAACCGAGCGTATCGACACAATAGGTGGGCGGTTCTTTAAGGTAGCTCTACCAATAATGGGTACGCTAGTGGTTGAAAATGGAAAAATCACGGAATGGCGAGATTATTTCGACTGGTCATTTTCTATGGGAAAAGTAGGAAAAAGTATCTTTACTAACCCTTTTAAGGCGCTGCGGTAAAAAATCGGCTGCGGACCTTAATAACGCTAAGGGGGGGGGCCGATGAAAGCGAAGTTTTTATTATTCCTTTGTAAGTGCATAGTAAACGCAGCGAAGCCTCCCCCCAACATTTTCTGTCGAATAAGCAGTTAACTTCATGAAAATTAAACGCTCTGGAGAATAAAATGATTGTATTGCTTGATAATGGGCACGGTGGCCTTATAAACGGAAAGTACCAAACGGCAGGAAAAAGGTCTCCCATATGGTCAGATGGTTCGCAATTATTTGAAGGTGAATTTAACAGAGCGATCGTTAACAGGTTGATTGAAAGGCTAACAGTTCTTGGTATTCCTTATGTGAACATGGTTCCTGAACTAAAAGATATTTCTTTATCAACTCGAGTTAAGCGTGCCAATGCCATAGAAGGAGATAATGTTTTTTATTTAAGCATACATTCTAACGCCGGTGGAGGAAATGGGTTTGAAGTTTTCACCTCTCGCGGAACAACCAAGAGCGATGGAATTGCAACTATATTTGGGCAAGAGTTTCAAAAGGAGTTTCCTTCAAAAAGGCTTAGGGCTGATTATTCAGATGGTGATCTCGACAAAGAAGCAAATTTTACAGTAATAAAAAAGACTCGTATGCCTGCAGTTCTTACAGAGAATTTCTTTATGGACAACGAGGAAGAATGTAAGCAGATTTTAATGACGAAAAATGGAAGGGATAAAATAGCAGAATTTCATATAAATTCCATATTGAGAGTTAAAAAGGAAATTTTCAATGAAGTTTGAAGCCAACAGTTTTCCCCTATGCAAACCAAGGCTGGGGAGCAGCGTTCACTGAAAGCGACACAGCCCCAATTTTCCTGATATTTATCATACAAAAAATCGAAAGGCAAGATCCAAGACGAAGTAATAACGGAATAACTTGGACAATTCTATCTTAAAAATAGCTAACCTATTCTCGTGCAGTGAGTTGCATTAAATGCACGGTCCCCACCAGCCACTCCGCGTTAACACAATCACATTACAAGCGAAAACATAAATGATCGTTTGCCGCCTCGCCCAAAATTTGTTGTAATTTGATACCTCTATTAATAGTGACTGATGTTTTCAAGGGATTGTTGTCATGGAAAAAAAGGTTCTCCGCGTTCGCGCACGTTTTTTTGCGATTTTTCTTTTTGTTGTTATATTTCAAATCGCGAATTTTAGCTATGCAGCGATAAATTACGATATTGTATATGTCAAGCAACCCCGACATGGCGATGATCAGCACGTTAAATGGCCTGAAGTTTTCCATCCGGCCAAAATCGAACCCAATTCTGACCTTATATTATTGCACCCTGATGGATCGGAAGAGGTCCTTGTTGATACTGAAAAAGGTGCGGTAACAGACCCCTTTGTGTCATTTGACGGAAAGTGGGTTTATTACAGTCGCTTTCATGATGTAAGCGATGCAAACCTAAATACTCAGCGAGCAGGGCTGTCCAAAAGTGGATCAGATATTTTTAGAATAAACCTTGAAACACGAATAGTTGAGCAACTCACATTTCAGGAATTTACGCCAAACACGGGCTCAGGTAAATGGGATGAAAGTAATCCAGTTAATCCTGCTTCTGATTTTAATCGACTGGGATATGGCATTCTGAATATGGCCCCTGCGCCGATCGCAGGCAATAAAATTGTATTTACCAGTAGTAGGAATGGTTTTCGACCAACAAAACCCTTTACCTTTCCGACATTACAACTCTTTGTGATGGATGAGGACGGTACAAACGTCAGTGCTATTGGACCTATGACATTAGGTAGCGCGCTACATCCAACGCCGCTTAAAGATGGCCGAATAATGTTTAGCAGTTACGAAAGCCAAGGGTTGCGGGATAGGCGAAATTGGGGGGTATGGTCCATTTATCCTGACGGTAGGAAATGGGGGCCAATTGTCAGTTCGTTTAAAGAGGCTTCTGCTTTCCATTTTATGACGCAAATGGGTAATGACGATATCGTAGTAGAAGATTATTATAATTTGAATAATTTTGGTTTTGGCGCACTTTATCGCCTTCCTGTATCTGTTTCCGCAGGGGTGCCCCCATTTTTTAGCGCGTTTAGCGAAGACAATCCGGGTATTGAATATTCAAACGACAATGGGGACCCTGTGTTTTTTAGAATGCCTTTTACTCCGAGAGGAATGGTGTCAATTACACCTATGACCACGGCGCAGGACCACGCATCCCCTCGAGGTGCTGACGGTCGAGTCGGAAAGTTCACTCACCCATCTGCCGCGCCCAATAATGATTTGCTGGTTGCGTGGTCAGGCGGCCCCGTGAACCTTTTGAGAAGACCTGACAATTTACCTGCGCCTGATGCAGGAATATATCTACTGCCCGATGGTGGGCCTGCTCGAAGCCCGTCCGATCTTGTTCTTGTGAAAAATGACCCGAACTTCAACGAAGTGTGGCCCCGGGCTGTTGTACCGTATATGGCTGTTCATGGTGTTACACAACCGATTGAATTACCGTGGCTTCCCAATGATGGATCACTCCATAGCCAACTCCCTAAAGGAACTCCTTATGGTTTGGTAGGAACAAGTAGTTTTTATAAGCGAGAAAGTTTCCCCGGCTCAGCATCATCCAGCAATACATTTAATGGTCTGGATGCGTTCAATACATCTGAAAACAATCAGAGCAGTAATTGGAGCACCCAAGGCTCCGATGCTGGAATATACGATAACGATGAGATATGGGCGGTACGGATTCTTGCGATGGAACCAAATTCTGATCGGGGTTACGGTCCTCACTCAAACCCTGCTGGAGGTGTGCAGTTTTCCAGTCACGCTAATGAGCGATTACGCATTCTTGGGGAAATCCCGTTACGTAACCTTGATGCCAATGGTGACCCCGTCATTGATAATGATGGTAATCCTGACACTAGTTTTATGGCAAAAATTCCTGCGGACACACCATTCACTTTCCAAACAATCGACCGAAATGGTCTTGCGTTAAATACGTCGCAAACGTGGCATCAAGTGCGCCCCGGAGAAGTGCGAAACGATTGCGGGGGCTGTCATGCACACAGTAGCGAACCCTTAGACTTTGATACAACCGCTGCAGCTGATGCAAACTATTCAATATGGGATTTAACAAAATCTACTCCGCTCGTGAGTCAGGACAATGACGGTGCAATGGTCCTGGATGTTCAGGGCGGTGGTGTTGCAAATATAGAATTTTTCAAGGATATTCGACCGGTCTTAGAGCGGAGCTGTATCCAATGCCACACAAAAAATAATGCCACGCCCCCTGCAGATTTAGTACTTGATGACTATGAAGTTGTTAATGGGTTGCCGGGTGATTACAAGCGCCTTTGTGATGATCCAAATGCGGAGTGGGGGATTCCACCCCTTGTTCAGGTGAGTGGTCAGCCACGGTGGCGCCAAACAAATGCCAGCCGATATATACGTAAATTTCAAAGTCGACGAAGTCTTTTAGCGTGGAAGGTATTTGGAGAGCGAATGGATGGCTGGACGAATGAAAGTCACCCTAGCGCGTCAGTACCCGGTGATTCAAGCACACTGCCCGCGGGATCAAATATTAATAATTCAGACCTCGATTATATGGGTACCATTATGCCGCCGCCAGATAGTGGTGTCACACCATTAACCCATGATGAAAAAGTTACGTTTGCTCGATGGATAGACCTTGGTTGCCCAATCAATAAAGGTGAAGGGACAGATAACGAAAATTACGGTTGGTTCATGGATGAAATTCGCCCGACCCTGACCATGAGTATGCCCCGAGCTGGGAATAATGATAGTAACGTAAACTCCATTATGGTCGGGTTCGCTGATGGATACACGGGTATCGATTTTGATAGCTTAAGTATCATTGCCGATTTTACCGTTTTGAACAGGCAGCCTGGTGAAGAGTTGGCCGACTTGTTGAGTCAAGTAAGTGACGGCGTGTATTCCATAACATTAAATAATCCATTATCTAATGTCCTGCCCGGCGGATTGAAGGGTCATATTTCTGCATCAATAAGAGACCAGCAGGGGAATATTACACGTATAAACCGAACTTTCACTGTTTCAGGTGAGCCTCAAAATCCGATTGTCAGCGACCTGTCGATTTCTCTGGCATCAGAGAATGGAAAGTACGATAAAAAGACTAAGACCATTTCATACCAAGTGAAAATCAGAAATGAAGGGGTGAATGCTGCAGACAACGTTATCGTGACTCATACTATGCCAGATGATACTACCGTCTTAACATTCGAACAGCAGCAAGGCACCTGTGACAATATTGCGCTGACATGTGACGCAGGAATATTGGAACCCAATCAGACGGTAACCATTGACGTCGTTGTCTCAACAACAAACAAGAAAAAGATGGAGTTCACCGCTTCGGTTACCAGCGATACGCCCGAGGCAGATCTCCAGAATAACCAAGCGACCGAAAGATTTGGTGGCGCATTGGGTGTTTGGATATTGTCGATATTGATAGTGTTAATGCTGTCGCGACAACAATCCCTCAAACAAGGCGATATCTGACAATACTAGGCTGGAACAGTGTGATTATGTTCCAGCCTTTGTCATTTAGATAGTTCGTTTACCGATGATGCAAACAACATCCGCAGGACTAGGTTTTAAGATTGGTAAAAAGCAGCTAAGCATAGCATAAGCGGAATTCTGGTCTGGAGATGTAAGTCACCCTGCGTTATTTTTGTGACTCCCTTATTTTAGTAGCCCGCTTTTCTAAAGCTTCATTCGTGTTGCTGTTGGGTGGGGCTATTAGAGATAGGTCCGAGTAACTTTCTTCATTTAAGTCACAGGAGATACCTCCTGTTTTATCCATGCATTCGCTATTTTTAACGCTACCGTATGCAAATTCAGCGACTTGCTTGGTACTGCAAGAAATAATACACAATAAAATCGTAAGTATCGAAAGTATTTTTATCATTAAGGTTGTGCTCTCAAATTTTGTAGGCCGTATTGGCGCCATATTTTCCAATGAGGAGTAGACAGCTAGATATCGTGATTTACTTCACTTTTACAGAAAATAACGTTAAGAATATTGTTGATTCCTAGTATTAATACAGAATACCCCTCTGAAATCCAATTAACCTCATTTATGTTGTGTCATGTGGTTTTACCTGATTTGGTTTACCTACCGGGTAAATGATCTATGCTCTAACATTAAGGCTTTTTTAGGGTATAGGTGGATTAAGTGTTATCGAACGTTAAGATTGGTGCGCGTTTAGGGTTAAGCTTTTCAGCGCTCCTTGTTTTACTCATTATTATTGCCGGTTTAGCATTGGTTCGAATGGCAAGTTTTTCCGAAGCAACCCGTAAATTCGTAGACGAAGATGTATCTCGTGTTATGCATGCTTCCGAGGTCACCATACAGGCCCAAGCTGCAGCGCTAAATCTCCTTCAAATTCTTTCAACCGCAGAACGAGAAAAACGTATTGAATTGTACAAGACAATGGACGGTCATAATGCTGTGTTAGATGGCATTCTTGAGGCTTTTAAGGCTGGCGAGCTTAGCGGTCAAGAAGAGTTACTGTCTATGCTCATCGAAAAGCGAATAGCCTATAAAAAAGCTTTCCTTGATACAGTTGATTTAGTGGAATTAGATCCTCAGGATGCCATTGAACAGTATAACAAAGATACTGAACCTGCCTTAGCTGCGTTGCTTGAAGCAATTAATCAATTATTGGTGTCTGAGCAGCAAGCGTTGTTAAATGAACAGAAAAGTACCGAGCAAGAGAATCAGAATGCAATTTATATCATGGAGCTACTTTCTTTAGCTGCAGTTGTGTTAGGAGGGTTACTTGCTTTTACAGTAAGCCGGAGTATTGTGGCACCCATTAATCGCGCGGTGTCCGTCGCTCAACGCATGAGTAGAGGAGACCTTCGACAGCATTCCCATACCGCAGAAGGCCAGGATGAAATTAGCGTGTTGATGCAGTCCTTCTACCAAATGAATACCGAATTACATAGCCTGATTTCCTCAATTAGTGACTCTTCCATCGGTGTCAACAGCTCTGCCGATCAACTTGGTGATCCCGTCAAACAAGTAATTGAGGGTTCCATGTCACAAATGCAAGCAGTTGCGCGAATTAGTGATTCGATGGTTACGTTTTCTACCGGTAGCGTTCAGGCATCAGTAACAGCAAGAGACGCAAAAATGCATTCGGAATCAGCCAAAGCTTTGGCTGAGGAGGGTGAGGCATTGATTCAGCAGACGACATCTGAATTCGAAAAGATCTCATCTACCATCGTCAGTACGTCTGATGCGGTAGAGGCGTTACGGGAGCGATCGATATCAATTCGAGAGTTAGTGACCACTGTAAAAAATATAGCCGAACAAACTAATCTTTTGGCGCTTAATGCCGCTATTGAAGCAGCTCGTGCAGGAGAAAGTGGGCGGGGCTTTTCAGTTGTAGCTGATGAGGTTAGAAATCTTGCTCAGCGTACAGCGCAAGCAACTGAGGAGATTAATAGTGTTATTGATGCAATCGATCGAGAGACACAAACTGCCGTAGAAAGAATAGGTGAAGGGCGTACTGAGCTGGAGGCGGGGGTTGCGCTTATTCAGCAAATGGTACAGCCACTAGGTGATCTTAATTCGGGCGCTCAAGTTACGGTTGAACAATTGAATGCTCTGGAGACTGCAGTCGCGTCTCAAGCCGAAGAAAGCGCTGCTATTGAACGAAATATTCGCGAAATTGAAGCTATAACCACTGAAAATCAGGCTTCGGTAAAGCATGTTGCAAATACTACAGAGCGATTAGGTGAGCTTTCATTGTCATTGGGTCATTCGGTGAAGAAGTTTACGCTCGACTAGGCTAGACAGGGTGGGGCCCAGCAGAATTGATTGCTGTTAACAAAACAGCTCTTTTTAGTTGCCACAAGGCAGAGAAAAATAAACAGTAGTACCAACACCCTTCTCACTTGTACACCAAATTTTCCCAGCCATTTGATCTATATACTGCCTGCAAATACTTAGACTCAATCCAACCCCCGAATATTGTCTGTTAGTCGCGCTATCTTCCTGAGTAAATGGAGCGAACATACTCTCTAAATAGCAACTTTCAATTCCTATGCCAGTGTCCCTAACACTAAAAACAAGCATATCTTTAAGCAATGAATCACGACTAACAGTCAGCTCGACCTTACCTTCACTAGTGAATTTTAATGCATTATCAAGAACACTTGATAATACTTGATCAAACATTTCTAGTTGAATCCCCATTGTTTTAGGAATACCTTCACTTTCGATACATTTAAGAGCAATGCCCTTTCTGTCCGCAAGTGCATTGAACTTACCGACAATTTTTTTGATTGTTTTTGAAATATCCATCGTAACGACATCCATTTTTGGCGCTTCTGATGATGCGGTCGAAAATTCCAGCAACCCATTAATTAGCTTCATCAAAGCATTGGATGACTCGGAAACATACTCAATTAATTGAATGTTTTTTTCGTCAGATAGTCTCTTTCTAAGAACCCCTGTAAACCCAAGGATTGCATTCATAGGTGTGCGTAATTCGTGTGAAATACTGGCCAAAAAAGCACTTTTTGCGTTGTTAGCTGCGTCTGTCCGGTCTTTTTCTTGTCTTAGTAGTTTATT
>CAJXZM010000207.1 GCA_913063125.1 uncultured Gammaproteobacteria bacterium | reverse complement strand
GTTACTGCCGTTTTACCGCTACCGATACCGCCAGTGACACCTATAACAAGACTCATAATATCTGATACTTATAATAATGAATGATCGCATCGCCCCAAAAAAATGAAATCCAGCCCGCAATGGCTAGATAAGGGCCAAATGCAAAGGGTATGTTTTTGTCACGGCCTTTGATAAGGATAAAGGATATCCCTATTACAGATCCAACGAGAGAGGAGAGTAGGATTATGAGGGGTAACACCTCCCAGCCCATCCATGCACCTAGCGCTGCTAATAGTTTAAAGTCACCAAATCCCATGCCCTCTTTGCCTGTGACGAGCTTAAACAGTTGGTAAATTGACCACAGGGATAAGTAACCCGCAGCGGCACCAATGACTGCGCTTTCTAGTGGTACGAACATGGCATTGATGTTTAGCAGTAACCCAAGCCATAGTAAGGGTAGGGTGATTTGGTCCGGCAGTATGTGATGATCGTAATCAATCATCGTTAGGCAGACAAATGACCAAGTAAGAACGAGAATTGCTAGCATTTCAACACTAGCGCCAAGCTTATAGGTGACGAACGCGGATAAAATGCCGGTTGCTAGCTCAACGGCAGGGTAACGTATTGAAATGCCTGTCTTGCAGTTACTGCACTTTCCTCGTAAAAAGAGGTAGCTGATGACGGGGATATTTTCATACCACTTTATCTCGTGGCCGCATTTTGGACATGTAGAATTAGGTGTTGCTAGATTAAAAGTGCCAGATTTGAAATCTTTCGGGTCTTCTTCTAATTCTTTGGGGAGTGACCCATAGATTTCCTCGATAAACTCGCGTGTATTTTTAAGCCAGTCTTTGAAAAGCATGAGTGGCGTTCGGTATATCACAACGTTAAAGAAGCTGCCGAAGATAAGGCCGAATAAAAAAACAACCCCGATTAAATAATCGGGGTTGTTTTGGAAGTAGTAGAGTAAGTTGTTTGTTGTTTGCATACTGTGTTATATCACTTGTCCCATTTGGAAAATAGGGAGATACATCGCAATGATCAAGCCCCCAATCACAACCCCTAGAAAAGACATTATTATAGGCTCCATCATACTTGTGAGACCATCTACGGCACTGTCGACTTCATCTTCGTAATAATTTGCTACTTTGTCGAGCATGTCATCTAGCGCGCCAGATTCTTCTCCAATGGCTACCATCTGTATTGCCATTGGAGGGAACACGCCTGTTGCTCGCATAGACGTATTAAGCTGGGTCCCGGCAGAAACTTCTTCTTTTACCGTGTTAACTGCGTTGCGATAGACAACATTGCCAGTGGCGCCTGCCACGGATATTAACGCTTCAACTAAGGGTACGCCTGCTGAAAAAGTGGTCGATAATGTTCTTGCAAACCGAGCAATGGTTGCTTTATAGATAATATCACCTACAACGGGTAACTTTAATATAGTTCTGTCGAAGCCATCGTTAAACGCTTGTGATCTGGCCCTGGCTTGTCTAAACGAAAATGCACTTGCAATAAGCCCCCCTAACACAGCATACCACCATTCTTGTAGCCATTCGGATAGCCCTAAAACAAATTGTGTAAATGCCGGCAATTCTGCCCCAAAGTCAGCGAACATGCCTTCGAATACCGGGACTACTTTTAATAAAAGGATTGCAGTTACAATTCCCGCTACGACCAGCACTGTTACAGGGTACTTCATCGCTTTTTTGATTTTAAGCTTAAGCGCTTCAGATTTTTCTTTGTAGACTGCAATTCGATCTAGCATTGTTTCAAGCGCCCCTGCTTGCTCGCCAGCATCAACGAGGCTGCAGAAAAGATCATCAAAGTGCGCGGGGTGTTTAGCAATAGCGGATGCCAGGCTGTTACCTGCTTCGACTTCCATTTTGATTTTAAGCACAAGGTCTCGCATCGATGGGTTTTCCAGCCCATCAGCGACTATTTCAAAGGATTGAACAAGAGGTACGCCAGCTTTCATCATTGTCGCTAATTGTCTGGAAAATATAGCGATGTCCATCGGCGATATTTTCTTCCCTGCGCTGGCAAATAACTCCTTGGGTTTTTTTCTGACTTTTTTAGCGTTAATTCCTTGTTTTCTAAGGGTTGCGCGAACAATTGTCATGTTGGCAGCAGTTGTCTCCCCTTTGATTTTGTTGCCCTTCTTGTCAGTACCTTCCCATTTGAATATGGTAGAACTTGGCGCCTGTTTTGACTTCGCTTTTTGTTGAATTGCCGTTGCCATGTTAATGTCCTGTTGTGACCCTGTTAACTTCTTCGAGGCTTGTTACTCCTTGGCGTGCTTTTTCAAGCCCGCTTGCGCGCAAGTCGTTAAACCCTTCTTCTCTTGCTGCATCTGCTATTTGTATAGCATTCCCATCTTCCATGATGATTCGCCCAATCTTGTCGGTTATTTTTACCACTTCATAAATGCCAACGCGGCCTTTATAGCCGGCTGCGCATTTGTCGCACCCAACGGCTTTGTATAGGGACAATGATTCCACTTCGCCTTCAGTATAGCCTTCTGCTATTAACGCTTCATGAGGAACTTCGGCAGGTTCTTTACAATGCTTGCAGAGTCTGCGAGCAAGGCGTTGGGCTATAATCAAAGATACAGATGTTGCTATATTAAACGAAGGAACGCCCATATTCCTTAGACGGGTTAACGTTTCTGGCGCGCTGTTGGTGTGAAGTGTCGATAGTACAAGGTGACCGGTTTGCGCCGCTTTAATGGCAATTTCGCCTGTTTCTAGGTCTCGAATTTCTCCAACCATTACGATATCAGGATCCTGACGCAAGAAAGCCCTGAGGGCGGTGCCGAAATTCAATCCAACTTTAGCATATACGTTCACTTGATTGATGCCCTCTAGATTGATTTCTACAGGGTCTTCGGCGGTAGATATATTTCTTTCAGGGGTGTTGAGAATATTAAGCCCGGTATATAAAGAAACGGTTTTGCCGCTGCCGGTAGGCCCGGTTACTAATATCATTCCCTGGGGTTGATCCAATGCATCGAGGAAAAGCTTTTTCTGATCCTCTTCGTAGCCCAGCGCATCAATGCCCAGTTTTGCACTATCGGGGTCCAATATTCGTAATACCACCTTTTCTCCAAATAGGGTGGGCAGGGTACTAACTCGGAAGTCAATAGCTCTCGTTTTGGAAAGTTTTAGTTTAATTCGACCATCTTGAGGAACCCGTCGCTCAGAAATGTCCATGCGGGACATGACTTTTAAGCGGGCCGCTAATTTGCCCGAAAGGTTGACAGGCGGGCGGGCCGCTTCTTTTAATATGCCATCTGTTCTAAAGCGGATTCGGTATGCTTTTTCGTAAGGCTCAAAGTGTATATCTGAGGCCCCCGTTTTAATAGCATCTAGCAGGATCTTATTTATAAAACGAACTATTGGGGCATCGTCACCTTCATTGTCTGCTTCTGCCTCTTTTACCTCGCCACTTTCAATATCAAGATCATCGAGATCGGTGTCACCCATATCATCGAAGGAGGTGTCTTGCTGATCAAGAAAGCTTTCAATTGTCTCATGTAACCGGTCTTCTGCTGCAACAACAGTTTCAACGTTCAAACCCGTATTGAACTTTATCTCATCAATTGCGTGAAGGTTTGTTGGATCTGAAACGGCGATAAACAACCTGGTACCGCGCTTGTATAATGGTAAAGCTCTGTGTTTTCGAATCAGTGCTTCGGTGACAAGGTCTTTTGGAAATATTTCTGGATCTAAGGCTTGTAAGTCGACGATTGGGGTGCCGAATTCATCTGCTGCGACCTCTGCAAGTAAGCTGGCATTGATGATTTCATTTTGAACAAGATAGGTAACAAGAGGGATTTTTTGAGCGAGAGCAGAGTTGGTTGCCTCATGTATCGCTGAGTCTTGTATCAGACCATCGGTTAAGAGTCGTTTGGCAAGGCCGCTTAACAATGCGTTGTTGTTGCTCATTATTTGTACTTCACCTATTTCTACTTAGATGTACGGAATTTTAATTACTAAGCATAACGTGTTTTATGCACTTGCTTAATAGTTTAGTTCGAAATTGTTGTGTTGTTTAAGGATAGTCAGTAAATGAGAAGTATGTAATTGTCCTGTTGGGTAAAAAGTGACAAATATGGGCATGTTGTTTTAATTGTTTTGTAGTGAATGAGCTAAACTTTATTGATTATTTCTTTATTTTCAATGCCTTAAATGTAGTTGTGCTGGTTGGCATAGTGTTTGCTGTTAGATATATGTCTAACACAACATTGAATTAAAATCTGGAGAAACAAATATGAGAATGCAAAAAGGTTTTACACTGATTGAACTTATGATCGTTGTTGCAATTATTGGTATTTTGGCCGCTGTTGCGATTCCTCAATACTCTGACTATGTGACAAAGAGTAAGGTTTCAGAAGTAATGGTTTTGGCTGATGGTGCAAAAACAGGCTTGTATGAGCGGTATTCTGATAGTGGAGCGTTTCCTGGTATAGCAGCAGATATTTTAAATGTTGCGATTGTTGCTGGATTCGAGGACTCAGAATATATTTTATCTTCTACGCCCACTTTTACGAGTGATGACGTCATTATATATAATAATATCTTAGAGAACCTTGGTGGCATTGCTGATGGAACGACTCTTGGTTTCGCATTTAATGGCCTTGGTTCGACATTTAAAATGGATTGCACTGCAGCCGGCGTTGCGGGAACTTCTTTGCAAGAGAAGTATCTTCCTAAGCCATGTCGTGCATAATGTAATTTGAACGTTGTTTGATAAAAAAAGGGCGATAATATCGCCCTTTTTTTATTGTTGAAGTTGGATGTATTGGAATGAATCGTTTTCGCGCTGCAGCTATACATTTGTTATTGAGCTTGATTCTCTTGAGTGTTGCTTTCCTGGTGATGCGTCTGTACTTGTATCCCTCGTTCTATTTTTCAGCCAATAGTGGTTGGGGCATATTGGTGGTCGTTGCTGGCGTGGATTTGATTGTAGGCCCTTTTTTGACGGGGGTTGTGTATGCTCCGGGGAAAAAATCTCTTAAGTTCGATTTGACAATTATTATGTTGCTTCAACTGGTAGCATTTGGATATGGTGCCATTGCAATTTATAAAGAGCGTCCAATGTATGCAGTTTTCTATATAGATGCTTTTGAAATTGTTACGGCCTATGAGTTGTTTCAGTCTAATCCCGATATGACGGAGTTTCCTGATGTGAGTGGTACTGGCGTCTGGCCGCAGGTAGTCTACGCTGCTTACCCCGAACGTGGTGAACCACGAAGAAAATATACGCGAGAAATTAAGGACGGCGCACCGAGGATTCCTCAACGGTTTACATCTTACAGAGCAATTGGTGAGGATAATTTACCGTTAATTATCCAGCGTGGAATGTCAGCAGAATCCTTATTGGAGGCCTATGATGTGCCTTTGGCATCATTAGAAAAGGAAAATATCATGCCTGAGCGTTATCATGAGGTCGCTTTTTACCCAGTCTATGGAAAAAATATTAACCTAGTGATTGCCCTGAATAGAAGTACAGGGGGGATTTTGTCTGAAGTAGATAAGCAGTGAATGCTTTTGAATTTATAGGTTTGTTAGTTTTGTATGTGTGTCGAGGTATTAACTCATCCCACAAACCGCATCGATAAATCAACAGCCCGACAATCTTTCGTCAAAACGCCAATAGAAACAAAGTCCACTCCCGTTTCTGCAATCCCTCTCAGTGATTCATCCGTAACGCCCCCAGAAGCCTCAAGCTTTGCCTTCCCATCTGCAAGCTCAACGCCTTCACGCATCATATCCAATGAAAAGTTATCCAACATAATGGTATCTGCACCTGCATCTAAAGCCTGACGAAGCTCATCCATACTTTCCACTTCAACTTCTACAGGCTTGCCTGGCTGTTGTTTCTTTGCCGTAGTAATAGCATTCTCAATAGACCCACAGGCAGCAATATGGTTCTCTTTAATCAAATATGCATCATACAACCCCATACGGTGATTAAAACATCCGCCACAGGTCACGGCGTATTTCTGGGCAGACCGTAAACCTGGGATTGTTTTACGAGTATCCAGTAACTTAACGCCGGTGCCTTCCACTATTTTCGCATATTTCTTACAAGTAGTTGCAGTTCCTGAAAGGGACTGTAAAAAGTTCAGTGCACACCGTTCACCTGTTAGTAAGCTACGAGCCTTACCTTCTAGTAAAAAAAGCGCTTGGTTAGGTTCTACATTATCACCATCTTTCACATGCCATGTAACAACAACGTCTGGGTCAACCTGTTTAAACACCTCGTCAACCCAAGCAACACCACATAACACGGCATGCTCACGAGTAATTATCGTAGCTTTTGCGGTTTCAGTCTCTGGGATTAGCGCGGCAGTAATATCGCCGTCACGAACGTCCTCTTCAAGTGACCAAGCGACAGTTTTTTGTATGTCGGCTTGAAGGTATGGGTTGTTTGATGGCGTTGGTGACGAATTCTGTGGCATGGTTGTTCTCAATCGTTATGTTTGGAAAAGTACGTTTTACTAAGGCTAAATACCACAGGACTGAGCACTATAAGTGCAATCAAGTTAGGTATTGCCATCATCGCATTAAGCGCATCGGCCAGTGACCAAATAAAATCCATAGACACCGCGGTACCTAATGGAACTGCAATAACCCAAAGTACGCGAAATGGCATTATCGCTTTTGGCCCAAACAAAAAAGCCGTGCAACGTTCGCTGTAGTAACTCCATCCTAAAATGGTGGTGAAGGCAAAGACCGCTAACCCAAGGCTAACGATGTAGTTGCCACCAGGCAACGCAGTATTAAAGGCTAGGGTTGATAAGCTTGCGCCGCTTTCGCCACTTGTCCATGCGCCAGTGACAATAATTACCAGGCCGGTGATTGTACAGATGATTATGGTATCAATAAAGGTACCGAGCATGGCAATGGTGCCTTGGCGAACGGGATTGTCAGTTTGGGCAGCAGCATGAGCGATAGGAGCGCTACCTAACCCTGCTTCATTGGAAAACACGCCTCGTGCCACACCAAACCGAATTGCAGCCCAAACAGTCGCACCAGCAAACCCCCCTGCAGCGCTAGTAGGATTAAATGCATGAGTGAAAATCAAGTTAAAGGCAGCAGGGATTTCTTCTGCATTGATGGCCAAGGTAACCAGTCCCGCGACTACATATAGTATAGCCATCAATGGAACGAGCTTTCCGGCGACTTTTGCTAGGCGTTGAATGCCACCTAGCAGCACCATCGCGACTAATACTGCCAGTGTGATTCCGGTAACAAGAGGGGCTACACCAAAGGTGCTTTCAAGTGCATCAGCAACCGAATTGGATTGCACGGTATTACCAATCCCAAAACCCGCTAACATGCCAAATATGGCAAAGGCGATACCGAGCCATTTCCAGTGTTCTCCCATCCCGTTTTTGATGTAATACATGGGGCCGCCAACAAAGTTGCCCTCATTGTCCTTCTCTCGAAAGTGAACAGCACAAACTGCTTCTGCGTATTTAGTTGCCATGCCGACTAGCGCTATACACCACATCCAAAACAAGGCGCCGGGTCCGCCGGAGAATATAGCGGTTGCAACGCCTGCAATGTTGCCCGTGCCAATGGTGGCAGAGAGTGACGTCATTAAGGCATTAAAAGGGCTGATTTGACCGTCACCTTGTTCTTTTCTGCCTGCCCATAGCTGCTTAAAAGCGTAACCAATTTTTCGTAAAGGGATCGCTTTTAAGCCGATGGTTAAATAGATTCCAGTAAAGGCCAACGCAAAGAGCATGGGCGGGCCCCAAAGAATTTGTCCGCTGATGAAGGATAATGACGATTCTATGGTTTCCATGCCGAAGGCCTTATATAGTGATGAGACGTGTGTTTTATAAGCAAAATCGCTGGGATGAATGTTTTCCAATATGATTTCGGTTAGAAAAATTCAAAACAGAATAAGGGTTGAAGTGTACGTTAAAAATATCAAACCTGTATAGGTTCAATGACTTAACGCGAAGCCGGAGGGGGCGGGAATAGGTGAGCCAGAATACTGTCATTTCCCGATCAAAAAAGAGTCAATTTTTATGTGATTCGGTTCACGCAATAGGTTTTACCCTCTATTTTGTACAAAAAATAAGCCTATACTCAATTCATAAGGTTCGAGATGGTTAATAAACGCCCATTTTTGTCAGTTGGCTAAACAATCTTGAAGTTCAGAAGAGATTTTTTGAAGTAATATTTGTAACGGTATTGTCGAGGCGTTGTTATGGTACAGAAGCCCAATCTCAAATGCGTATCCACTACGGCGAAAGCTGAGGGTGAGCAGATGAATAAAAAAAATACCGTACAGAATATTCGGCTACCGTCTCTTTACAAAGAATTGAGGAATTTGGTGCTGGAGGATTTGCATCAACTGATGGGCGGTATGTTTGGCCAGGCCGATGATGTGTTTTTTGAGTCGGCAGAAAAGGCTGGAAATACTCAAGAGCAAGAAGCACATTTAGCCGCTATGAGAAAAGTGCGCCTGCTTCGGAAAAGTATTGAACGTAAGTTATATAAAAACATTGCCAATATATTTAAAGAATTTCCTGACCCGTCGTCGCCTTTAAATCAACCAGTGATTGAGGCCATATCCAGTGTGGATGAGCTTTCTCTCATGCAGGTTGATGATGTTGAGGAAAATGTTGCAATAGAGTCGATGGTGTCTCGAACATCCAATGAGAACAATCAAGGACTTGTGCACTTTACTCAGCGTTTAGATGTGCTGGCTATGAATGTAGAGGTGTCTTCTAGCAATATCCCCTTGTCGCCTCGACATGTCTGCGGAGCGTTTCGTGATGCTATTGAAGAGCTAACGCTTGAGATCAAATACAAGCTTATTGTTTATAAGCTATTTGAACGACATGTACTTAACAATTTTCATAAAGTGCTGGACCATGGCAATCAGCTAATGGCTAGTGCTGGAGTGCTGGTGGATCAAAATGCACTCCAGCAACATAATCAATCAACCGTCCAGTCTCCTGCTGTACAGACTACAACTCGGGGGTTAGGGCAGGGAATGCCGTCGCAGGGGAGCTCATCGCAGCAGTCATTCTCACAACAAAATCCAGTTCAACAAAACTCAGTTCAACAAGCTGACAATCAACAGCAAGCTACTTATGGTCATGTTGATCCGCAGCAGAATGCCTTCGTTGGGCAATTGCACGATCTAATGTCGTCAATTCGTGGGTCTTCTTTTTCTGTAGGTACGACCCAGTTCTCGAATCCCGTGATTGGTTCTATGCATCCTACAGCTAACGCTATTGGCATGCCGGATCTTGTAAGTGTTTTATCGGGGATTCAACAGACGCAACCATCACTGGCTTCTGCCATTAGCGCAGGTTCTGTGTCTAGCGTGGCGTTGACGGATTTGTTATCAAATGAAATTAATAGCCGCACAGCGCAAAAGGGCCCGGAAAAGGTTGCTGATGTTGACTCTGATCTGATCAATCTGGTTTCAATGCTATTTGATTTTATTCTGGATGATAAAAGTTTGCCAACACCCATTAAAGTGTTGATTGGCCGGTTACAGATACCAATGATCAAAGTGGCCATGTTGGATCAGGCATTTTTTGCAAGAGGCAGTCACCCCGCCCGCAGGCTGCTGAATAATTTAGCAAGAGCTGGGATTGGCCTGTCAGGAATTAAGGTGCGTTTGGCTAAAGACCCTGTTTATGAAAAAATCCGCTCTACGGTGCAAACTATACTGGATGATTTCAGTGATAATGTTGAGTTGTTTGAAGCATTAGATGCTGCTTTTACTGACTTTGTTGATATTGAAGAGAGGCGTTCAATACTCATTGAGCAAAGGACTAGAACAGCGGAAGAGGGGCGAGCGAAGTCTGATATTGCAAAATGTGATACTGAAAAAGCGATTAAAGACTGTATAGCCAGTTCAGCTGTGCCAGAGGCGGTCATAAAAATACTCAGTGACCCTTGGAGCAAGGTGTTGTATTTGTCTCACCTAAAAGAGGGTGGAGAATCCAGAGATTTTCAAAAGAAAGTTATGGTTGCAAAACACTTGATCAAAAGTGTGACACCTCCTGAAAACAATAATGAGCGAAAATTTCTATATGACATAATTCCTACGTTGCTAAAACGCTTAAAAGAAGGCTTTGATAGCATTTCTTATAACCCGTTTGATGCAAATGAAATGTTATTGGCGTTAGAGTCAGCCCAAATGAAGGTGCTTCGAGAAAAGACCTCTGAATCGATCGAACAAGAAGAGCAAGGTTCCAGCGAAGCTGTAGATAGCTTATTGGAGGCGATATCTAATGACATTAATCAATTAGGCTCAATATCAAAGCGAGGTTTAAATTCATCTGTAAAAGATAATGCTCCTAATGAGAAAAGCGTGGGGGCAGCAGCTCAACATATTAAAAAGCCTTCTCGCGTAACCTCATTAGATATTACTAAAATGCCGTCAAATCCAGCAGTATCCATAAAACTGGATGAGCTGGCGGTGGATGATACGGATTATCTAAAAGCCAAAGCGATGGCGGTGGGGAGTTGGGTGAATATTAATGAAACCCCTGAAAGAGGCCCTGAAAGCGCAGTGCGTTGCAAATTGGCTGCATATATTAAATCTGCGGACAGAATGATTTTTGTTAACCGTAGCGGTATTAAAGTATCTGAGCACAGCATGTTAGGCTTAGCATATGCATTTAAACAAAAAAGTATCACTGTGATAGATGATGCCCTTTTATTCGACAAAGCGTTAGAAAATGTGATTGGTAGTTTACGAAAAGTGCGCCATTCATCTCTGTAGAGTTTTCCTCCTCCTGCTTTGGGCCCCCAGGTTTAGACCTACTGGAGAGGCCTTTCTTTTTTGTGGTAGAGTTTGGCATTCCTAAATTAACGCGGAACAGCACAACGTGCAGATTATTGACCACCTCCTAGATTCAGCTCGCCAAGTCCCTTCCCCTAATTGTGG
>CAJXZM010000206.1 GCA_913063125.1 uncultured Gammaproteobacteria bacterium | reverse complement strand
CGTTCAGAAACGTCTGCGGCACGGACGCCGCAGTCGAGCACGCATGGATGCGATCTTTTGCGATTTCTGAACGGATACTACTAACACAGCACGGAACACTAAATAAGTAATGCTATTTAAAGAGAGAAAAACATGGATATACATAACCCTACATATGTTGGTGGACACGGATTACTAAAAGACCGTTCGGTACTAATTACCGCTGCTGCCGGAGCGGGTATTGGTTTCTCTGCCGCAACACGCGCAGTGGAAGAAGGCTGTCGTGGTATCGTGATCAGTGATATCCATGAAGGTCGATTAGACGCATCGGTTGCAAAGTTAAAAGAAGAAACAGGTCTTGAAAATGTCTTTGGTAAAATCTGTAACGTCGCCGTTGAAGACGATGTCCGTGCTCTAATAGATTTCGCGGAAGAAAAGCTAGGAGGTGTTGACGTTCTCATCAACAACGCTGGACTAGGTACATCAAAACACCTGATCGACATGGAAGATGACGAGTGGATGAAAGTTATCGACGTCACGCTTAACGGCACCATGCGCATGACTCGCTACATGATGCGAGTTATGAAAGCGCGAGGCAATGGCGGCGTTATTGTAAACAACGCATCCGTACTAGGCTGGCGCGCACAGAAAGAACAGTCTCACTACGCCGCGGCAAAAGCCGGTGTTATGGCATTAACGCGTTGCGCCGCACTAGAAGCCGCTGATTTTGGTGTGCGTATTAACGCCGTATCCCCATCACTTGCTGTTCACCCCATGTTGAAAAAATCTTGCCCCGCAGAATTGCTGGCAGAACTTGAAGGTAAAGAAGCATACGGGCGTGGAGCAGAGGTATGGGAAGTTGCCAATATCATGGTATTCCTCGCGTCTGACTACTCCAGTTATCTTACGGGTGAAACTATTTCTTGCTCAAGCCAGCGTGGTTAATGGGAAGGAAAAGGAAAAACGATTATGACAACAATATTTAAAACCCCTCTCGACCTCGAAGCCGCAGTAGGAACTCGTCTCGGTGAAAGCGAATGGCTTACCATCGACCAAGACCGAATTAATCTATTCGCTGATGCAACAGGTGATCATCAGTGGATACACGTTGATCCCGTAAAAGCCAAAGAAGGCTCTTTCGGAACAACCATCGCACACGGATACTTAACATTATCTTTGGTTAATATGTTTTTACCCGAAATAGTTGACGTACAAGGTATCAGCATGGGTGTTAACTATGGCTGTGAAAAAATACGTTTCCCATCCGCCGTGAAAGTTAACTCACGTGTACGTGGTGTTGGTGAGCTAACACAAGTCGAACACGTAAAAGGTGGCGTACAGGCAACAATACGTGTCACTGTAGAAATAGAAGGCAGTGACCGTCCAGGGTGTGTTGTTGATACGATATCTCGTTATTATCCAGAGTAAATTTAAGAACCGATTCGTCGAATTAGCCTCGCTAATAGCGGCGAATTTGTAAAATCAGCTATTCCCGAGATATTGATGTGAACGATGGTTTATAACATCGCACGTTCTCTTAGATCAGCAACAAGCCAAAATTAAAGAACAGAGGAACAATCATGCGTGAAGCCGTAATAGTATCAACAGCAAGAACTGCCTTAGGAAAATCATTTCGAGGCGCATTTAACGACACAGAAGCTCCTGCCATGGGTGGTCACGTCGTAAAGTCCGTTATCGAAAAAGCGGGAATTGACCCTGCACTTGTCGATGACTGCATCTTCGGTGCTGCAGCACAACAAGGCACCCAAGCTTATAATCTTGGTCGTTTATGTGCTATCGCTGGCGGACTACCTGAAACAACGGCTGGTATGGCCATTGAACGTCAATGTTCATCAGGCCTGATGAGTATCGCCACTGCTGCGAAAAGTATCATGTGTAATGAATATGATGTTGCTGTAGCGGGTGGAGTAGAATCCATCTCCCTGGTACAAAACAAACACAAAAATACTTACCGTGCGGTATCAAAAGCAGTACGCGGTTTCGACCCAGATGCATACATCCCAATGATCGAAACCGCAGAAATTGTATCTGAGCGATATAATATTTCTCGCCAAGCGCAAGACGAATACTCCCTGCAAAGTCAGATGCGAACTGCAGCAGCACAAGAAGCTGGAATCTTTAATGATGAAATTGTTGCCATGTCGACAACAAAAGCCATCTTTAATAAAGAAACCAAAGAAACAACCTACCAAGACGTTACCATTGATACGGACGAATGTAATCGCCCAACCACAACCATTGAAAGCCTCAATGGACTTAACCCTGTATGGAAAGACGGTCACTGGGTAAAGGAAGGTAGATTTATTACCGCAGGAAATGCTTCACAACTTTCAGATGGCGCATCGGCATCCTTGTTGATGGATAGCCAAATGGCAGAAAAGCTTGGCTTAGCACCATTAGGTGCTTATCGAGGAATGGCCGTTGCAGGATGCAAAGCTGATGAAATGGGAATTGGACCCGTATTCGCTATACCAAAATTGTTAAATCGTCACGGGTTAACAGTTAACGATATTGGTGTATGGGAATTAAATGAAGCATTTGCATCGCAAGTGATTTATTGCCGAGATACGTTGGGAATTGATAACGAACGCCTTAATGTAAATGGTGGTGCAATCTCAATCGGTCACCCTTTTGGAATGAGTGGTGCTCGGATGGTGGGACATGCCTTGTTGGAAGGTAAACGTCGCGGCGAGAAATATGTCGTTGTTACTATGTGTATTGGTGGCGGAATGGGCGCAGCCGGATTATTTGAAGTTTATTAATTGAGGGCGATATAGCCTGCATCCTGTAATGCGTGCAGTGTTCTTACAAGCACTGCACGCACCTTGAAGTTTCAATATATCGACAACACTTTATTTACACTCCTGGTTGTACAATAAGTTGTTTTTGTTCTGATATTCGGGTTTGATCTTTCTGTGCTCATCGCTATAACCTTGAGTTATAGTGTTGTCGGTACTAATGCCTTTCCATTGCTGCTCAGGGTGGTAATTAATGTATCTTGAAATTTGCTGTCTTCACTCGTTAGTCTGATTGACGTGTATGGTCTATTGTTAATAGAGTGACTGTTTTTTTATTGATGTTCTTTGGATCTGAGAGTAATAATTTTTTACTATGAAAGTACTTGTCGTTGAAGATAACAAATCGGCTAGCATGATTGTCTGTCGAATTATTACTAGCATGGGCCATGAAACAGTTCATGCAGAAAGCGGTGAAGAAGCCATCAAATTCTTTACAGAAGGGCGTTATGATCTGATCTTAATGGATGTTGAGATGCCTGGAATGAATGGTTTTGATGCGACACGTTCTATTCGGAAATTATCACCAGATGTGTGGGTGCCCATTATTTTCTTGAGTGCTAATACCGCAGATACGTATTTGACTATTGGTATAGAGGCCGGTGGAGATGATTATCTTTCTAAGCCAGTAAAACCTGCAGTGCTAAAAGCTAAAATTAAAGCGATGTCTCGTATAGCTCATGTACAAGAACAATTAGCGGAGAGTAATCAGAATTTAGCTAGAGTCAATGAAGAGTTGCGGTTGCTCAGTTGCATGGATGGGTTAACCTCGGTGGTGAACCGCAGAGGTTTTGAAAGTCAATTTGACGTGGAGTGGCGGCGCACCCTGAGAGAGAAGACACCATTAAGTGTCATGATGATAGATGTTGATGAATTTAAGGGTTTTAATGATAACTATGGCCATTTAGCGGGAGATGACTGTTTGCGCATGGTGGCGCAAGCATTAAAAGGCCAACTATTGCGTCCTGGAGATATGGTGGCACGTTATGGTGGTGAGGAATTTGTGATATTGTTACCTAACACTGATATTGAAGGCGCTATTAATGTCGCCAAGAATATTCAAAGTGATCTTTATAATGCAAATGTTGCTTATCCGCATAGCACTGTTTCGGACCGAGTGACGATTTGTATGGGGATTTATTGTACTAATCAATTGGATGTTGGTTTTGATCGTTCAGATCGCTCTATATTGTTAGCGAGGGCGGATAAAGCATTGTATAAAGCCAAAGAATCAGGCCGAAATCAGTATGTTGTTTTTGAACGTGAATGCCCTGAGAAAGAACCTAATGCGAATGAAATTGAAGCCAACGGAGTGGTTGTACCTTTTAAATGATCTCTTTTAAATCGTTCCTTTCAGCAAGTATCCCTGTAGGGGATTCTTTTTGGATGGTGCTGATATGCTAATTATTACACACCACCCAAAAAGTCCCGATCGTTATGGCACAGTGAGTAATACCTTCACTCCTGATACATCGGCTTCATCGCTAACATAACCAATAAGACTGGGGTTTTCGGAAATCAGTTCCAGCACTTCATCGTCATCTAGGACGCGTTTAGGGGGTAACCCTTGACCGGTAAAAATAAGGCGTGACCAATAAGACTTTAGCTGCGCCGGGTTTTTCTTAATCACTTTTGTGTAAAACTCATCCCTGATATCTTCTCCAGGTTCTTGATCAATAACCACAGCTTTTTTCCCGCTCGGGAACTTATCCTGTTTACCTAAAAATAATTTGGTGACAACGTCTTGGCTAAGAGTTGCGTCCTTTAGGCTGCTGTGACCAATCACTTTAACTTCTGCCAGCGCTGATATTGAAAAGAACGTAACACCAATTGCCAACATGCGGGTAATAATAAATGTTTTCATGGGGTGTTCCTCTTAGAATACAGCGTCAACGACAATGGAATAGACATTAGTATCATCTAAGTCAATATCCCCGGTATCTATAGCACTTGCATTGAAACTCCCTGATCCTTGCATATCATAAAAATGATTCCATTCAACAGTAACTGCGGTACTATCGTTTAAGCTATAACGAAGACCAAAGGATCGTGATTTGCGTTTGGTTTGTGGTCCAACAGCCGAGAGCTCTGATTTTGAACGCCCCATTGTTGCGTAGGGTGTCCAAGAACCCGATCGATAAGCAGCGGTAAAGGAATTGGAGCGATCGTCTCCAAAGACCAAGTCTTCGCTGATTTTTAGGACAGCACCTTCATAGAGTAATAATAAATTACCGTCATCGTATTGTAGTGCTGCCGAGTGGTAGTAGACGGCGTCTAGAACGTCGACGGTTAAGTCCCATTGGTTGCAGGTTGCTCCGAAGGTTGTTGGGATAAGAGATTCTGCATTACAAACAGCTGTGCCTCCAGAAGATGCTTCTACGCCAGGTAATGCCACTACAGGTATTTGATCATGACGTTCGAGTACCTGTTTGCCCTCAAGCTTTATTTGCGTTGTCGCTAGGCGAGCAGTTATTGCATTCCAATTAGACGTGATATTAATTCCGTAAGAGTCATAAATATCAATTTGTTGTGCGTTGCCGTTGTCAGCCCCTCTCTGTGCTGCCGCCCATACCTGCATGCGGTGATTAATCGGTCCAGTGTTCGCTTTAAAAGTAAAATCAATACCATCAAACGAAGTGATTACTGTCGTGTACAAATCAATTGGGGGTCTAACCCATGGGTAAGATAACCCAACATCCAAGCTCTCTGAATAAAGATAAAAGGGAATCCTTAATCGTCCTACTCTCGTAGTAACCCAGCTGGTAATGTCGTGGCTTATATATGCCCACTCGGCGTCAACTCTCCAAGTATCTTCGCTTCTTGAACGAGCAACTAATTGTACTGTTGCGTTGGTATCTTCGCTGAGCTTGTAATCAAACTGCAACCCAAGTTTGGAATCTCCTCTGAAATTGACACGATCATTAAAGAGGTAACCTGTTCCCAATTCGTCATCTGCCCTGGATGCGCCTACCGTCATAAACCCATTTATCTGAACGCGTTCTTTTTCTGTCGCTAAGGCATCGGCCATGCGTGCCACTTTTTTCTTATTACGTTTTATCGTTTTTTTTGTTTTTTTATCAAAGGCACCGGATTCCACCTTTTTTTCCAGCGATTGGATCTTTTCTTCATAGTACTGAAAGCGTTTTTCAATTTCAGCATCGGTGTATGCCATGATTGACGTTGAAGAGATTGCGGCGGTTATTCCGAGAAGATAGCTGATTTTTTTATTCATAAGTGTTGATTCCTATCCAATAAATGGCTCAGTGCATTTACTAAAAAATGACGGGATTGACACTAATAAGCGTAGGCAGATAAGTTGATTACTTCAAGTTTAGGTGAATATACCGTTAGATAATTTGGCTATTACCAAATTCCAATTTATAATTCTATTGTTTTGTTTGAGCTTGTTGCTGAAGTTCTTGTAATGTACTTTTCAAGTTCACCAATACACCTTCAATATTAAACTTCTGATACAACTCAGCCAATTCTTTCCCTTTGGTATCAATCCATTGTTGGTTGGTATTATGAACTTTGCTTAAGCCATCTAATGATATCGAGGTTTGTTTGTCGTTGCCGGAAATACTGTTGGTTAAACCACTTGATATGTCTCTCACTACATTAATGAATTGATCGAACTGTTGTTGGCTTTCGGGAGTTTGATTGAGTTGAGAGCTGTTGTATGTTTTTGCAAGCTGTTCCCCGGCTTGGTTGAGGCCTTGCAACGATTGCGTGCCTGAAAACGGATCATTGGTAAAACTGTTGAGCCAGCTTTGTAATTCTGGAGGAATCTGCGCGTCAGGGTGTTGTTGCTGTAGGGCTTTTTGAGAGTTCATAACATCATGGTATAACGACTGCAATTTTTCAGGCCAAAGATCAGAGTTGCCTAGTTTGTCTTGTGCATGGCTGCTTCCTGGCAACCCTAACAGGCTGAAAATCATAAGATAAGCTGCTGAGATAGGTGTGATATGTGATTTCATTGTTGTCCTTTATAACGGATACGTTTGCAGGGTAAATGGTAGCCTGAGGGGCTAATGTTTGGCTAGTATTATCTTGGCCACTTTTTTATTAAACGCTATGCTTAGAGCTTAAGCTCTGTTTAGAAGCGGGTAGGCGTTGTTAATGGATGTAGAGTAAAAAACCAATGGTTAAAGGTTTGGTGCGGGTGTGGAATGTGTGGCGTTGTCTGTTGCAGGCAGTGGTTGTGCTGTATTTCTCAATATTGTCCATATCCTCAATTTATGCAGACCCAGTAAAGGTTTTTGTGGATGAGGCGTACCCGCCCTATATGTATAGCAGAAGCAATGTAGCAACGGGTCTGTACCCTGACGTTGTTGCTGCAGTGTTTGCCAGTATTGGCCGTGATACTTCGGTCAGTGCATTGCCTTGGAAACGAGCGTTGAGGATGGGAGAAGCTGGAGTGGGTGGTGTTGCAGGGATTTATAAGAATCAAGAGCGGCTAGCTATCTATGATTACTCAGATCCATTGTATGAAGAGAAGCTGGTATTGTATGTTAAGAAAGGTCATGCTTTCGCATATTCTAATTTAGCTGACTTGAAAGGAAAAAGTGTCGGTTTGAATTTTGGTTGGAGTTATGGCGATGCTATAGATTCTGCTAGAACATCGGGATTGTTTTGGGCGGATGATTCGGTAAAAAATAACGTAGCAAATTTCCGTAAGTTAATCGGGGAACGAATTGACTGTTTTATTGTAGATGAGCTTGCCGCACGGAGAATTATCTCTCAGCAGGGGTTTAATGGTTTGGTTGAGCAGTTAGATATTCCTGTTAGCGTTAATGCAGGGTATTTGGTGTTTTCGAAAGCATTAAAACAGAAAGAGCTGATTGATGCGTTTAATAAGGCAATGGAACAGCTTCGTCATGAGGGGACTTATGAGGTGATAGTTGACTCGGTAATTCAGTAGCCTTGGATGCCCGCATTAAGCGTTTTATTCATTATTTCTCTATTTTCACCCCCCGTTCTATATTTTCTTATATTTT
This sequence comes from uncultured Gammaproteobacteria bacterium, assembly GCA_913063125.1. Classification (GTDB taxonomy): domain Bacteria; phylum Pseudomonadota; class Gammaproteobacteria; order Pseudomonadales; family Ketobacteraceae; genus 42-54-T18. The sequence continues at coordinate 3,129 of CAJXZM010000206.1, read as the reverse complement.
GGTATACGTCGTATACTTATGGATTTGTTTGCTATACATTGTATACCTGTAGTCCGTTTTGATCATGCGCCGAGGGTTTGTTCTCTTTAATATGCCCTCATTCGTTGCAAGATAGACATGAAAATAGCCAACAAAATATAGGTGAGCGCCTCATGGAACGACTTTCAGGGTTAGATGCGTCTTTTTTGTACTTAGAGACCGACACCATGTTAATGCATGTTGCTTTTATAGCGGTGTGTGACGCGAAGGATATGCCTGGCGGATATTCATTTCGACGAATATACGATCTTATCGACTCTCGTACTCAGATAGAACCTGCGTTTCGACGTCGATTGATAGAGATACCGTTTAACCTCCATCATCCCTTATGGGTGGATGATCCAGCGTTTAATATCACGGATCATGTTCATCAGTATACGTTGCCGGAGAATGCTACTCGTAGAGATCTTGGTCGCAAGATTGGTCGGATTATGAGTCGCCCGTTAGACCGCACGCGCCCGTTGTGGGAGTTGTGGGTGCTGGAAGGTTTGGAGGATGGGCAGTTTGCTTTGATGATGAAAATTCATCATTCCGTCGTAGATGGTGTGTCAGGGACTGATTTGATGGGAACCTTGTTTGATAAAAACGCGGTAACGTCTATAACCCCGGTTAACTTACGAGCGAAAGGTGAGCCGATACCGGAACGTAACGCATTGTTGTCTAAAGCATTACGTTCTCGACTTGGTGGCCCTGGGCGACTATTGAAGCTGTTCGGTGAAACATTTGAAGGTGGCGTTGCTTTGGTGAAGCGACGGTTAAGCGAGGTTGCCCCTGAGCGATCTGGGCCGATGAATGCACCGAAAACGCATTTTAATAAAACTATTGGCTCAAACCGCGATGTTGCATTTGCCGAAGTGTCTTTGGCCGATATTAAAGCGGTGAAGAATGCAACGGGCTCAACAGTGAACGATGTTGTGCTGGGTATTTGTGGTGGTGCGCTACGTCAGTACCTTCAAAACAATGATGATTTGCCTGAAAAATCATTGGTTTCTATGGTGCCGATCTCCGTACGAAAAGACAGTAAAAAATCGGAAACGAATAACCAGGTTTCTGGTATGTGGGCAACGTTAGCAACCCATGTGGCTGATCCTTTAGAGCGGTTAGCATTGATTCAAAAAGATACCAAAGGAGCCAAAGAGGCCCATGATGCGGTTGGTGCTGATCTGTTGCAAAATTGGGCAGAAGTGAACGCGCCTGCAGCGTTTAACTTGGCTGTACGTATGTACTCTTCTTCTGGTTTAGCTAACGTAATGTCACCTGTGCATAATACGATTATTTCAAATGTGCCTGGGCCAAGAGAGGCGTTGTATTTTGGGGGTGCAAAAATTAATACGTTATATCCGCTTGGGCCGGTTATGGAGGCGGTGGGGCTAAATATATCGTTAGCGAGTTATCAAGATTGCGTGGGTTTCGCGTTTCACGTGGATAGTGATCTGGTGAAGGATGCGGGGCAATTAACGGGGTTAGTGAAAAATGCATTACATGAGCTGCAAGTTGCAGCGGGTGTTGTGCCTGGTGCTGTGCCAAAAGGGAAAGTTTCTAGGGCGAGTTGATCGCTTATTTATAAGGGCTTGGTTGCTTACATTGGGTAGCTTCCAGGCCCTTTTTTTTGCCTATTTTTTGAGGATGGAATTAGATAGAGGTAATGGTTTTGTTGAGTGGGTTACTTGTTTGCGCTAATTTGAGCGCCCAAGCTATCAAGCACAAGATCTAATTCACTTGAAAATGCTGCTCGGCTGTCGTTCATATCTTCCATCATTGCTTGCCCACACATTAGTAGCCAAGGATATTCGACCATGGGAATATCTCCGCCTACGTCGTCTAAATTAGGGGTGCGGCCTTCTGACAAATCTTTCCATATGGTAGGAAAGACCTTTTGAACGCCTTGTTTACGGATGGGAACTAAAATAGTGCTGCCTGTCGCCAATTCAGACATGGCGGCGTGTGCAGTTAGTGCCTGTTTAGGTGTTAGGCCGGTAGTAATTAAAACTTTGAGTACTTCATTTTGCCAGTCTAGTACTGCGGGGCCAAAGCTAGTGGCGTTAGTCATGTATTGAATCATGCCGGGAGCGCTGTCGTACGCATCCCACATTTGCAAAAAAGAGGCTTTAACCCATTCTCGCCAATTATCATTAGCATCAATACCCGTAGGAATAAGAGTGCTTTTCTTCAGGTGAGCATCAATAACGGCGGCGGTTAGCTCATTTTTATCTTCAAAATATTTGTAAATCGCCATGGGGGTAACTTTGAGCTTAGTGGCAATTTTTCGCATACTTAGAGCATTGATAGGGTCTTTTTTTGCCAATTGATATGCGGCTTTGATGATGCGTTCTTTTGATAGTGCTGTGGTTTTAGCTGTGCTTGCCATGAGTCAAACTTATAAAATGAAAAGGGATAATGTAGGAATGGTCGCTATATTAGCACACCTTATCAACACATCTTAATAATCGACTCAAAGGCTGGGTCGATTATTATATATTACTGAGCCGCTTTTGCTTCTGGCGAGCCCGGTTGGGAGGTGATTCCCATGATCGCGTAATGGATGACTGCCTTAAAGTTAAGGTCTCTATCCAAGTCCCGTTGGCTAAGGTTGACACTGCGAAGGGTTGGAAGTCGGTCTGGGTGCGCATCAAGATTTTGGAAGAGGCGAGCGTAGTATGGGGTGTAACCGGTGCTGGTTTCCTCCAGAGTTTGTAACTCTTGATGTACGTAGCCAGTGATTGTGGTGATGAGAAAGCTGTGGGCAAGTAACGCGGCACGAGGTTCAAACCCAAAGGACACAAGGATGCTGGCTTCCTGCTCGAGTGTTTCAAAGTCTGGGTCCAGCGCTGCTTGAACAAAATCGAGCAAGTCAGGATGTTGGATCAGGGCGCTGCGATAATATTCGCTGACGACTCGTAACCATGACTGCCAGGTATGGCCTTCAGCGGCGGGAAGTATCTCCAAATCGTTGCGTGACAATGACGCTCGAATACGGCGTAAACCATCAATACCACCAATATGGCGGTATAACGTTGTGACGTTAACCCCCAAAAAGTCAGCCACTTCTTTCATTGATAAATCTGCTTGATTACCGCCGATTTCACGTAC
>CAJXZM010000205.1 GCA_913063125.1 uncultured Gammaproteobacteria bacterium | reverse complement strand
TCTAAAAGGGTAGGCGGCAAATTTATAACGTGTCATCTCTGCATCATAAGGTGCATGGGACAACGGTTTAAATTCTGAAAATTGGCTGATATCACAGGCATCGACATCTTCTGGTAGTACGGCATAGACCGCGTCGTAAGCCCCGTTGACATAGAGGTCTGTATTTTCGTTATGCCAGGTGAGAGCCCGCCCAGAAATGCGTGTAATAAATAATCGGCCATCAAACGGTATAGCCATTTCAAACAAGATACTTGAGAAGAATTTGGAGACTTTTGCGGGGCCGAGAACTTCGACACCGACAATTTTTGCATTGACTGATTTTGGATTCTCGATACGCACGGTAACCGGTACACTATGCATTTGGCTTTTACTGACTTTGATTTGGTCCCGGTCAAGAACCGGCAACAGGTCTCCGAAGGTGGAGTCGTGTTCTAAAATATCAGTAGAGACTATGGACACATCATAGCAATCATCTTTTCCGCCAACGCCGCATGCGTAAGGGTTTTCTTTTTTTCCACCGGAAACGTATTTTGGGTCTGGATCACAAATAGCGGATGAGCCACCAGAAACATTCTGTCCCTCAAGAAAAGCGCTTTCTTGATATATAGGTGAGATAGAGAATTCTTGATCGGTGATTAATAAGGGTTCTTTTGATGCAACAAAAGGTTGGTTAATGGTTTCGGGCTTTTGCAGTGTTAGGGTTAAACCAAAAGCACTCACACCCAAACGACCGTCACGTGTTAAACGTACATCGCTCATTCGAGAACGTGTGAAATTGGCATTTTTAATCGCGACGGTTTGACGGTTAATGGCAGGGATATGAGGCTGGTTTGTGTTTGGGTGACCAATATCAATGCCTACAGTAGGGGCGTGTTCATCTTGCGGTTCACCGCCAATGTGGGTAAAGATACTCCCAAAGGAACGTAGTATATCGACTAACACTTGGGGTAATTGTATATCCACACCGGTGCCTGTGTCTGAATTGCCATTCTCCATTTCAGCGCTATCCATTTCAGAGCTATCCATTTCGCTACTATCAGCTCCATTATCAGTAATGTCATTGCTATCCGTTTTGGAGTCTTCGGCTGCTGCGTTAGATTCTGGAAGTAATTGTTCAAAGTGCAGTGATAGGGCTATATCTGCTGAATTAGGATCTACACGCCACGTGTTTACGCTGAGCAATGTTTCCCCTGGTAGTGTTGGTAGAGGTAATACCGACATAAGCCCTAGCACTTTCTCAGCGGCAATAAAACTGAGCGTGTCGACCAATAACCCCATATCAAATTCGTCGATGGCTTCACCCTGTAATGTCACCCCGAGGATGTTATGGCTTGTACGCAGGGAGGAGAAAGTAAAGGTATTGTCTGTAATGCCGACATTGGCGTTGGCGACCATATTCAGATTTATGGCAAGTAATGGTTCATCATCCACGCTAAGTTCAAGAACGTAATCATTGAGCTCAAGTGCAATGATATCTTCTGGGTTTTTTGGCGTGGCAAAGTAAGGGGTACCGTTACGGCTATATACACGTAGTGTTAGTGTCTTATCGATTAACTGTTCAGAAATACCGTTGAGTGCGTTGTCTTCGATAATGGTATTTATATCCAGTAGTGGTAGCGTAAAGTCCATTAACGATGCCTGATTAAGTGCAGAAAAGGTTTTATTCAACACGTCAGAATCAATGATAAGCGTGCCGATTGCGGCTTGTGGTAGGTTGGGTTGGATGTCGGCAAGATTGGTATCAGAAAGGGGAGGTTGACGTGTTAAGTAACCAAACTTAACGCGACTGTCAGCAGTTTCAGTGATTAGGTTTGCGTCCAGTGCAATGATAGCTTCTTGTGAGTTGGATAATGCATCGCTAATACCCACCGTTGCGCCAATACCTCTCACCAGCATTTTAAATACGGGAAGAATACCAATACCGTCGATGAGTTCTGAAACCCCGTTATCGTTATCTACTAAGAGGGCCGGTATTTTGGTGGGTATTACATTGAGGACATTGGCTATGTCATTTTGTATCAAGTTACTAATGACACCATTCACTTGGCTTTCAACAACGAGTTTGACAACTTCACCTATTAGAAACGAACGAGAAGTAGCGTTAAAGAGGTATAAGTGATTACTGCCAACGGAAGCTGAAAGCTCTGCATCAAGGTCAACAAATGTTTTCTTGCTGTTTTCCTCGGCTTCACTTGGGGAAATAAATAAGCTACCGGCGACAATGACATCACGCAAACTCATATCAATAGGAATGATAAAGGGCTTTGTGCACAAAATTAGACAGATCTGCGTGTCTAAGCCACCTTGAATACGGATTTCATTAATTTGTGCTTCGATACCTAGGTCGAGCTTGCTGATATTTTCATTGGGTGCGAGGTTAAGCTGGATATTGTCACTGATGGATGTGCTGACATTGGTAAAGGCAAGTTTTAAAACGCTGGTATCTATATTAATACCCGTAGCAATACCGCTAACCAGACTTGCGATGTCTTCTTTTGCGTTCTCAAGTAAACCTTCTATCAAAGTAGCGGTACCTGTAAATCCACTGTCTCGTATTTTTAGTGCAATTCCATGTTCTGGTGCATCATCAGAGAAATTAAGGCTAAGCGCATCACGGCCATTGGAGGCATTGCGGGCGGTAACTTTTACCAGCGATGCGGCAGGCACTTCAGCGCTAAACCGGTTGTTGGTTAACTCAAACGTTTTCCCAGCAATGGTGAGGTTGGTTACGGGAGACGTATCACTGGTAACGAAGCCAGTGACTTTGACAATGTCACCATCACGAATAGCGCGGGCAATATGCACGGTAACAGGGCTACCGAGGGTTTCTGTGAGCTCCTTGGTACTGCCTGCTGCGTTGGTTGCGATAATGGTTACCGTTGGATCGGGCGATAGGAACGATGCTTCAAAATAGTTATTTACCAATTTCGTGTTTTGCCCGTTCACGGTAACCTGAGTGATTGTTGATTGAGGTGAATTGACATAGCCACTGACGGATACCGTGTCACCATTGAAAGCTGCGCGCTCAATATGAATGCTGTCAATGGGTAGCGGAGGAGGGGATGACATTGCGCTAGCGCTAAGGGGTATGCAGGAGAGTAGAAAACTCATGATGAGAGATATCATCTGTAGCATGGAAGTACCTATTTTATTGTTGTTTTTGGTATAGGAAACTGGAATGACCGTCCCATAATACGAGCAAGGCTAATTCGCGCAAGAGACAGATTGGCCCAATCTAACCCAGTTAAATTTGGCGAATATTGGGTGTGGAGACGGATTTACCTTCTGAACCCCGGTGGATGCGGCTGGTCTGGAATGGCGGGGGTGTTCTCTATATGGTATACAGTCGTTATTTAACGTGGTGGGTATTGTGAGTTATGAGTTGGGAGTGAAATCCTTGATAAGCCTAGATTCTTTGTGATAAAAATAGGATTCTACCCAACAATATAGGGGCTTATTATGCACTTCCCAAAAGGAGCTGCACAGTGTGTACTTTGTATAGGATTAGGGCTGGCGTTGTTACCCAAGACATCAGTAGCAGAGGTTCCCAAAGCTGCCTCGAGCAATGGTAAGTACTCGGAGATTGTTCAGGTGCTTAACTGTCCCAATGACCGGACTCGATATGGTGAATCGAGTGATTATGGTTACTGGGAAGGGGGAAGTTGGTGTCAGCAGACAGGGGCGGCCGGTTACTGGGTATGGGTTTATCCTAACTGGTATATATGGAAACGAAATAACGAACCGACCAGCAATACACATAGACCCTATATCGATAACAGCTCAACGGGCTCTGCTGTGTTTGGCGAAAAATGCAGTTACGTAACCGCCGGCGGGATGACTTACCGCAGCTGTGATTAGGGCTTGCCGTCTATCTGTGTGGGACGTAGGTTGCTCTCTTAAGGGATGCGCTTAGTGGTGAGTAATAACTCAATATTGATCAATAATTTTCTGCATGTACTAAGCAGTTAGTTTTTTTGCACTCATATTTAGAAATCCTAACGGGTACCAGATGCCAGTTTATACGCGTGTGTTATTCGCAATATCACTCTTTTCTAAAATAACGCTTGATGTTCGTTTTCGAATGTTAATGTGGGTATATTATACGAATTAATTATTATGGCGGATAGGCGTATAGCAATTTCACCAGGAAATCCAGCAAATCAGCTACAAAAACTAATGCCAAACATAAAAATGTCAGTGTTTGTTATTTTATGTGACGATTTGGTGTTTGAAAGACGTAAAACAAGGTAATAATGTACAATCCATTGCAATGTTCCACCATTCCCCTACAAAATTACGTGTTAAAATCACTTCAAGATGATCAATTTGCCATTAATTTATCGAAAATATTGAAAATTATTTTAAGTCATATGGAGTGTCAGAATACGGACTGTGGATAGGTGTTGTTTTTTGCTTTTTATATTCTTATTTGTTCGGTATATTGCGCGTCATGATAGATCAAGCTGCAGTCGAAATGTAGGTTTCCGCTTTGTGATGGGTAGGTCGCGGATGGCGGGTTAATGTTGGGTTTGAATTTTAGTTCGTCTCCAGTATTCAGAGAGTTAGGTAATATCATTACTATCAGTGTCATTGCAGTCTGGATGTTATCGTTTTAACGGTAGCCCCTTTTGTTGCTGATGCTGTTAAATAATAAGCGTATCGCGAGAATGTGCCATTCAAATCATCAAGGATAAAAAATGGATGAATTGAGGTTCGGTTACCCAGGAGGACTCAGAAAGCGGGGGATTGGTATCTTGTATTATTGTAACGCAGACTTTGAACGTCATTTTTGGGGCGCTATATAAAGCGCTAAAAGCACTAGCACTCAATGGTTGAGGCTCTGAGGCGTTGAAGTCGTGGAATGTCAAATAATCATTAATTACGGAGAAATAAATGAGTAGTAAGTTTTTTGCTGGCAGCTTAATGCTTGCATGCCTGGGAGTAGTCACCATTTTTGGGTATTTCTTAGATCGCTATAGGACAGCCGATACAATGAGTATTACTGTTAAAGAATATTCAACGGAGGAATATCCAGAAGATCCAGCGCCTCTGAGTGATTATTATAAAAAGTATAACGGTCGATCATTGGAGCTTGTGAAAAAAGATGATACGCATTTTGATTTCATTTTGTCTCCAGATTCTGATAGAAGGGTTGCAACGGTAACGTTCAAAAATATTGACCTGGAATTATTTGTACCAAAGCTGTCGGGCTGGGCAGGGCAGGATGAAGGGTTGGAAACAATAACCTTTGTTGATAGGGAGTGGAATCGGCAACAAGTCAGTTTTACTCTGGATTCTGAGTATTTGGATGTTATCGGTGGGGATGGATTTGAAATTGAAAATCTTCACTCGGCACACTTGGCAAGAAACTGTTTAAACGCGGGATTATGGGAGATTTTGTTGTTTACTAAAGAGGACGGCGGTAAGAAGCTCTATTATCAGGGGTGGTTTGATTTTCCTTTGGGACATTATAAAGATATCTTCGAACACATAAATAATGTTTCATACTGGAAGCACTGGCATCGACTGGAGCATTGGATTGATCCCGCGGGTACAGCAATAAACCTGGATCTTTTAAGACGCGTGGATACAGAAAGGGCCGTTAGGGTTGATCCATTACTTGATGAAAGGATCATTGTTGCAGGTGAGCAAAAAAGGAAGATACGTACGTTAAATTCATCGACAAATCTGGTGACATGGAGAGATATTTATTTGCAACCTGAAAAAGTTCAGTTTGCTACCTTTGTGCCTCCCGGCCAATATAAACTGAATTCGCCCTGGGATAATAAATATTGGCAAGTGGGTGAATTTGAGAGTGCATTAATACGTAATATCTCCCCAGCATCTGGATACAAAGGTTTACAGGAGTTGGAACTTACCTTTAACGATACTCTGTCGGGTGAAAATAATCGTTTTATTATTAGTGGGTTTGACTTGAATGCATTGCCGCAACTGGATACCCAAGACTATCCAAAAGGGCTGTATATGCCAATGGGCATTAACGTTCCGCCATTCTATCAAACTTATGATGAATTACTGGAAAAACCGCCTTATGACAGCAGCTATTTTAGCCTGTTGCTGGATCAAAATGATCAGTGGATAGATCATCACTCAACGAGTATTGATGGCCCTGTTATGCATTTGGATAAAGAGGATAAATCCATTCTTCATCTTTATTTGTTGTCTTATGAGCGGCATACACTGATTCGACATTTTAAAATTAATGTTGGTGAATACACACCACTGGCATCTCACTAAGGCTTTTTGGTTTTGGTTATAATATTCTTTCTCAATGCAGGATGCTTTTGTAAGAGTCTTGCATTGAGAAAGAATGCACAGGGAAAGTGTTTTTTGTTACGCCCTCGAAGGTTAATTTTGCGTCCTTTGGGCTAGTAACGTCATATAAGTGCCAGAATAGGCATTATCGGTGATTATCGAATTTGTAAAACTTTTATCATCTTACTGGCACCACGCCCTAAATCATCAACAACTCGAACACGATACTCCCCATTAGAGGCGTTCCAAATAAATGGTTCGCCTCTTTTTGAGCTACCAACATAGGTTGAATTGACAAACCAATAGAGGGTTTCCACATCAGGATCAACAATGGCGGAGAAAGGGATCTCGCGGCTAGTGTTATTGGTTTGTTCTGGCGTGATACTTTGGATGACATATTCGATAGTTGCTTGTGGTGATGTGATCACCGGTGTTTGACCAGATCGACTTTTTTGATCAAGGCTACAAGCTGTCGAGTACTGAGGTGGCGTTTTTAATGAGATCCCAGCCTGTCTAAACAGATGTAAAAAGTCAGAAGGCCAAAATTCAAAAGTTTTCATCTCTGTTTTACCAGCTTCAAACCAACAGGCACGTAATCCTGTTGATGACTCTATCGGTATTGATCGATAAATATTGGAGACTTTAATGGGAGAGACCCCAGGGATAAACCAGGAGTTTACCGTGGAGGGGCAGTGTTTTCCTGCTAAGTCTCCGGTGTTTTTGCATACGTTAAGTTGTTTGATATTGAGTTGTTTACTATTAAGGGTGTCGTTTAGCGAAGGGTTATTTGTTATCAGGTCTTCAACCTTCCAGGTATTTTCAGATGCTACCGATGACAATAGAGAAAACAATAGCGGACCTGCTGCACTGCGACCAACAAACGCGTTGTTGCCTCTACCATTAAAGTTTCCAACCCATACCACTAACACGTAGGGACCAGATACCCCCACAGCCCAAGCATCACGAAATGCCCAAGAGGTGCCGGTTTTCCACGCTATTTGGTTTTTTTGCAAGACGCTTTGATCAAAATTCAATGCATCGGGTGCTGGATTATCTTTAAGGATATCGAGCACCAAAAAGCTGGCTTCAGCACTTAATAGCCGTTTTGATGTTTGTTTTGTTGTTTTATTCTGAGAGTCTTGAAGGCTCTTGATCGGCTTTAATAGGCCTTTATTGGCAAGCACGGCATAAAGGGATGCCAGCTCAAGCATACTAACTTCGCCACCACCTAACGCTAACGCGAGCCCATAATAGCTTTCATCTTTCAGTCCCCTGATACCAGCATCCATAAGAAAGTTATAGAAGGATTGTTGTGTCAGTTGGGATTGTAAGTCCACCGCAGGAACATTGCGGCTTTGGATTAATGCATCTCTTGCAGAAATTGGCCCCAAGAATTGTTTGTCATAGTTTTCTGGAGAGAATCCGCCGAATCGTTTAGGGGAATCCTTCATCAGGGTCATTGGGTGAATTAACCCTTCATCCATTGCAAGAGCGTACACAAAGGGTTTTAGGGTAGATCCGGGAGAACGTTTCGCTATTGTGCCGTTTACCTGCCCCTGTAACTCATCGTTATAGAAATCCGCTGAACCCACCATGGCTTTTATTTCCATCGTTTCATAGTTCAACAATAGCGCTGCTGCATTGTTGATCCCAGAGGCCGCCTTTGAAGAAACGTAATGGGAAATGGTTTTTTCAAGCGACTGTTGTTGCGTGCTATCAATGGTTGTATTGATGTAACCATGATCCCAGCGAGACAGGCTCTGCTTAATATGATTCACAAAATGAGGGGCCAGAAAAGGTAAGTTCTCTGGAGGGCGGACATTCAATGGCATTGAAAAAAACGTCTGTTTTGATATGTCCGCAGGATGACCTTCTAGCCAGCGTTGAAATAGATTTTTCCGTGCCTGTAATAAGTGTTGATATCCGGTAGAGGTTGTTGGATTTCGTTTGTTCGGATTTTGCGGAATAACAGCCAACGTCAACGCTTCTGGCAGGCTCAGATTGCTCGGCTTCTTGTTGAAATAGATTAGGCTTGCAGCGGCGATCCCTTCAATGTTCCGCCCGTAGGGCGCTAAGTTAAGATAGGATTCCAAAATATCTTGTTTTGAATAATGACGTGAAAGCTGTATTGCACGAGCAATCTGATGAATTTTCCCTGGGATGGTATTTGATGGAATATTCCACCGTAAACGCGCTACCTGCATGGTGATGGTTGATGCACCAATGCGCCGTTCACGCAGAATAAACGTCGACCAAAAGGCGCGCACTAATGCGGTGAAATCCACACCAATGTGATCATAATAATCCTGATCCTCGTAGAGCAGGGTGGCAGCAATGAGCTCTGGTGATATTCTATCTAAGGATTCGAACAGCCGATAGCGCTGATCTTCAGCAAGAGAAACTCTCAGTAAACGATCTTGACTATCAAGCCATGCGCTGGAATAGGAGGTAAACGTTTTGAGCTCTGGGCGTGGGCAGAGCATATATAGTGTTATGGCGAGGCACATTATTGACAATAGCGTGGGCAATAATACGTTCAGGCGAGTAGAGAAACGTTTCATTTTCCTTGTTAATGTCCCTTGTTAACATGGACTGTTAACGTGATTGCATAATAAAGCATTATTTTTGGATGCACAGTTAGCTGCATCCAAGAGTGGATTTGCAATAAAGTATCATACCATTGATGAAAACAGGACGATTTTACTAGAGCCGACATTAAGAAAATTGTTGGGACCATTATGGATACAGGGTAACTGTGTTTTTTAGTTGGTGATTTATCCCTCAAACTGTAAACTTGCTGCTTTTCAGAACTGTTAGGTCATTTTATATGAAAGTTTCACCTCAGTGGGTTTTATACATCGCAATGTTGTCTGTCGGTATGGGGCAATCCATTATTTTTGCGGTGTTGCCCATGCTGGGGCGTGAGCTAAAGTTGCATGAATTGCAGCTGCAACTACCCTTTTTGAACTTATCTATAGAACCCAAGGAACTTGCAATTACATCTCTGTCAGCTCTGACGGCATTAACCTTCTCCTTGGTAAGTCCTTTCTGGGGGAGAATGAGTGATCGCTATGGCTGCAAGCCTGTGATCGTTGTTGGCTTGCTTGGTTATACCCTGGGTATGGCACTTTTTAGCGGTGTTGCGTACGCCGGTTTAGTAGGAGCGATAGGTGGCCTAGGTTTGTACATATTGTTACTTGTTGCGCGAATTATCCACGCGTCAGTGATGTCCGCGGCATTCCCCGCCTCGAGCGCCTATATGGTAGGGCTTGTTGATGCGAATAATCGAGCAAAGGGACTGGGTAAATTATCTGCCGCTAACCAGCTTGGTATTATGTGTGGGCCCGCACTTGCGTATTTGATTGCGTTAAATTATTTGGCTCCATTTTTTGTGCAGTCCCTTATAACATTGTTCGCTGCGATACTGGTGGCCTTAATGTTGCCGAAAACAGACGTTGTTGAAAAAAGTTTGCAACAACCCAAAAAACTCACCTATTGGGATAAACGTTATCGTGTATATATTGGCGTTGGGTTGGTGGTATATACCTGTTTAGGAATGGTACAACAAACACTTGGGTTTTTCTTTCAAGACACGCTGAATCTTGACGGGGTTACAGCAGCAAAATATTATTCGTCAGCTATGGTTGTCTCTTCTGGTGCCATGATGTTTGCCCAGCTATTCCTTGTCCAGCGTTTACATTGGCGGCCACAAATATTACTGCGATTCGGCCTGCCGTTTATGATGTTCGGATTTGTACTTGTCGCAGTTTCTAGTAATTTGCCCTTGTTGTTAATTGGAATGGCTCTGTTTGGTTTTGGAATGGGGTTTACTGGACCAGGATTCTCTGCTTGTGCGTCGTTAACGGTTGCTCCAAATGAACAAGGGGCATTAGCAGGGTTGGTAGGTGCGGTTGCAGGAATGGGGTTTGTTATTGGCCCGTTGTTAGGTGGTTTTTTGTATGCGTTGGATTCATCATATCCCTATGCCTTAGCGGGTGCTTGTTCAGGTATTGTGTTTATTGTTATTTCCTTGAGATCATTGCCTGGGGAGGTTCTTAGTGAAGAATAGGGGGCGTTGAAACTATTTTTTATATGGTAGTGACTGGCTCGCGATAGAGCCTCTCTAATGGTTTTTACATTATTTTATGTTTTTTTGTCAACCAATCCAGGTGTCGATCGTTTAACTCCTTGGTGCTTAACTAAATACCTAAAATAATAAAAACGATTAAGGGAGTTTTTTCATGACTAGAAATGTAATGGCTATGGCCATATTGTTGTTGGGTTTAACAACGGGCTGTGGGGGTGAGCAACCTGTACCTGATACCGATAATCCCGACCAGACAGATAATCCCGAAGGGTTTCGAAATGCTGTGCTTAGTAATCGTAATCCAGATTGTAGGCAGTATGCCCTTGACGCCAACGCCGGTGATTACGGGTCTTTTGGCATGGATGATCGATCCAATTTCTCTATCGAATCCCCATCTTACCCCGGAATCGACACTACCAGCGTGGTGAACATAGATCTAGTGATTGTCAGCGGTAACTATATTCAGGAACCCAATAACCCAAATGTTGCAGGGGGCTGGGATTATGAAAAGGTCACCGTTACAACGGATCCAGATCAAGCGACACATTGTAGAATGATCCATAATATGATCCCAAATCACGATTTTGGGCGAGATGTCGGTTCGCCAAGTCAAGATAACGTTTGGGTCACTGAAATTGATCATAATGATGTGCAGAAAACCTATATACCGGTGAATCCTGTTTTATCCAACCCGCTGGTAGCCGACGATACTGACCGTAACCCCACCAATTTCATGGACTATGATGGCGTTCTGCTAAATGGTGTTGGCATAGCAATGGACTCTGGCTTTTGTTACTACCCAACTTACGCTGGAAATGGCGGTGCAAATGCAGCGGGTAATGCAACGGGATGTTCAGGACTGTCTGTGTGGTAT
>CAJXZM010000204.1 GCA_913063125.1 uncultured Gammaproteobacteria bacterium | reverse complement strand
TATTGTATGTGAAATTTCATTTTTGTCACGGCATCAAGGAATGAAAGCACGTATACTGCTGTCCTATTTACCCTATCGTTAAAATAGAAATAAGAGGTGTTGTTGTTCTGTGAAAAAATCGACTCAAAAGCCTGCAAAAAAGCCGGCATCAGGCACTAAGAAGAGTGTAGGTAGTGGGGCGGCCAAATCAACAGGTAAGAAAGCACCAACAAAGAAAGCTCCAGCAAAGAAAGCTCCAGCAAAGAAAGCTCCAGCAAAGAAAGCACCAACAAAGAATGCTCCAGCAAAGAAGGCTCCAGCAAAGAAGGCTCCAGCAAAGAAGGCTCCAGCAAAGAAGGCTCCAGCAAAGACGATTCCGGCAAAAAAAGCACAGGTTAAAAAGTCAACGCCACCAAATAAGCCTAAAACCACATCAAAAACGACAGCCACAGCAAAAAAAACTGCGATTAAAAAAGAAAAAAATACCACCCCTAAAAAGGTGCCCCCCAAGAAAATACTTCCCGAAAAAGCAACAGCAGGCTCTTCGACTAAAAAGAAAGGGCTTTTGTTGCGGTTATTTGTCGTGTTGCTTGTGGTTGCTGGAGGTGTGGCGATCTACGCTGATGCGATTATAACCTCCAAGTTTGATGGTAAACGTTGGTCTATTCCAGCCAAGGTATACAGCCGGGCTCTTGAGCTATTTGATGGTGCGGAATTGACAGTGGATCAACTGCGTCGAGAATTGCAGTGGTTAAATTACCGTGAGAGTTTTGGCGAGATAAAACGCGGAAGTTTTCGCCAGAGAGGCGAGGTGTTCGAAATCGCCTCGCGAGGCTTTGATTTTTGGGATGGTCGGGAATCTGCACATTATGTATCGTTAGCCATTCGAAATAATAAAGTCCGCAAACTTGAAGTTGATGGCCAAAGGAATGAAGTGGCTCGTTTGGAACCCGTATTAATAGGAGGAATTTATCCAGCCCATAATGAAGACAGAGTATTGGTATCTTTTGATCAGGTCCCCCCTAATTTAGTACATGCATTATTGGCGGTAGAGGATAGGGATTTTTACGACCATTGGGGGGTCTCTATTCGGGGTATTGCGCGGGCTTTGTGGGCGAATGTTAAAAACGGCGCGGTTAAGCAAGGAGGAAGCACCTTAACTCAGCAGCTAGTAAAAAATTTCTATTTAACGAGTGAGAGGACATTAACGCGAAAGGCGACAGAAGCAGCAATGTCATTGTTGCTAGAAATGCACTATGACAAAGATGATATTCTTGAAGCTTATATGAATGAGGTTTACTTAGGGCAATCAGGTAAGCGTGCTATCCATGGGTTTGGGTTGGCGGGGTTATTTTATTTTGGTCTACCTTTGCGTGAATTAGAAGTGCATCAGTTGGCATTGTTGGTCGGGTTGGTCAAAGGTGCTTCTTGGTATGATCCTCGGCGCCATCCAAAGCGTGCAATGGATCGACGTAACCAGGTGTTAGCTCTGATGTTTGAGCAGGGTTATATCAGTGCAGATCAAAAGAAAAGAATGAGTGCTCGTCCGCTTGATGTTATCGAAAAGCCGATGTACGAAGATGAAAAATACCCGGCATTTCTTGATTTGGTAAAACGTCAGCTGCACCGCGATTATCATGATGAAGACTTAAAGAGTGAGGGGTTGCGAGTATTTACTACATTAGACCCAGGCGTACAAGAATCCTTGGAGCGCAGTTTTGCTGATACATTCGCGAGTGTCGACCAACAATATGGGCAGCAGGTTAAAGGTAAACAGAAGACCAAGTTACAAGGTGCAGGTATATTTACCCATTCGAATACGGGGGAGGTTGTCGCCGTTGTTGGGGATAGGAGGCCTCGATATAAGGGGTTTAACCGCGCCTTAAATGCTTATCGCCCTGTGGGATCATTGATGAAGCCCGCAGTTTATTTAAGTGCCATTGAACAGGGGTATCACTTGGGCAGTCTGTTGGATGATAACCCTGTCACTGTTCAGTTACCGGCTGGTGACGAGTGGACCCCCCACAACTTTGATAAACAGAGCCATGGAATATTGCCGCTGCAAGTAGCATTGTCACGCTCTTATAATCAAGCGACTGTTCGTTTAGCAATGGATGTGGGTATAGACAATATCCTTGATGTTGCTAAGCGTTTAGGTGTGAAAAAAATGTTACCCAGCGTACCCTCAATTTCGTTAGGTGCGGTTAGTCTGTCCCCTTATGAGGTGACAGAAATGTATCAAACAATAGCGGCAGGTGGTTTCAATACACCGTTACGAACAATTCGTTTTGTGCTTGATAACCAAGGTAAGCCATTACAGCGATATGAAATTGATGTTGAGCAGCGGTTTGATCCTGGCGACATGTTTGTATTGAGTAGTGCTTTGCAAGAAACCATTGCCAAGGGTACCGGAAAACGTGCGTCAAAGTGGTTAGATCCATCGTTAGCGTTGGCGGGAAAAACAGGAACGAGTGATGATCAAAGGGACAGTTGGTTTGCGGGTTATTCAGGTAATTACCTTGGGGTTGTTTGGTTAGGTTATGATGATAATTATTCAACACCATTAACGGGAGGTACTGGTGCGCTACCGGTATGGGCAAAAACCTTGGCTTCGCTGGCCGTTGTGCCGCTAGATACACCAAAACCTGGCAATGTTGAATGGGTGTGGTTAGACGCGGAGGAGCAAGCTCGTAGTCAATCTCATTGTGATAAAGCCATTTTTATCCCAATGGTTGTGGATACCATCCCCGAGAAGCAAGCTCGATGTGGTCAGGCAGGTCGAGTCATGAATTGGTTTAATCAATGGTTTGATGATTAACAGCCTTGAGAGTAGTGTATAGCGTCAATAAATGGGTCGATAAAATATGATGAAGTTGAAAGCGTTTGTTTTAGTGGGTTGCCTTTGGATGTCGGGCTGTAGTTCTATTATTTATATTGGCCAAACACCAGAGGATAATAAAACGGCAGCTGAGACCGGCCTGGTTGCGGTAGATAATCTTATCGTAAGGGGGGATGAGCAGCGTCGGCGAGGGCAGCTTGATATCGCCTCCGCCACCCTGGAGCGGGCAGTACGCTTAGCGCCACGTTCCCCTGATGTTTACGTCGCACTATCACGGGTTAAGCTTGATGCGGGGCAATACTCTGCTGCGGTACAGTTTGCTCAAAAAGCATTGTCATTATTCCCATCCAAAGTTAACTGGAAGCAGGAAAGGGCTAGAACGGAAGCGCAATGGGTCATCAATGAAGCGAATAAGAAACAGTCAAGCCAATAAATGTAGTTGATCATGAAGGCAATGATATGAATAGTCAGATAGTGTTACCGAGAATTATTCAGGTTGGAGCGGGAGCATCAACAGAAATAGGCAATGTTCTAAAAAGCTTGGGTTGTAAGAAACCACTTATTGTTACTGACAAAATGATGGTGCAATTGGGTTACGTTGAGCATGTTCGGGCGCAACTATCCTATAGCGATATTGATGTTGATGTCTATGCCGATACGGTTCCCGAGCCAACCGATGTGTCAATTCTTGCAGGTGTAGAGAAAATTCAACAAGGAAATTTTGATTCTATTATCGCAATCGGAGGTGGTAGCCCTATTGATAGCGCAAAAGCGATGGCGGTCTTGGGTAAATATGGCGGGAAGATACGGGATTATAAAGTGCCTCGTATTGTTAATGAACTTGGCTTGCCAATTATTGCGATCCCAACAACGGCGGGTACCGGGTCAGAGGTTACACGAGTCACCGTAATTACCGATGAAGAACAGGATGAAAAAATGTTGTGTATGGGGATGGGGTTTATGCCTGTTGCCGCATTGGTAGATTTTGAATTGACGATTAGTTTGCCTGCTCGTACCACGGCTGATACAGGGATTGATGCGTTAACCCATGCAATGGAAGCTTATGTGTCGAAAAAAGCGAATCCTTATACTGACAGCCAGGCAATACAGGCGATGGGTTTACTCGCTCCCAATTTGAGAAGGGCATATCATGATGGGGAGGATAAGGAGGCAAGGGAGGCTATGATGTTAGGGGCAACTCTGGCGGGCATTGCTTTTTCGAATGCATCGGTAGCGTTGGTGCACGGGATGAGCCGGCCTATAGGTGCTTTTTTTCATGTGCCTCACGGATTATCGAATGCGATGTTGCTACCTTGTGTTACTGAGTATTCTATTTCAGCATCCTCTGCTCGGTATGCCGACTGTGCACGCGCAATGACGGTGGCTTCGCAGTCAGATTCAGATAATGTGGCGAATAAAAAACTGATGAATGAATTGGTTGCCATTAATGATGAACTGAATGTACCGTCACCAGCAGATTATGGTATTGAAAAAAGCGATTTTTTTGATGTGCTGGAGATCATGGCAGAGCAAGCATTGGCATCTGGGTCTCCAGCAAACAATCCGCGAGTTCCGACAAAAGGCGAGATCGTAGATATTTACAAAAAACTTTGGGTATAGCTTGACGTGAAATCGTTAGGCCGTAATGCGAATAAAGAATGATAATAGGAAGAATAATGAAAAAGATAATCAGTTTACTCAGCGTATTGTTAGCGACGGTTAGCTATGCTCATGATGATGTGAATTCAGACAAAAAAGTGTTTAGTGAAGTGGTTGTAACGGAGGGAGTTTCCATGTTGCAAGGTACTGGTGGAAACATTGGTTTGCTTAACGGAGAAGATGGTTTACTGATAATAGATGACGATTATAAAGTGAATGTTGGGGCGCTAGAGAAAGTGCTTGATATGGAAGAGGGAAAACCTCGCTTTATAATCAATACCCATTGGCATAATGATCACACTGGCGGAAACGAACACTTAGGGGAATACGTAACTATTATCGCTCACGATAATGTGCGTAAGCGTCTTAGTACTGACCAAGAAATCAAATTCTTTGGCATGAAAATACAAGCGAGTGAAAAACCAGCTTTACCGGTTATAACATTTGATTCGTCGCTGTCACTGCATTTTAATGGCCAGGAGCTAAACGTAGTGCATTATCCTAATGGCCATACCGATGGGGATAGTATCGTGTTGATTCAGCCCGCGAATGTTGTGCACATGGGGGACCACTTTTTTTCAGGAAAATTTCCATTTGTTGATGTTGAAAGTGGCGGTAATGTCATTGGGATGACAAACAATATTAAGGCGATAATTGCTAGGCTTGATTCTAATGTTAAGGTTATTCCTGGACATGGACCATTATCAACATTATCTGACTTGAAAGATTATGGCTATATGCTGGAAACTACCTCGGCTACGGTAAAGGAAGCCATTGATGAAGGCATGTCGTTAAAGAAAATACAGGCTAAAGGCCTGCCGGATCGATGGAAAAGCTGGGGAGAAGGTTTTATCGATGAGGGGAAATGGATAGAAATGATACACATAAGTTTGAAAGCCAAGGAGCATGAATAATGCATAAAGGGCGCTGTCAGTGTAAAAGTGTTTGTTATGAATTCGGTGGAAGCCCTTTGACCTGTTATGCCTGTCACTGCTCTGATTGTCAGTCAGCAACCGGTAGTGCATTTACATTATCGATGATTGTTAATCAGAGTGACGTGTCTATTATTGAGGGCGATGTTGCTGTTGCTCGTTTTACTCACAATGGTGCGGATATTGAAAGGCATTGTTGTGCAATGTGTGGATCTGCACTGTGGTTTGCTGGTAAAGATTACCCTGGGATTCTTGCGCTAAAACCCGGGGCATTCGATGATACCACATGGTTTTCGCCTGTTGCACACCTATGGGTTCGTAGTAAACAACCATGGTTGGTATTGGATTCGTCGATAAAACAATTTGAAAAGCAGCCTGAAATGTCTGAGCTTTTTGGCTTGTGGGCATCTCTAAATACAAAGTAAATGTTTTAGTTTACTGTGAGATGTCTCTGTAGTTGCAGGAAATTCGTATACCTTAGGTCTCACCAACGTAAGTAAAAAGAAGAATAGAGAGACCAAAAACGTTATCCTGGCTTGAGGTCTCTCGATCGTAGTACCTTAACAGGAGACTGCAAAAAGTTCTTTTGTGTCCCTACATCGCTTGTGAAGATACCAATATAAATCATCGTCAGTTTTGGCGTCTTCTAATATCCAATCAGCTAAACATTCCAGTGTATAGTCTATGGTAAAACCATCTGCCCACATCTGGTGAAGTCTTTCGCTGTTTTTTCGGCATTGTTCTTGAGCAGTGGCTTGGGGTAATTTTAAATCACGCCCTATACCTACTAAAACTGCTTTCTCAAATGTGTGTTTTTCAATAATGTCGCTGGAAAATAATACGTTATACATTCTTAATGGTTTGCCTTGTTACTAATAAATGGGGTGTAGATTAGGTGTGAATAGAGCGTTGTTACGTATCGAGAGGTTATAGCTGAGCAAAAACCTTCTCGACGGCTTCTAACGTTTTGTCGAGTTCTTCTTGCGTGTGTGCTGCCGAGACAAATCCCGCTTCGTAAGCGCTAGGAGCCAGGTAAACCCCTTCTTCAAGCATCAAATGATAGAATTTCTGAAAGCGTTCAATATTACATTTTGTGACCTGTTCAAATCGACTAACGGTTTCTTCTTCTGTGAAAAAGAATCCAAACATGCCGCCGATTTGATTGGTGGTTAGTGGAATGCCAGCGGTTTTAGCGCGGACCTTAAACCCATCCATTAAGTATTGTGCTTTTTCTGAGAGTTTGTCATAAAACCCAGCTTCTGTGACAGCGTTTAGCATGGTCAATCCAGCTGCCATGGCTACAGGGTTACCAGAGAGCGTGCCTGCTTGATAGACGGGGCCAACAGGGGCAATGTAATTCATGATTTCTTTTTTGCCGCCAAATGCACCAACGGGCATGCCGCCGCCGATGACTTTTCCTAACGTGGTGAGATCAGGTTTTACGTTATAAACGCTTTGCACTCCGCCTAGTGCAACACGAAATCCTGTCATGACTTCATCAAAGATTAATACGGTACCGTACTCATCACACACGGCACGTAAACCTTCGAGAAATCCTTCTTCTGGTGGTATGCAGTTCATATTTCCAGCGACGGGCTCAACAATAATACAAGCAATCTCGTTGCCAGATTCTGCAAAGGCTGCTTTTACAGATTCCAAATCGTTAAAGGTTAATGTGACGGTATCTTTCGCGACGCTATCGGGAACGCCGGGTGAGCTAGGTACACCTAGCGTTAGCGCACCGGACCCTGCTTTTACTAATAAAGCATCGGCGTGCCCGTGATAACAGCCTTCGAATTTTACGATTTTGTCACGGCCAGTGTAACCTCGTGCTAATCGAATTGCGGTCATGGTGGCTTCCGTGCCTGAGTTCACCATGCGAACCATGTCGATGTTGTCCATGATGTCGCAAACTTTATTTGCCATGTCAATTTCAATCGCTGTGGGTGCGCCAAAACCTAAGCTCTTTGCTGCTTGTTCTTGTACCGCTTTGATCACGCCTGGGTGGCCATGCCCCAAAATCATAGGGCCCCATGAACCAACATAATCGATATACCGTTTATCATCTTCATCTATAAGGAACGGGCCTTCTGCAGCCTTGAAAAAAATGGGAGAGCCACCAACACCCTTAAAGGCACGAACTGGACTGTTAACGCCGCCAGGGATGTGTTCTTGGGCAGCAGCAAAGAGGGTTTCAGATCGGTTCATAGTGTGACTCATATAGTTCGGCTCATGGTTCGAATTTCCAGGTGGTTAATCAATTGCGTGTGAATATAGTGTACGAATACAGCGTGCGAATATAACCTGTTAGTACCGCGCAATCACGTCGCAGTACGCGCTGCAGCGAGAGCTAATGTTGTTTGTGATACTAGCCGGCTTGAAGATGTCTTCAATGACCGCGAGCATAGAAAAGCCAGCTCCTAGTAACTCGTCAGCTTTGCTTAACGTGATGCCACCTATGGCGACAGCCGGCACATTAAGTTTAGCCAGGCCGTTGCGTATTGTCTGTAAATCAGCGGCTTCAGCATTGGGCTTAGTCGTGGAATTGTAAAAGCGGCCGAAGGCAACATAATCTGCTCCATCGGCAATGGCTTTGTGGGCTAAATCCAACGAGCCATGGCAAGTGGCGCCGATAATAACATTGTTGCCGAGTTGCTGGCGAGCGGTGTGTATATTTGCATCGCTCACTCCAAGGTGTACGCCATCAGCATTTACCTTCATGCAAAGCTCAATGTCGTCATTTATGATAAATGTGCATTTGTATTGAGCGCACAAGGACTTTAATGCGAGGGCTTCATTTTGTCTTTTTTGTTTGTCTGCGGTTTTATCGCGATATTGAAGAATACGAACTCCCCCCTGTAAAGCCTGTTCCACTCGTTCAATTAAAAAAGGGCCAGGGGTTAGGAGGTTGTCAGTAATTGCGTACAGGCCTTGCAGGTGCATGAAAGGTGTTCTCCGCAAAAATAGCTTGATACCTCATTTAGACGATATCGATAGGGTACTAGCTGCGGATGATACGCGATTAATGCACTTTCTTCCAAGGTTGGGCGAGGCCTTGGTCTGACCAATAGTAGCGATTTGGCATCATTTGCCCCATCCCCAACCGCCTTGCGTGTTGAATGGTGTTGCTCGTGTATTGTTGTGCTTCTTTAACCGCTATCTCAACGGGATTATTGTGTGCCATAAATCCGGCGATAGCGGATGCTAGCGTGCAGCCAGTGCCATGGAATTCACCTTCCCGCCTTTCCCAAGTTTGCTCACTTAAACATTGCCGTTGTCCCCATAAACGATTTGTAATCTTCGAGGTGGGTTCGTGCCCTCCAGTGATGAGAACGTAGCGGCAGTCATCATCCATTAGGCCCTGAGCACAAGCGTCTAAAGAGTCTGCATCGGGGTATAGTGTTTTAGCTTCTATTGAATTGGGCGTGATGACTGTGCAATAAGGAATTAATAGATGCCGAATAGCATCCACTAATGCAGCTTCGCTGAGGTTACCCCCTCCACCTGCTTTCAGGACAGGGTCTAGAATAACCGGTGTTTGAGGGTAATCCTGTAATATTGTGTGTATAGCTTCGACATTTTCAACACTTCCGATCATGCCAATTTTAAAAACAGCGACAGGCATATCTTCTAATATTGCCCGAGCTTGCTCTATCAAGAAGGTCGAGTCAGTGGGGCTAAAGTCTTTTACACTAACGCTGTCTTGGGCAGTTAGAGCCGTAATAACAGGCGTGCAATGGCACCCCAGGCTATTGAGCGTTTCAATATCGGCTTGAATGCCCGCTCCACCACTAGGGTCATGGCCAGAAAAAGACATGACGATAGGGGGTGTCGTCTGTTCTAATGAAGCCATTCGAATTACTCCTTTCTCTATTTATATACGTATCATAGCCTATGCAA
Source organism: uncultured Gammaproteobacteria bacterium (assembly GCA_913063125.1). Classification (GTDB taxonomy): domain Bacteria; phylum Pseudomonadota; class Gammaproteobacteria; order Pseudomonadales; family Ketobacteraceae; genus 42-54-T18. Next base: position 2,004 of record CAJXZM010000204.1, on the reverse strand, counting down.
AATCAAAGTCATAAAAACTCTTCATCTATACCGTTGTCAACGCCACTAGTGCCGCCGACTGAGGAGCTGCCTGCAAAAGGGCTTTCTATTCTTGTCCCAATATTTCAGTTTCTTGCACCTTATAAGGCTCGCGTGGTTGCTGCAATGATTGCTTTGGTTTTTACCGCAGGGATGTCGTTGTCTATAGGGCAAGGGTTGCGGCTGATGATTGATGATGGATTCAATGCTAATTCGCCAGAGCTGTTAGATCGGGCTGTGTTGATATTTTTGGGTTTAGTTGTGTGCTTGGCTGCGGGGTCTTATAGTCGTTTTTATTTGGTCTCTTGGTTGGGTGAACGCGTGGTTGCAGATATTCGTAAGGCTGTTTTTAATCATTTAGTGCAATTGCATCCGGGTTTTTTTGAGACGCATCATAGTGGTGATATTCAGTCTCGCATTACAACGGATACCACGTTGTTGCAAACGGTTATAGGGTCCTCTTTGTCCATGGCGTTGCGTAACTCATTGCTATTTATTGGGGGTTTTGTCTGGTTATTTATCACCAATATAAAGCTAAGTTTGATTGTTTTTGCGGTGGTGCCTTTTGTTGTGATGCCTATTGTGATATTTGGTCGGCGAGTTCGTCGTTTAGCTCGGTCGAGTCAAGATCGAGTGGGGGATGTAGGTGCTTATGTCGGTGAAGCGGTCCATCATATTAAAACTGTTCAAGCGTATAACCATCAGATAGAAGACATGCGGTTATTTGGTTTGCATGTGGAAAATGCCTTCGATGTGGCCAAGAAACGCGTGTCTCAGCGAGCTTTGTTGATGGGTGTGGTGATACTGCTGGTTATGGGCGCAGTGGGGGCGATGATGTGGGTTGGCGGCCACGATGTATTAGAAGGGCGTATTTCTGGCGGTGAGCTGGCGGCGTTTGTTTTTTATGCTGTTATTGTGGGTATGTCAGTTGGCGCTATCAGTGAAGTGATAGGGGATCTGCAGCGAGCGGCTGGTGCGGCGGAGCGAATTCTTGAGCTGTTAGCAACGGAAAATGACCTGGTTGTTCCGGAGACCCCTTTGTTATTACCGGAGCCTTTACGAGGTGATCTATCGATAGATCACCTATCTTTTCATTACGCAACGCGAAAAGAGCAGTGGGTTATTGATGACCTATCGTTGTTAGTAGAAGCGGGTACGGTGTGTGCTTTAGTTGGGTCGTCGGGAGCAGGAAAAACCACTCTGTTTGATTTACTGTTGCGCTTTTACGACCCTCAGAAAGGTGCCATTTTGTTAGATTCGGTTCCTATTGCGCAACTAGATCCACTTTCTCTTCGTGCTCAAATCGGGTTGGTTTCACAAAAGCCAGCGTTATTCACTGGATCAATTAGGGACAATATCGCTTATGGTTCTGCTGATATGGCACAAGACGCGATTATCAATGCTGCTAAAGCAGCGTATGCCCATGACTTTATCGAACAGCTTCCCGATGGCTATGACACGTTATTGGGGGAGCATGGTGTGGGGTTGTCCGGTGGTCAGCAACAACGCATAGCAATAGCCCGGGCGGTGTTGAAAGACCCCAAAATATTACTATTGGACGAAGCGACAAGTGCGCTTGACGCTGAGAGTGAGCATCAGGTACAAAAAGCGTTAAATGAATTAATGAAAGGTAGAACCACGCTGGTTATAGCGCACCGGTTAGCGACGGTATTACATGCTGATAAGATAGCGGTACTGAATAAAGGGCGAATTGAAGCGGTAGGTACACACACCGAATTAATTGCCAGCAACCCACTGTATGAGCGTTTAGCATCACTTCAATTTAATGAATAACGTTTTATTTCAACGGGGTAAACCTCAGCAAGGGAAAAACAAGCGATCCACGGGTGAGATGTGTATAATGCCCCTCGAAGTCAGCTGCTCTCATTTAACCCAGATAAGAAACGACGTGTAATATGAATACAGACGACAGAATGTTCTCTTTAGCGATAAACCCACGTTTTTGTGATACTGATGCGATGGGCC
>CAJXZM010000203.1 GCA_913063125.1 uncultured Gammaproteobacteria bacterium | reverse complement strand
CCCATTTTCCCATACAAATTACGAATGTGAACTTTTAACGTGTTGAGTGAGATGTTTAGCTCGGTGGCAATGTGTTTGTTGGACAAGCCCTGTGAAACAAGCGTCATTACTTGAGATTCACGGCGGGTTAAGGGTTCTGTTAGTGTTGTTGTTTGTTTTGGTGGTTTGAGTGTTTTTGGCGTCGCGGACGGGGTTAGTGATCCTGGTGTAGCGATAGGAGTAGATAGTGCCGGTATTGTTGACATATATTCGCTGGGTATTTGTGTTGTCCATTTTACCAGGCTATCACTATGGCCTTGTTCAATTTTCTCTGGTGCAATTTGTTCTAACAAGCGGGCTGAATTTATCCAATCCTGTAAAAGAATAAATTGATCTAATGCTTCCTCTAGATAACCTGCGTCTTCGAGCCATGCCGATGACGTTTGATAGTTTAGTTTTTGTTGTTGAGTATTTAGTTCATTGAAGTGTTGTAGGAGGAATTGGCGAAATAAATCGTGGTAACGGAACCATGTACGATGATTGTCGAGCGGCACCAAAAATAAATTAAGTTTATCTAGTTGTTTGATCAGCGTTAAGTTGTCATTTTTCTGCATAAGAGCATTACACAATCCTGCACAGAAACGAGGGATTGAGGACGTAATGATAAGAAAGTCCTGAAGGGTTTTTCCTTGTTGAGAAAATACCTCATCAAATAGATAGTCAGATATGTGACGGTCGATGGACTGCCTGTCTAGCAATGTATTAAGACTTGAAAGTGATTGTTGAAGTGATAGTGCCGCTAGCTGTAATCCAACGGCCCAGCCCTCATTTTGCTGGCACAGTGTAGTAATCGCGTCATCGGTTAGAGAAAGCCCCATGGTGTGATTAAAAAAATCACGCCCTTCTGTTAAATGAAAAGCCAGGTCGGTATCTGTTAGTTCTATCACTTGATTGTTGGCGCGGCGCCTTGCAATGGCCAGGGCAGGTTGTTTTCTGGAGGTCAGAACAATGCGAATGCTGGGTGGCAGGTGATCAAGAAATAGATTCATCAGTTGTAGTGTTGTTGTGTTTTCAACGTGATGAAAGTCATCGAGTATTAAGCTGATAGGGTCTTTTGTAGCGTTATTTGTACAAAGATCGTCAAGGTCATTTAATAACGATGTGATGACGGGTTCAAAGGACGAGTGAGTGCTGCTTTTTAACAGAGATGTCGCGTTGATACCTAAAGTGGGCTGGGTTGTTTGCAAGGCATTAATAATATACTCCCAAAGTATGTCGGGAGACGATTGCATTTTGTCGATGGTCAGCCATGCAAAAGAGTGAGGGTGACGGTGTAGCCATTGGCTTACTGTGGTTGTTTTTCCGTATCCCGCGGGAGCCGATACTAAAACAAGCTGCCCCCCAGTGGAACGGTTGAGCTTGGAGATGAGTTCGTGGCGTTCAACAGAGTGTTTTCGTAGGGGCGGTAGGTAGAAACGGTTTTTTAGTAACATGAAAACTGCCCCCCTAGGTTGAAGCCTTGTGCGTCACAGAATGTATGCAGATTGACTAATTTACGTGAATATTGTCAATTGAAAAACGTTTTGATGGCAGTTTTCCATCAATAAAGAAGATGAGTTTTTTCATGTTGCTTATATCAATGATGCGTTTTTCATTAGTCATTAATTGTTGTATGTTAATACAGTAGTGAGCCCAGCTCGGGTTGATAGCAACCTTTTGTGTGCTGCTGGTGTGGCTATCTGAAGACATTTGGTCATCAAAACGAATGCGTAGTCGGGTGCTAGGTAACTGACCTTTTGCATCAAAACATAATTCAGTTTGGTTGCTCCAGTTTTGCTGAATGACTTTTAACTCTACTCCAGGCCAGCGGCTTCCTAGTTTATTGTAAGATAAATAATGTCCATCTGCGGGGGCGTTTTTGTTGTAGGCTATCTGGTTAACGTTGGATCTCCATAGCGGTATGATTAGACGATGAGCAGATGTCTCGAAGTTGGCGATGACGGGGAATAATTGATGTATTTGATAGGCCCGCCATGTTGCGGTTGCACCGGGTTTTAGAAGCCAGAGGGAACCGCCGGCAACGACGGAGATGACGATAAAAGAAGTGAAATTTATAGATTTTTGCTTCCCTATTGCCCATAACCATGCCAACAGCACGCCTAATAAACTGACGCCTAAATCCCCCCAGCTTGCTGTGCGGCCAGCATAAGGTTGTAGCAATTCAACGACAGCAAACATTAAGCTGGCAACGATTAGCAGTATATGGGCAGTATATTTTCGGGTCGGTAGTTTTAAATAGATGATTATAAAAAGAACAAAGCCGGCAGGGAAATGTAAGGCATCCATACATTGGCTGATAATATAGGGGTATCGGAAATAGTGGCTCGGCAAAAAAGCACAGGTAAACAGAACCAGTGCGATTAAAATTAACAGCAGCGTCCAAAGACGGCGTATTGTTTTTGTATAATGGCTAGCCAAGCGATGAACCCTGAGCATTCAAAATAAAGAAGTACTATATCACAAAGGGCTCGCGTGGCATTCAGTATGTTGTTTTGATGGATTAAAAACTCCATTCAACGCCAAAAAGGACGCGGTCTTTGTTATTGAATTGTCCAAATAGACCTTCTTTTCGCCCGTAGAACGCATCACTGCCTACCCAAAGGGATAGGTCACTTTCAAGCATGTAGCGTAATTTTGACTGTATTGAACCATCCTGCTGATCAAAGCCATGAAGCGCTAGGATTTCTAATTCCCAGGTTTCGTTAATAAATGACCGCTTTAGGAGTAATGATAGGATGTGGTTGTTCTGGGGGCGAACAACGTCGGTATTGTGTTTGGTCAAGTGACTTTGAAACCATTGAATACTCATCATTGTATCTTTCAGCCCTTGCCAATCCAAACCTATGACGGAAGATACCTCCGATGACTGATGAATGCCCTTGTTGGTTGGGGTTTGGTTTGGTTGAGAGCGATTTAAGTGATAAGTATCTGAACTGTAGCCAACCTCGGTTCGCAGAGTGAAGCTGCCAAAGGCGTTGCTGGCAGTAAAACCCGCTAGATGGTTTCGTTCATATTCAGAAGATAGGGAAACACCATTAGCACCGATCTGTTGATATAAAACAGGAGTGTCCTGGTAATGGTATAAGTAGTTTAATGTGAGATCCCACCCCTGATAAAAGGTCGTGTATTGCACGCCAAAATCACTGTCTTTTATAGGGGATGAGGGCTTATCTTCATGAAAGCCAAGGAGAGGGACACCTTGGGGTAAGGCAGGTCGAAATAATGGGCTGCTGACCTCATATTCTGTGCCTGATTCTGCAAACGCGTGATAGGTAAGGTCGGGAATCCATAGTATTTGGAGGTTACTATTTTCGCCGATGGGGATTTCCGTATTTACCATCCAAAGAGGAATGCGTGAATCCTCAAAATCATCCAGAATAAACTCGCGGTAATTTTGGGGGTTAACGACATCCAGCACTTTTAAACCATCGGCCTGTCCCCAGACAACTTGTTGTTTTCCTATTCTCCAGTAAGCGCCGAGGGATTCAGTGTCGATATACCACTCGCGAATACTCACCTCAGAGCTGTCACTGGAATAGAGTGGTCCGTTGCCAGTAGCGTAGCTGTCGGGCGCCGAGTAATGAGAGCTCGCCGGATTGCTGAGTTTTTTTGTGTTGTCCCAGCGAGCGTGTCCGATAAACGTCATGCTAATGTTGTCGGATAGCTCAATGTTCCACTCGGGGGTAAACAAGGTCTCAAACTTTTGCTTATGATCGGAAGAATCAAGTGCAAGTTCTTGTTCGAGTGATGCTGAATAGTCAGCGATAGCTACGCTTGGAAAAATAAAACTCGGTAACACTAGAACCGAAAAACTCAAGAATAGTCCAAGCTGAATTCGCATAACCAGCGGTGACGTTTTCATATTACTTTCCTTTTTTCATTGCACGTTTGGTAAATAGGCCATCGCTAACAGGGGCCTTATAATCAACACTACTGAACAGGAATTCTGATGTATGGCCTGTTTTATGGTTGTTGATCGTCATGCGATGACGAGTGAGAATACCGTCTATGCGACTCACATCAGAGATGGTGAGTGTTTTAAGTAATTTTCCCTTTGTGTCCCAATAAATGGATTTAGCGATAAGCCAAGTCTCCACGTTGACCCAAAATTCCGTTTTTCCATAACCTAGCTCTTTTGCAATGACGTTGTTTTTTGCGGTTCCTCGAATAACAACCGTTTGAATGGGAGGTGAGGACTCTTGCGCTAATGCTTCACTGCGAATCGTTTTAAAATCATAGTCTTTCGAATCAACCTTTCCCTCTAGCTTTATGTCTTCATAGGTAAAGTCAGTTCCCAGGAAGTAATCACCGCGATCGGCGGCTGATATTCTGCGTACCTTACGTAAAGCAGGTAAATATAACCATTGGTCGTCATCCTTAGCTGCATCGGGGTAATCAAATGTCAAGAATGCAGTACCTTTGACGTTGGTAGGTTTTTTGTAAAATAGAATGGTACGTTTTTCTTTACCAAAGTATTTTCGATAACCAATGGTTTCTCTTACGCGTTTTTTTCCACGTTTATCAATTAACGTCATTGTGAGGTTGCGGGTAGCGTGTTCCCCGTCATCAACACGATTGATGTTAGCGATAACAACGTCAGCCGATGGTAGCTGATTGTTGGGCACCGTTGTTTTAGCGGTTGCACCTTCTGATGCTAGAGCCGGTTGGTTAACTAAAACACCGCCCGCTACAGCTACAAGAAAAATAACGGATGGGATTCTGATCCAACGGCTTGACATCGTTTTTTTACTAGGCTGATACCCGCTTATAAATCTCGGTTTTGTGAGTTTTATAAGTGCCGGTAGAAAACTCATGCTAGCAAGAAAACTGGTGCTGACCGATACCACAACAATGGTACCGAAGTTGTTCAGCGGCACTACTTTGCTAGAGATTAATACGCCAAAACCACAAGCGATTGCCATATAGTTAAGGAATAATGCTCTTCCTGTTGAAGGGTATAACTCCTGTAAAGTAAGATTCCAGTCGCCATTGTGTGCTTGGTACAAACTACGTAAGCGATCAATGGTATGAATAGAGAAATCAACGCCTAATCCAATAGCAACGGATGCAAACATTGATGTACCGATACCTAAATCAATATCCAGCACTACCATGGCGGAATACACCAACAGTATGGAACTGGATACGGGGATAATGGTAAATGTCCCAGCCGTTAACGAGCCAAAAAGAAGCGAAGCTACTGCCCATACAAGGAACATTGATATGGCTAGGCCAACAAAGTGGCTGCTTCCAAGGTCCTTGATCCAATGGTAGTTAATGTTAACTCTGCCGCTGAGAGTTGCTGTGATATCTTTATTGTTAAATTGTGTTTTAATATAATAATTTAGTTGGGTTACTGTCTCTTGCGTATCGACATAGCCGCCTTTATTTAGCGTTAACTTTATATTGGCAATTCGGTAGTCGTAATCAATCTCTTCGTCAAAATCGGTTGGATCAGACGAGGCGGAGTAAATTAAAAAGTATTGTGCGATTAGCGCTTTATCATCAGGTAATTGATAGCTATATTTATCACCACCATTAAGTGAGCGGTTCATTTGTTTTAGGTAATCAACGATGGACGCGGCACCTTGGACGTTGGGCAGCGTTAGTGCGAAGTTTTGCAATGCTTCCATTTTTTTCAAATGTTCCGGTTCAAATAGTGCCTCAGCTTCTTTCGCTTCTATCACCACATCAAGATTGTTAGTTCCGTTAAGGTGTGCATTGATTGCAGCGTCAGCTTGATATAATGTTTCACTGGTATGGAAGGTTTTAATGCGGTCTTCATTCACCACTAAATGACCGGTTGCAAATATACCGCTGATGATGATGGTCGAAAAAAGCCCTACAGTGACTTTTGGGTTCTGTAATGATATACGCCCTAGCACAACCATGGTGCGAGAGAATCTATCCAACTGGTTGCTTTGGGTGAGTGATGCCATTTGTTTGCTGGCGGAAGGTTTTGTTATGGCGAGTGCAGCAGGTAAAAATACTAACGAGTAGAACCAGGCAATAGCAACACCAATCGCAGTATAAAGGCCAAAATATTTAAACGGAGGCATGTAAGCTGCGAAATACATCCCCATAAAACCGGCAATAGTGGTCAGTGTTGTCAGTGTAATCGGGCGCCACATTTCTTCTACCGTTTGAATGATGAGTTCTTTTTTGTCTTCTGCAGGGTGCTTTGCTTGCAGTTCAAAATAGTGGCTATAAATATGGATGGAGTCTGCGACCGATATACCAATGAGTATTACGGGTAAGGCATTGGTGATAACAAAAAACGGGATACCATTAAGTGCCATGATGCTAAGGGTCATTAATACCGAGGCGGCGATAATAACGTTAGATAAAATCCCCGTGCTGACACGTCGAAAGGCAAAGAGAATAATGATGGTAATAATGATGCCTGCAAGAGGGTTCAACCGTTGTGCATCTGCATCAATGTAGCTTCCCAAGTAGCCTGCGATAGCTCCTTCTCCTGCTACATGAATCTCATCATATTTTCCGTTGGGGGCACGATCAACAATGTTGAGTATTTTTTGAAAGGTATCTTCTACTTGTTTTACGTCTAGTAGTTCAGCAACAATCAACGTGGCTTGTTTGTCATGGGCGACTAAATTGCCCATGTAAAGAGGAAAGTCAGAGACTTTGTTCCAAACAATATCGGCGTCTTGTTGTGTGCTAATGCCGGCTTCGAAAAAGGGCTCGACATCCATACCCTCATCAGAACCAGTGATATTGTTTTCCGTGGCAAGACTGGTCATGCGGTCGGTATTGATATTATCTAACGATGAGATTTCATCACTTAACCATTGAATAAGGGAAAGAGATGTTGGATTAAATACGCCACTATCTGAGGTGTTAATTACCGCTAAAACAATAGGGTCACTTAAACCGAATTGCTCTTTGACTTTGTCTCGATAAACAAGGGCGGGGTTGTCGTCCGCAAGAAAAGCATCAGAGCGTGTATCTTTGTATAGCATTGGTAGTGCCATAAATAACGCAATCATTAATAGTAAACTGATGGCAACCTGCGTTTTGGGGTAGTGGACAATGAGCGTGGCTATTGTTCTTGCTGTGGAGGGGTGCGGATTCTCAGACATGTTACGTACCTCGTGTTAATCGTTGTGAGTTCATATTTTGTGAATGGATATTTTTCAATGTATATGTATGTTCATGTATATGCATGTATATGCTGGAAAAAATAGCTGAAACGTCAGCTATTTGATAATGCTGCAACAACGTTTTGGGAAAGCAATAAAATGGCGTTAGTGCTTTCTTTTCCTAGTTGTTTATTCAGGTCTTTCTGTGCCTGTTCCCATTGAGGGAGGGCTTTGTGATAGAGGCTCTCACCTTTGTCTGAAAGGGCGATGTTCTTAATGCGCTGATCGTTTGTGTCAGTGGTGAATACGACCAACTCATCACGTACGAGCGGCTTTAAGTTTCTTGATAATGTGGTTTGATCAATCACCAACAGCTGTTGCAGCATTTTGTTTGTGGTGGTTTTACAAAGATGTACTGCCCGAAGAATAGAAAACTGACCTGACTTTAAACCGAAGGGTGCTAGCCGCTCTTCATAAAATTGGGTTATTAGCCTGTTGCTTTTACGCAGGGCAAGATTGTAGCAGGGCTCAAATGTCACAGTATCGAGAGTGATGGTATCGGAAGTCATTGGAGCGCCTTTTGCTAGAGTATGCAAACATAGTATGTATATGCATGTTGTTTGTCAATGCAGTGTGAGATTAATTTTTAACTTTGCGCCGGGTCCGTCCGGGGGTGGTATCAAAGAACTGCTTAAACGCTTTGCTGAATGCTGCCTCCGATGAGTAGCCAGAGTTTTCGGCGATATCTATCATCGGGGTGTTGGTTGTTTCTAGCTGGGTCTTGGCTTTTTGCATCCGCCAATTGACGAGGTAAGTTTTTGGTGGAATACCGACAAGTCTAGAAAACTTGTCAGTAAAGCTGGTACGGGATAAAGAGACCGCTTCACCAAGGCGTTCTACCGTCCAATGGGATTCGGTTTCTGCGTGAATGTGATTCAGTGCAGAGCCTATTTGGGGGTCTGCCAGGGCTGTCATGTAATTTAAGCGATCCGGTGAAGCTTCCATGTGGGTACGCATGAGTTGAATAAACAGCACTTCTGTTAACCGATCAACCATAACGGTCGAACCAGGAGCTGGCAGGCGGGCTTCGTTGGCGAGTACGGAGATTAGGGATCGTAGCCAGCTAAGTTCCGGAGTCTCTTTCGCTTTAATGTGGATAAAACAAGGTAAATCTTTTAGAAAAGGGTGGTTGAACGAGGAGTCGTAGTGAAAGGAGCCACACATGAGCGTGTTTTGTTGGGGTGTACTTGAGCTTGCAGGATGATTTGAGAGTTGGTTATGGAATGGGTTGTGACCACTCAAGATATTTTCAACCACTTGGCTGCCTGGCAGCATTTTACTTTCTAGGGTGTCGCTGATGCTGTGGGCACCACCAGTGGGGAAAGCAACAATGTCTCCGGTACATAGGTGGATTGGGTCTTTGGTATTGTTGATATTGAGCCAGCAGCTACCATCGACAACAACGTGAAAGATGCCGTCGTTACCCTTGTCAATTTCCATCCCCCAGGGGGGGGCGAATTCGGAGCAAAAATACGTGTTGGCGCTAAGCCGTATGGTGTTGAGGATGTCGGCAAGGGCGTCGAGCTTATGATGTGTTTCCATTTTTCGTTCCCGAGTATGGAGTTTTATTATCTTATTTTGGCATGCGTTGTCAAAATGACAATTAAAACGACCGTATTGTCATGTTTTGCCGGGTTTAGATCTGGATAATGGCCTTATACAACAACGGGTAAAATTGAGGGTGTAGATATGACAATACCAACAAATGTGGCTGGCCTTTCTCTATACCACTACCAGAGCTGCCCCTATTGCGCTGTAACACGAAAGGCGCTAGGCCGGCTAGATATTCGCGTGGTTCAGCGAGATGTGATGCAGCAGCCGAAATATCGCTCTGAATTGATGGCAGGGGGAGGGAAAGCTCAAGTACCTTGTCTTAGAATAGAGGGTGAGGGTGGCAAAGTATCGTGGATGTATGAGTCGGGGGATATTATTAAGTATTTACGGGGCTATGAGAAGGTAGCGGCGAAGAAAGCTGCGAAGCAAGAAGCGTGAACAAAAGTGTGGTTGAGAAGGCGCTTAAGGTATCCGGAGTAGTCGGCACCTTGTTGTTGCTGATTAACCAGTATGAGGCGTTGTTTGGAGGTGCTGAGTTTCGAGTGATTCCTGCAGTTCTAACCTATTGTGTTCCCTTTGTTGTGTTTATCGCAGGGCAGCTTTCGGGGGTGCAGGAAGATAAACAGGAGTAGGTTTACTGGGTTTTAAGCGTGAAATGTTTTGAGCAGACACAAAAAAGCCCCGTTGCTATAAGCCTGCGGGGCTTTTTTGTGCGCCTATGTTAGCGCACTACAGTAAGTAAAAAATTACTTTTTAGCAGCTTTCTTTTCTCTTTCTGCAGCAATAACTTCTTCAGATACCGAGTTAGGGCACGGAAGGTAGTGAGAGAATTCCATAGAGAACTGTCCACGACCTGAAGTCATTGTACGAAGTGTTCCGATATAACCAAACATTTCCGCTAGAGGGATGTCTGCTTTAACGCGTACACCAGTAACACCAGCCATTTGATCTTTGATCATGCCACGACGACGGTTCAAGTCACCAATAACGTCACCAACGTGATCATCTGGAGTGAATACGTCAACCTTCATGATAGGCTCGATTAACTGAGGGCCTGCCTTAGGGATTGACTGGCGGAATGCACCTTTTGCTGCAATTTCAAATGCTACAGCAGATGAATCGACCGCGTGGTAACCGCCGTCATAAAGTTCAACTTCAACGTCTAGTACTGGGAACCCGGCAAGAACACCTTCCCCCATCATGCTCTTGAAACCTTTCTCAACAGCAGGGAAGAATTCCTTAGGAACGTTACCACCAACAACACAAGAGCTAAATACGAAACCAGTACCTGGCTCACCAGGCTTGATGCGGTAATCGATCTTACCAAACTGACCAGAACCACCAGACTGCTTCTTGTGCGTATAGCTGTCTTCAACTTCTTTAGTGATCGTTTCGCGATAAGCAACTTGAGGTTGACCAACTTCTAGCTCAACACCGTAAGTACGCTTAAGGATGTCTACTTTAATATCCAAATGAAGTTCACCCATTCCCTTAAGGATGGTGTCACCCGTTTCTTCGTCAGACTCAACGTGGAAAGAAGGATCTTCTGCAATCATCTTACCAATCGCAACACCCATCTTCTCAGAGCCACCTTTGTCTTTTGGTGTTACTGCGATAGAGATAACTGGCTCTGGGAATACCATAGGCTCAAGTGTTACGGGGTCTTTCGGGTCACATAATGTGTGGCCTGTCTGAACGTTCTTCATGCCAACGATAGCAATGATGTCGCCGGCTTGAGCGCTTTCAATTTCGTTACGATCATCTGCATGCATTTCAACCATACGGCCGATACGCTCTGTTTTGCCCGTGTACGAATTAAGAATGGTTGTGCCACGCTTTAATACGCCAGAATAAATACGAACAAACGTAAGTGCTCCAAAGCGGTCATCCATGATTTTGAATGCCAATGCTTTTAGTGAGGCATCAGTTGTTACCGTAGCGACGTCACCTGTTTCTACGCCATCTTCATCAGTTAGCGGCTGAGGCTTAACTTCAGTTGGGCTCGGTAGGTAATCAATAACGGCGTCAAGGATGATTTGCACGCCTTTGTTCTTAAACGCAGATCCGCAGTATGTAGGGAAGTGAGCAAGAGAGATTGTTCCTTTGCGGATACAACGCTTGATGTCTTCCATGGCAGGCTCTTCGCCTTCCAAGTAAGCTTCCATTAGGTCATCGTCTTGCTCTAGAGCAGTTTCGATAAGCTTTTCACGATACTCTTCAACTTGATCTACCATGTCGGCAGGAACGTCTTGGACTTCGAAATTCTCAGGTAAACCTGAGTCATCCCATACGTAAGCTTTGCGAGTTAGTAGATCAACAACACCTACAAAATCTTCTTCAACACCGATGGGAAGAACCATAACAAGCGGGTTAGCGCCCAATACTTTCTCAACTTGACCAACAACACGTAAGAAGTCAGCACCCATGCGGTCTAACTTGTTTACGAAGATGATACGAGCAACTTCAGATTCGTTTGCATAACGCCAGTTTGTTTCTGACTGAGGCTCAACACCACCAGATCCACAGAATACACCCACACCACCATCAAGTACTTTCAAGGAACGGTA
>CAJXZM010000202.1 GCA_913063125.1 uncultured Gammaproteobacteria bacterium | reverse complement strand
TTTGTTACGCAAGGGAGGCGTCAGATGAGCAGCCCATACTATTTATCGTAGCAGTAGAAGAAGAGGGCGTGGAATATGAAGATTGCCGTGTTCTGAATGGCTCCCGCTCAGGTGTAGTCACCTTTAACAACCTTGAATTGACTAACGACAAAATACTTTGTGTTGGTTCCGATGCAACAGCAGCGGCACAGCGTGCCATAGACTATGTCACTGTACTTGAGTGTGCAGCAATGGTCGGCGCCGCAACAGCTGCTTACGAAAAAACCCTAGATTATGCAAAAATCAGAAAACAATTCGGCACGCATATAGGGAGCTTCCAGGTGATTCAACATTACTTGGTTGATATGTTTGTTGAGTTGCAACAGGCCGAGTCAATGCTATTTATGGCAACCGATAAGGGAGCTGTTAACGATGTGGCAGATAGCCAGACAGCTATTTCTGCGTGCAAAGCCTACCTCTGTAAAAGAGTTGTTGCTATTGCTCAACAAGCAATTCAAATACATGGGGGCATTGGAGTAACTGAGGAGCTGGATATTGGGCATTACTTTCGTCTTATTACACACCTGTCATTAGTTCATGGTGATCGAGATTTCCATATGTCACGTTATATTGAAACGACAGGGCCGGAGGCAGAATAGAAATGGAAGAGTATGATTATATTGTTGTCGGTGCTGGCTCAGCAGGTTGTGTTGTTGCCAATCGACTCAGTGAAGACCCTAACAATAAAGTATTGTTGCTTGAGGCGGGACCCGAGGATAAAAGTCCGCTTATCCATATACCCTTTGGTATTATAGGATTGATAAAAGAAGGGAAGCACAACTGGGGTTATAACACGGCACCTCAGAAATCCTTAGAAAACCGATCACTCTATTGGCCAAGAGGAAAGACTCTGGGTGGTAGCAGCTCCATCAATGCGATGGTTTATATTAGAGGGCATCCAGAAGACTATAACGAATGGGCAGAAATGGGTAATAAGGGGTGGGACTGGAAATCAGTCGAGCCAATCTTTAGGGCGCATGAAAGCAATGAGGTTATGAAGGGGCCAATTCATGGGTGCGAAGGGGAGCTAAATGTTACAAACATAAGAGACCCTAATCCAATGAGCGGGGTGTTTGTAGACGCTTGCGTTGAAATGGGTTACCCACGTAACAATGATTTTAATGGGGCTTCGCAATACGGCGTTGGCCCTTACCAAGTAACACAAAAAGATGGCAAACGATTCAGTTCTGCAAAAGCGTTTCTAAATCCGGTTAAGCAACGCGTAAACCTTACGGTGCTAACCGGTGCACTGGTTAGAAAGGTTGTTATTGAGAATCAACAAGCCGTTGGTGTCGAATATCAAGTTGGAGACGGTGAAGTTGTTTCAAGCAGAGTAACAAAAGAGGTTGTGCTATGTGGCGGTGCGATTAACTCGCCCCATCTCTTAATGTTATCAGGTATTGGCGATAAAGATCACCTAAAAGAACATGGCATCACCTGCCATAAGCATCTACCTGGAGTGGGTCAAAACCTAATGGATCACCTCGATATGACGGTGATGATGAAAGACACAAGTTCTCGGTCTATAGGGTTTTCTTTGCAAAGCCTGGGGAGAAATATTGTCGAACTGTTTCGTTATTTTACGAAACGACGCGGCATGCTATCCAGTAATGCATCAGAAGCGGGCGGGTTTTTATCGGTATCAGGTGATACAAACCGCCCGGATATTCAGCTGCACTTCTTGCCATCATTTATTCGTGACCATGGTCGTGAATTAACCTATGGACATGGATGCACCGTTCACGTCTGCCAGCTACGCCCTGAAAGCCGAGGGGATATCACTCTTCATAGTGCAGACCCGTTGCAAGCCCCGAAAATGGATCCCAACTATTTGTCGGAATCTAATGATCTGGATGTTCTTATCAAAGGGGTTAAGCTCGCCCGTAAGATCCTCAAGACGAAGGCGTTTTCTGATTCCAATGGCGGTGAAGAGGCTCCCGGAGACCATGTTATTAGTGACCAAGAGTTACGTGAAGACATTAAGCGCAGAGCAGAAACCATTTATCATCCCGCAGGCACATGCAAAATGGGAAATGATGACATGGCCGTTGTGGATGCTGAATTAAGCGTATATGGAATTAAGGGTCTTAGAGTTGCGGATGCATCCATAATGCCTACTATTTTGGGTGGCAATACAAATGCCCCCTCAATGATGATTGGGGAGAAAGCTGCGCAGTCAATATTGTGTAACTAAATAGGTAAGCTTTGCGTGGTATAGGGACATACCACTTTTTTAGAGGTTACATCACTAATTAAATTTGGGTTGTGTATCTGTTAATGCGCCAAGGAGTGAGGGTGTTTGAGCTATTGTTCTGATGGGCTCGGGCTCTGCCGTAACATCATGAGGAAGTGTTGATCCAAAGGCCACATTTAGAGCCGTTAACGTCGCGGTAACTAGCAATAATTCAATCATATTTGTCCCCTACCTTAAATCATAAACACCAGCATTAGTGCCAAGTCACAGTATCTTAACACGACCTTGGTTGGACAACCAACTCATTTGTGGTATCGTATTTTGATGCGTAGCACAAAAATTATAAAAAGCTTGTTTGGGGGATAAAATGATTAAACTTTTTTTATTGGCGATAGTGGGCAGCTTGGTTGTGACAACAAGCGCCCAGGCTCAGTTTCTGCAACAGTTACCTATTGGGGATCCACGTGCAATGGCATTAGGGTTTGCAATTACGGCTGACCCTAAAGGAATAGATTCCATTCACTATAATCCAGCCGGGCTTGCCAAAATCGAATACGACACCTATCAGATAAAATTTATCGCCGCACTCCTAGAGTCCTCAACTGAATTTGGGGAGCAGCAGGGGTTGCCCAAAGAGTTTTTGGACGCCTTTGATTTTAGCGACCCCTTAGAAAATACACACAGTGAATTAGACTCCAGTCACCCCGTCTTGTCGTTGCCTGGTTTAGGTATGGTGGACGTTCCCGCCCAGGCATTTCCGTTAGGCGGTTTTGCCATTGCTCCAGCGTCATCTGATTTCGTATTTGCTACCAGTGTGTACTCACCACAAGCCGTCGGTTACAGTCGTGCAGATGATGATCCGGGTCGCTATCAGGGCAGGAGGGTATCCTTAGTGAGATTAACCTATTTATCACCGACCATTTCCACTCAAATTACCGATGAATTTTCAGTCGGCTTTACGGTTGCATTATCGACACAAAGTATCGGGATGGATATGGATTTACGAGCCCCCAACCTATTGTTGGCGGGCATTGATATAGCCTGTGGAGTGATCACAGATGAGCTAAAGGCCACCGTCTCATCGTGTGAACCACAAAATCGACTAGGGCCATTTCAAGATATCGGAAACCTAACACTAGAAGTTGATCAATTTGTGTCGCCAACCTTTAACATCGGTCTTTTATGGGAACCTGTTCCGTGGTTTAGCCTTGGCTTTGTGTATCACAGTGAGGCGAAAACAACGATGGAGGGCGATTATAAATTTACTTACAGTGAGTCATGGCAGAATTTTTGGAGCGGCCTAAATACAATCAATACACCCGTACTGCCATCAGGGCCAGCAGAGGAAACTGGCAAAACCACATTAACGATGACATTTCCTGCCGATGCTCAATTAGGGATGAAATTGGTACTTTTTCCAGATGTTACCATTACCACTGATGTGCGCTGGAGTGAGTATTCTTCTTGGGATTCATTCGATATTGCATTCGACAAAAATCTCGATTTCTTGAAAATTGCATCACTTGTCGCCCCTAATGAAACGTCGCCCACAGAGCTTAATTTACCCCGGAACTACCGAGACAGCTACGCATATGGTATTGGAATACAATATGCGTGGAGTGATAGGTTAGACGTGCGATTTGGTTATGAGCTTCGAGAACCCATGGCAGAGGAAGATAAACAGGATCTTATCATTCCAGTGGGGCCTGCGCATTATTATGGAGCTGGCATAGGGTATCAACTAGATTCGGAATCTAGGATAGATGTCGCGGTGGCCTATTTACATGCCTCTGTAGATGTCGCGGCTGGCGAGAGTAGCAACGCAAATGCGACAGGGATAAATAACCTCATTTACAACCCTTATGGCGGCTTGCCATTCACCAACACAGTGAACGTTACGTTCTTTAATGTGGGATACGAATCGGCGTTTTGATTTTCTAAATCGTAGGGGTGTTCTTCTATTTATGAGAAATTATTTTGAGAAAAATAGCTAGATATATTTGACATTTGGTTACTCAACCAACTAGAGTGGCCACAGAGTCTGGTTCTTTGTTGTAAACACTTCTTTAATAAGTGTGTTAGTCCTCAGACCGCCAAAAATAATTTAAAAAATAAAACGGTGGTTAGAATATGCAAGGAGCAATAAAATTGGTTACACCTATTATTAGTTTATTTATAGCGACCAATTCCAATGCGCAATTGACACAAAACATCACAATTGGAAACTCAAAAGCGCTTGGCTTGGGGCATGCCGTTACGGCGGATCCGCCCGGTATTGATTCCATTCATTTTAATCCTGCAGGTTTGGCTAAGATTAAGGGACGTCAGAGACAGGTAAAGCTAATAGCGGCAAAAATGACATTTAATACCGACATTGGTAAGCGCCGTTTGGATGAAGCACATGCTGATCAAGGCGCGGGGTCTGTTACGGAAACGTACAATAGTATCTATTGCAACGACGAATCACAAGAGTGTTTGTACCCAAACGATCCCCTCGAATACCAAAGCGGAACGACCTCTACACCGGTGTTAATGCTGCCCTTTGTAGGGATGACCGAGCTACCGTTTCTATTCGTTCCGTTGGGTGGCGTCGCAATAGAGGATACAGAGCGAGGTCGAGTTTTCGCGACATCCGTATACGCGCCCCAAGCTATCGGTTATGGCAGAGAGGAAGACGGTCCTGGAAGGTATCAAGGCATTGAATTGTCAATTTCCCGAATAACCTATTTTTCTCCATCCGTAGCCTTTTCTGTTACCGACACGTTAATGTTCGGCTTATCAATTGGTTTTTCATGGCAGGGATTCGGACTGGTAAGTGATTTGCGTGCACCAGAAACAACGATTCCTTTCTTGAAAGCTTCCGTTGAAGAAGTGGGCCCTATTCTAGATGAAATTGGGTTAACAGATCTTAGCGTTTTTAGCCCTTACGATACACTTGGTCGTTTAGAAGTTGAAGTTGAAGATGCGCTTTCCATAACTTATAACCTAGGTTTGTTATGGGAGCCAACACCATGGATCTCATTTGGTATTGTGTATCAGAGTGAAGGGGCATCTCATATGGAGGGGGACTTTAAAATGGAGGTGCCTTCTGCACTTACCGATCTCACTGGCCCCATTGCAAATACACCTTGGCTTAACAGTATCGTTGCAACACTGGGCGGAGGGCCAATGACGGGGCTTGCTAGCCAAGAAGGTAGTGTTGAGCTAGACCTGGTTACACCGGCACATTTTTCTGTAGGCACATCGGTAAAGCTGTTCCCAGATCTTAAAATAAACGTTGATTTAAAGTGGACAGATTACGGCGCATGGGAGGATTTGGAGTTCACTTTTGATCAGAATTTGGATTTTCTGGTTTTGGCAAACTTAGTCAATAATGTAGGCGGCTCTGCATTTAATAAAGGTGAGGATACCGCAGACCCAAACAAAATGGTTATTTCTCGACGGTACGAAAGCGTATGGTCTTGGGCTTTTGGGGTAGAATATGAAGCATCCGACAACCTTGTACTAAGGTTCGGTTATGAACCAAGAACAAGCGCCATACCTGATGACCGAGTCGATTTGTTTGCCCCGTTATCTGACACAAAATTATATAGCATTGGTTTTGGATATCAACTGGATAAAGATACGCGCATTGATGCTGCCCTTGGGTATTTGGATTCATCCTATTCTGCGAAAGCAGGGCAATCAGATAATCTAAACACGACAACGCCGGGTCATGTCGTGTACGCACCTTACGCATTTCTTGACGTTAGCGCTTCTGTATCAGCATATATATTCTCTTTTTCATACGATGAAAAATTCTAATAAAAGGTAAAGGATTATGGGCGACATATTAGTCAGTGATGAACTCGCAATATCACTTCTCGATGCTGCAGTAAAAACGGCGCTTAGCCATCGGGGAAAACTGAGGGAGGAGTACGCTCTTGGTCAATTAGAGGCTATATCAAACGTGATTTACATTTTGTGTATTAACCAAGAGGGAATGGAGCAGCTTGAATTGGCCTGTTTGAAGCAAGCAACGCTGGCTGTTCGTCGGTTAGATGAGCTAGACAATGGGAATGGCTTGGGTCTAGGCAAGAAATTTGCCTAGACCCTTTATTAGAGAACAGAAACGAAGGTTAAAATACAGGTGTTTATATCTCAAATCCAATTGAAATGCTCGTAGAAATGTATACATGGGTACCTTTTCAGAAGTTACACGGCATTAAATTAGAAAGTTACGATGATGACTATGCGGAAATTTCTATTCCTTTTAGAGAGGAGTTAGCAGGAACACCGAATGTTATACCATGGGGGGGCGTTATCGGCTCGGTCTGGCCATGATGATACAAAGGGAGTGAGGGCCTCAACTGTATCACTGAATGTGCAATATTTATCAGGGGCAAAAGGCGAGGCTATCGTTGCCAAATCAAGAGCGGTTAAACGAGAAAAATAACTTGTTTTTTGTCCAATTGAGATGTTTTCCGTAAAAACTAACCGCTTGATTGCTAAGGGAGGTATAGTATATCGCATTGTGTAAATACTAAGAAGAATGGATTTCTCCATATTTGGATACGGTTTCGGTTAATTAACCCTGGTATAAAAGGGCCACCAATGCGATTGAAACATCGTACCGAGAATTGGGGAGCACGTTACAGGATGTCGCTGTATTATACGCTCCACTATCTGATGGATAAGATTAGCGCTAATCTTATCGGATGGCATTTCGACGTAATGCAGAGGGCATAAAGCTTGCTTTTGGTGGCAATTCTTGTTTTGATGTTAGATTTTCTATGCCTTGAAAAAAATAAACGCTCTCTTTTAAGTCGTGAAAGGTATCAGCGACTGAAAAAACTCCAGGGAGCTGATGGTATTGTTTGCTGTAAGAAATGCTAACTCGCCATAACTCATCATTTTTATCATAGTTCTCTGCTAACATGATTAACCAGCTATCCTCATCAATGTAGAACCGGCGTTTTTTGTAGGCGTGTCGCTTGCCTGTTTTTAGTCTTCCTTCAACAACCCACACCCTATGTTTTTCATAACGCAAGAAGTGTGGCGCAAGGTGATGTTTTGTCATTAGGTGCTTGTCTTCTAAATCCGATCGTGAAATTTTATCTGAAAGAATGATATTGTTATAGGGAATTACCAGCTCCTTTTTTCCGATAGTTCTCCAATTATAGTGATCTATAGAGCCATTAAATAGATTGATTTCATCGGCAAAACGAACAGATTCTGATAGCTGCATCGGAGAGTCGAAATCCACACCAGGAATCCGCATAACACGCCTTTGGCCAGGGAGGTATACCCAGCCTTGTCGCGGGCGTAGTGAAGCGTTGACTTGCTCGTGCAATAACAGTATGCCGCCAGCATACCTGCTTGGCGAGCGTATTTTTGATAAATAGTAAATATAAGGCTGATCAATATCAGATGGCCCTCGCTCGCGATCATAGTAGCTTAAGTATAAAGAGATTGTACTGTTGAACGTTACATACTTATTTGTGTCTCTTCGTGTTACTTCTCGAGTTCGTAATTCCGTATAAACACCCTTGTAGGTTAGCAGGTGATTCCAAACTAAGCGGTTACCTTGATTTGTATGAATAAAGGGCGGAGCAGGGTAGGCCCCGGTTACGGTATTATTAATTTCATTACTTGCAGTTATGTTTTTTTTTGCGAACCCATAAACCCACTCCGGGTAATAGGCTGTACGGTATGTAGGGTACACATTTACTTTCATCGAATTGGGATATCTGCTTATTAACTTTACCAGGCCCTCAGGCAGTACGTCCTTGTATTTACCAAGATTTTTGGCATCTACTTTATAAAGGAGCTGACTTTCACGTAATGTCACATCAAGATCAGGGGCATTCCGATTGCCGCCTTGCCACTCGGGAATGCTTCCGTCGGCATTACCTCCGTATTCGGCTCCAAATGGGGTTAGCCCTTGATCGTATCCAGCTGCTAAGGATAAGGAGGGTGTTATTAACAAAGTAAGTACAAGAGCAAGCAACACGGATCGTAAAACCGAATATTGTTGTAAAATGATTTTTACGTTTTGTATTTTCATCCGCGTGCGCCCTGATAGATCTCATAACGATCACGCCCTGCATCCTTTGCAGCGTAAAGAGCCTTGTCTGCTAATGCAATGAGTGTATTAGCGTTGTAAGTATTGGCGGTAATAGTACTTGCTATACCAATGCTTGCGGTAAAGCTGATAGATGGAGACGTTAATGTATGTGATCGAAATAGCTCACAGAGTCGCTCAGCTATCACTTCACCATTAGTATTTGTAACTGGAGGCAGTATAATTGCAAATTCTTCTCCACCATAACGAAAAGCCTTGTCTCCCTTACGTGTAATAGCTTTCATTAACAGACTTGCGGTTTCTTGTAGGCACTGGTCTCCAACAATATGGCCGTATTGATCATTTATCTTCTTGAAATGATCAAGGTCTATTATCATAAGAATAAGATCACTTCTATCCGCTTCACATTGTGATAACTGACGCTTTAGAAAGGAATCAAAATGGCGTCTGTTATACAAGCCTGTTAGTTCATCGGTTATTGTAGCTTTGAGTAGTTGATCACCTTTATCTTTTAATTTAATTCGCATCGCCTCAAAATGGCAGGCAAGCTGAAACATTTCGTCTCTCGTTGACAACGATATTGGCGTTGCTAGATCTCCATCAAAGAGGCGCTTACTTGCAGATACCAGTGCAAGTAGAGAGTGATTTATACTCGAAAATATCCCCATCAGCAGATAAAATGCTCCCATAAAAACCACACACATTAATATAAGATTGAGTATTTGCTGTTGCTCTAGCTTGTATATTCGTTGTTGGTATTGTGCTAACAGAGCATTAACAAGAACGGATTGCAATTCACGCAGCTTATTAATTTCTACATCACAATGATCAATAAACAAAGAGGGATCAGTTGTTAGAGAGGGATCAAAGGTAATGCTATCTTCCATAATTCTATCAAGGTTTTTTAGCCCATCAAGCTGCTGTTTATAGAGGGAGAATTGTTCGCGGCTTATGTAATCATTATTTAATGTGTTTTTCAGTCGGAGAAGCAGTCGAGAAGAATCTGATTTTAGGGATTCAGAAAGGTCTTGTAGTGAATTTACACCTTGTGAGTCAATGTACCCCCGCTTAAGAATAGAGGCGCCGATGATTTTTGATTTTTCCATTTTGGATATCGGCGAGTTGAAGAAGTAGGTTATAAGGGAGACAAGATTCAATGAATACATATCACTATCATTAAAAATATGGTTATCACTTATGTAAAGCTCTTCAAGTTGATTAACCTGAAGTAGTATATGGTTTATATCATTTAGTCGAGTATATAAGGTACTCCCTTCGTTTAGAATCCCCTCAAACTCGACTTCAGCGGATGCTTGTAGCCTAATGAGCGCCCTATAGGTTGGTGATGTTGGTGGCAGATCAAGAGCACCGCTTAATGTTAATAACTCAATGATAACGGAATCCTTTGTAATGTCTGGACTATCCACATTTCGGCCATATTGATTTCTTATACCAATGAACGCACGATTAATCGTGTGTATTTTTTTCAATTTCCCAATGGCATGGTATTTATTTGAGAGTGCATCGATTTCCTGTTGATTCCCCAACAAAACAAGGAGGGTTGATACTGTGAAAGGGATTGCGAAAATTGCACAGGCTAACGCGAATTTCTTTACATAAGAAATTCGGCCCATCATGGTAGTTACAGGGTATAGAAGTGTATCAATAGCATTTTTTAACGTAGGCATTGATGTTCATTTCTTGTCGGGGTTACTAGACACATCACATCACAAATAAACGGATAAATTTAAGCATAGTAAACCTTTGGATTTTTTACACTTGATAACTTTATCCGTATAAAATACACTCATTTGGTTGTTCGACCAATTAAATGAGTGTATTTGGGCCCTTTACCTTGCGTTTGCCTTTTCTCTGTGCGACATTATAAAGCGTTACATGCCATAGTGTCACAGTTTATAATGTTACCGTTGCTGTATAGTCATCCACAGCTACGATGCGCAACAGTGTAAAAACTTAAGGGTAGATTAACTATGAATGCACCAGCTTTTGCTATTGAACCTGTTCGACGTAATTTTAAATTTCCATTAAAAAAGTCCAAAATAACTCACTGGAATGGGGCAGGGCGAAACTTCACAAATTTCCTAAATGCCTTATCCGTATTTTTTCCAGAGGGTGAACGTTTTTTTATTGATAGCGTAAGGAACTACCGTGAAGATATAGTGGCACCTCAGCTTAAGCGTGACGTGAGTGCGTTCATTGGGCAAGAAGCATTCCATAGCCGAGAACACGTTGAGTACAATAATGCATTGGCAGAGGCAGGCTTTCCTGTAGAAGCCTATGAGAAGATTGTTGCTATATTATTGGACAATATAAAGGAACGTACACCGAAAGCATTTCAGCTTTCTATTACCGTCGCCTTAGAGCACATTACGGCCATCCTGGCGAACGGTGTCCTCGAAACCCCGGAAGCGATGGAGGGGTCTGATGAGGGTTACGTAGCCCTTTGGCATTGGCATGCTCTAGAGGAAACTGAGCACAAGGCCGTTGCATTTGATGTGTTTAACCAGGTGGTTGGCGGGGGGCTTAGCTCCTACTTTTTAAGAACGGGTACGTTTACTTTTGCTAACGCCGTTTTTTGGCCAGCGGTGGCAGCGGTTTATTTAGATATATTACGAAGAGACAAACAATTAACCAACCTTAAAGGCTGGCGAGCGACCTACGATAATTTGTGGGGAAAGAACGGTGTTCTCAAGCTTATTCTGCCGGATTGGTTAGATTATTATAAGCCAGGATTTCACCCGTGGGATCACGACAACAGACACCTCCTCAAGCGAGTAGAAGAAATAATTGCTGTTGTTGGAGCACCTAAAACTAAAGCCACTAAAAAAACCACAAAGAAAGTCTCAAAGAAATCTCAACCTCAAGAAGATAATGTATAAGGGTGATGTCAATGAACACAATAAATGAAACGATAAATAACAACGCCAGCCCTTACCTTGATGTTGCCGTTATAGGTGCAGGGTTTGGTGGTATCGGACTGGGCGTTAAACTAAAGCAAGCCGGGGTCGAAAACTTTAGGATATTCGAACAAGCTTCTGATGTGGGTGGTGTGTGGCGCGACAACATTTATCCAGGTGCTGCCTGCGATGTTCCCTCTCACCTATAC
>CAJXZM010000201.1 GCA_913063125.1 uncultured Gammaproteobacteria bacterium | reverse complement strand
TTATTGTATTCAATTTAATTAGCACATAGCACAAGACCAGCACAAAAATAAACCTAATTTAAAAAGGAAACACACAATCCGTCACCTTTCCTACGCCCCCCCCCTGAGCATTAAAAATCTTGAATAATGTGAAGCATAACCGCCAATCAATAAGAGATTCTCAGGCAGGCTGGCGACAGACAACTATAATAATAGCAAGACCTCCGCCAGTGCGGAGGTCGCACAGGCAAGTCACTGCAAAATGTGCAGCAGCATGATAGAAACCACAATTCTGGGCAATTTATGAGCGAAAAAAACCTCTCCATTAACATTGATCTCGTTAAAAACCTCAGCCCTTTCAACGATCTATCGGATACGCATGTTAAAGACATTCTCAAACATGCCACGCTAAAGCCACTCGCTAGCGGAAAAATGTTATTCAAACGAGGCGAGTCATCCGAGAACTGCTATTACCTAATCAACGGGGCCGTTGACCTTCTTAATGAAAGTTTCGAAATAACCGCCATATCGTCAGCCGCATCATCCAGCAACAATGCAGCCCTACACGCACTCGACAATCAACAGCCGCATCAATATTCAGCTGTCACTACCAGCAAGTCGCTGATTCTTATTGTGGACAAAAACCACATGGACATAGTATTAACGTGGGATCAAGCCGGTAACTACCTTGTTACCGACCTCTCACAAGAAGATTCCATTGAAAGAGACTGGATGACCTGTTTGCTGGAGTCCAATTTATTTTCTCAAATCCCTCCTGCTAATATTCAGCAACTTTTTTGTACATTTCACCAAAAAAGCGCCCTTAAAGGCGAAACCATTGTTACTGAAGGTCAACCAGGCGACCACTTTTATGTTTTGGAAAAAGGACAAGCTAATGTCATCAAACAAACGGATAGCGGGCAACATGTAATCGCATCACTGAATACCGGTGATTTTTTTGGTGAAGAGGCGTTAGTAGGCAATACCACTCGTAATGCCAGCATCGCAATGGCAACTAATGGTAGCCTCATGTATTTAACCAAAGATGACTTTAAACGCCTTTTACAAGAACCTGTCCAAGACTTTATTACGCTAGATGAATTGGAAAAACTTCAGAGTACCTCTCTACCGGTTGTTCTTGTTGACGTCAGGCTACCCGGTGAATACAAGTTCGATAAATTGGACGGTAGCATTAACATACCGCTTAATCGCCTTCGGGGTCGCCTTACTTCCCTAGACCCAAATGCAACGTACATTGTGTTATGCGATGGTGGGCGCCGCCGGGAGCTTGGAGCATATTTACTCACTGAAGCGGGTTTTACGACAAAGATCCTTAATAAAAGCACGAATACCACGCATTAATTGAATGAAATTCGGTAGATTGCCCACATTTTATGAGTAATCTAAGAAGTAAGGTATACTGATATTCAACAAAAGAGCATAGATCATTCAAGGTTATCGCTTTGCGCAAGACACATGGAACGGGCATATTTACCAATTTAAACGCATTCGATAAAAGGTCTCATGCGCCCCACGCTCAAACAACTGAGTTGGTGAGCATATCCAGTACTTTATCATTCAACGCCCAGCCAATGCTTCAACAACTACTGAGCATTTTCTTTCTCGTTTTTTCATCGTTAACCCTATGCTCTCAAAGTACTTATGCCAGCCTTCTTACTATTGATTCAGACAATTTTTATTTACCTCTAAGTCAATCCCTAGAATATATTGAAGACCCTCATAGCGAGCTTTCCCCAACGGACTTACTAAATCCCCAAATCAGCCAGCAATTTGCGCACTCTCGCAGCCAGCTTCTACAGTTTGGCTTTACAGACTCGACAATTTGGACCCGCTTCTCCGTTAAAAATACTCTTCCTGAAAACAATACTGCCTATATCTATTTCATACTTCCCAACATTGGTGATATTACTCTCTACAAACACGATCAAAAACAGGTTACCTTAATATCCCAAGGGGGACACGGCACTGCAAAAATACACGGTGATTTTCATCATCGAACCTCTGTATTCAAAATCCAAATCCCAGCAAATAGCACTGCGAACTATTTCCTCAAATTACGCTCACAACAATATCTAAATGCCGCAATCATTCTTGCCTCCCCCTCTGCCTTTGCCGAAAATAGCAATAACACACAAACCTTCATTGGGCTTGGTATAGGAGTATTACTCGTTTTATTTATTTATAGTCTTGTGCAATACTTCAGGAACTGGGATAAATCTTATTTATTACACTCCTTATTTGTTGCAGCCACGTTATTATTCTTCCTCACAGACACAGGCTATCTTGGTATTTTCTGGTTTCCAATACCCCTCTTGTACCTAAAGTTGGAAGGATTGTTTTTAATTCTTATTGCGCTAACCAACACATTGTTTGTCCAACAATTCCTTGACCTTAAAAACACGGCCCCACGACTTGATCGTATATTGCAATCTATAGAAATCATCAGCGGCATTGCAATTCTGACGTTATCTATACTGCCCGCCCAATATGCAATGCAAGCATCATTATTTATCATAATTAGCACAACCCCAATTCTTCTGTTTGTAGCCATACACCAAACCTTTAATGGCTTTTACGCTGCTCGCTATCTTGTTGTCGCAAAACTCACTACTCTCTTTATCGTTTTCCTTTCCGTACCTCTTGTGTGGGGCGACCTTCCAATAGATTTCGCTATTACCTGGGTTATCTTATCCTCGTTGATTTTTGAAACACTTTTGCTTGCCCTTGCCTTATCGAGCAAAAAGGACACTCGCCAAGACGCTCGGCAATCAAAAGCTCGCCACAACATGATTGATGACGCAGTAACTCAAGCAAAAAGTGACTTCTTAGCACAGCTCAGCCATGAAATTCGTACCCCCATGAATGGCATATTGGGAATGTCTGAATTGCTCGACGAGACCTCCCTTAGTCACACTCAAAAGGATTACATTCGAACCATTACCGCATCCGGTAACAGCCTACTAAAAATCCTTGATGATATTCTCGATTACTCGAAACTAGAAACCAACAGCCTTACCCTAGACATCACGGGTTTTGATATATCATCCATGCTAACAGATTGCTTAGAATTATTTCGCGTTAAAACAGAAGAAAAACAGCTCGAACTCATTAGCCATATTCAGCACGACGTCCCCCCTCAAGTAAAAGGCGATCCTGCCCGTATTCGTCAAATCTTATCCAATCTTATCTCCAATGCAGTAAAATTTACCGACCATGGCGATATCCTTATCACCATTACATTAAATGAAGAGTTCGGCCATCAACACATTCGCTTTGAGGTAAAGGACACCGGGGTTGGCATTACCAAAGAAATGCGCAAAACCTTATTCACCCCCCAAGAGCAACACGAAGTATTTCAAAGTAAAGGCCTCGGGTTAGCTATTGCTCAACAACTTGTCAGCATGATGAATGGGGAAATTGGTGTTGACAGCCAGCTGGGTAAAGGTAGTACCTTTTGGTTTAGCGTCCCATTAGAGCCTCTTTCACAGGAAGAAACCACCCCCATTCACGGTGAAAACCTACAGGGTTTACGTCTACTCGTTGTTGACGACAATGCATCCTGCCGTCTTGTGATACAACAGCAAGCCATTAGTTGGGGCATGCAAGTTTCAACAGCCGTTAATGGCAAACAAGCATTAGCCATGCTGCGGACACAGGCCAATCTACAAGAACCCATCGACATTGTTATTCTCGATCATGAAATGCCCGGCATGAATGGGTTAGAGCTTGCCGCAAGAATAAAAGAAGACCGACTTATCAACAATGAACTATTAGTGGTTATGCTCACCGGACTCGGCATCGCCCCGACATCTACTGCAGCTCGTAATGCAGGCATTAGAAGGGTCATCACCAAACCCGTGACCGGACGCTTATTGAAGGTCACCTTAGCTGAAGAACTCGGTCATCTAAAACAAATTCAAGGTGCTCATAGTCATCCTAAAAGCGACGAAGTCGAGATAAAACGTTCCATTAAAATCCTAGTGGCCGAAGACCATCACCTAAGCCAAAAAGTGATCAAGGGCATGCTTGCTCGACTAGGGTTAGAAGCCACTACAGTGAATAACGGAGTTGAAGTAGTAGATGCAACTAAGAATGGACGCTACGACTTAATCCTAATGGATTGTGATATGCCCGAGATGAACGGCTTTGATGCCACAAGGAATATTCGACAATGGGAGCTGGACAACAACAAAGTTGCCATACCCATCATTGCACTAACTGCTCACATCATGGATGAACATAAAGAGAAAAGCCTTGCTTGTGGCATGAACGCACACCTATCCAAGCCCATAGAGCTTTCAGAGTTGCGCGACACCCTTGTTGAATGGACCAAGGATTCACACCAGCCAATACGCAGCCTTAGCTCAAATCAGCGGGCGTAATGTTTTCACTAGTAGATGTAGCTAGATCAAGGCAAAAAAACATCAGGCATTCCACGACCTTGCAACAACGCAGCGATATCCATTGTTAATGCTATCGTCACATGTACTAAAACCCCTCCCCAAATTGAGCGTGAGCGCAACGCCAACACCCCTAAAAACAATCCAAACAAAATGGCTCCTGTTGATTCAAGCCAGGGTTTTGGAAAGTGAATCATCACATAAGGCAAACACATAACCAAGATACTTAATGAACCCAACCGCGGCTTAAGTATATTAATCAAAAAACCACGAAAGAAAAATTCAATCGCAACAAACTGACTAATATAAATGCATTCCCATAACAACAAATCAACCCAGCTACGATAAGCCAATGGATAGAACGGGTAATGGGTCGAAAAGTCTTGACGAAAACTCACTAGAATAGCAAAAACCATAATGGGTGATGCCAATAAAACATACCACCACTTATGCTCACTCACACTCCCCCACTGCAAACCATAATCATCAAGCCGCTCTTTCATCACCCACTTCACACATACCATTGGTATCAGTAGATAGCCAACAATATTCACTAAACCCCACCATGCCTGCGGATAAATAGAGTAATACTGCTGCCCTTTCATCTCCTGAAAAATGACTCTCGGTGAAACACCACTCCACAGGGAAAGCTGCTTTATCATAGCAAAAAAGAAACTGCCATTTTTCACATAGTTTACAAACAACAAACACGTAGCGGCGACCAGCAACGCAATAAGCAACGTGTTGCGCTGACGCCCCCCCCATGTTTTAGACATGGATTCTTGATCAATATTATCTAACACCGTCAAAAAAGCTTGCGGATGAAAATGTGACAACTTCATAAATACTGCCTTATTTTATTATTGTGAACCTATAACCTTTTTCGATATTCCATAGGGCTTTTCCCCATCCAGCGCTTAAAGGCTCGACTAAACGAACTTTGCTCTGAAAAACCCAATAAAAAGGCGACATCGATTAAAGGCACATCCTTTTCACCTAAGTAAGATAATGATAACTGTTTACGCACGTCATCAACCACCTCCTTAAACGTTGTGCCGCTTTCTTTTAATCGATTTTGCAACACTCTTGCTGTCAACGATAACGCCTCAGCTACGTCATCCAATATCGGATCCCCACTTGGCAAGCGGCTAGCAACTTGCTCGCGAGCACTATTCACTAGATTGAGTTTGCTATCAAACATTTCAAGCAATACCGCCGCCTGGCGATCCATCATGGCGTTTAAACCAGGGTCAGCTTGAGTAAAAGGCAACGTCAGCAACGTTTTATCAAAAGCCACGCCACACCAATCACTATCGAAAACAATATGATCACCAAATACTTTTTGATAACGTTCAAACGGTATAGAGGAAGCAGCATGATCAAAATACACAGTAAATATAGCGCTCTCCACTTGAACCTGGGATAGCGAATAGGTTATCCAACCAGCGATTGCCGCTTCTTTTAGAAACCTCACCCACATAGCATCAAAAGGACACTGCCATACTAACTTGCAAATATCCGCAGGAATACCACCCTCTTCCGCAGGCACAAACTCAGTACTACCCAACTGACCAACCAGTTTCTCATAGCGAATTAACCGATCAATGGCTTCACCCAAATTTTGGCTGCTCATAATCGCGTAACCCAGCACTTGGTATGATTTAGCCTGCACGGCGCTGCCAACAACAAGACCAAGCCCTTCATCTTGGCATTCTTGTAATACTGATAAGAAAAAAGCACCCACTTGAGACAATGGAATCAAATAATCTGACTGGGCAAGTTGTTCTTTGCTAATCCCGCTTTGAGACAATAACGGCCACACATCCAAATCATACGCTGACGAAATCGCTGGCAGTATGGAACTCAAATATGCCGCTGACAAGCTGGCTGCAGAAACGTCTATCGGTGCCAATACAAACGCAGATACCTGTCCCTCTACGGACACAGAGTTGTTAGAATCAGTTGGCCGCAACAGTCCTCTCCTTAGCCCAATGACGTAATTCAGCTATTTTTTCACTCATAACCACGGACAAGGGGCTCGTACTGGATATTTCATGCAATATATGTAACGTGTCTAACGGTACAGCTTGTGCAACGCAAGCATATAAACCTGCGACGATCGCCTGCTCAATTTCGGCCCCAGAAAACCCCTCAGAAGCTTCCACTAACTGTTCCATGTTAAATTTGTCAGGATCTTGTTGGCGCTTTTTCAGATGAATGCTGATGATGATTTTTCTAACCTGACTGTCAGGCAAATCAACAAAGAAAATCTCATCTAAACGCCCCTTCCGAATCAACTCTGGGGGCAACTGACTAATGTCGTTTGACGTCGCCACAACAAAAACTGACGTTGTTCTTTCTGCCATCCAGGTTAACAAGGTTCCCAGTATCCTCTTTGACGTTCCATTATCACTACTATCTCCCCCTAACCCTTTTTCAATTTCATCCAACCACAATACACAGGGGGATAACGTATCCGCCAACGCTAATGCGTCACGTAAATTCCTCTCTGTTTCGCCAATAAATTTGTTATATAGCGCTCCCATATCCAAGCGCAATAATGGCACACCCCACGTACCCGCAACGGCTTTAGCGGCTAAGCTTTTTCCTCCACCTTGGATACCTAGCAACATCAAACCTTTCGGTCGATCTACTCCCTCCTGTTCATCCACTGACAAAAATTGATCTCGCCGATGCTCCAACCAGTGCTTAAGATTAGCCAAACCTCCCACGTCAGAAAAACTCGCGGTATCATACTCAAACTGAAGCACACCATTCATTCCCATTAACTCAAACTTCGCTTTATTGAGAACAGGAATATCATCAAGAGTAATAGCACCATCATCCACAATCGCACCGCGTGCTAAACGCCTAGCATCCGCATAGGTCAACCCCTTCAGGTTGCTCACTAGTTGACTTAATGCCTTGCCATCAGTAGTGACCTTCTTCCCCCTATTCTGTCGTGACCAATGGCTTGCCTCTTCACGCACCAAATGCATTAGCTGTTGATCATTCGGCAGCGACAATGACATCTGAGCACAGTAGCGGTTAATTTCTGGAGGTATTGGAAATGCATGGCTTAACAAAATAACCGTATGGCCATTAGCATCATGCTCCATTGCAATTTCTTTTAACAAACGGATATTTTTTGGCACTTCATCTAAAAACGGGTGAAAGTCACACAGCACATAAATGCTCGGGCGTTCAGTTGCTTTAATTTGTCCTAATGCAGCATCAGGCTCTGCGGTTAGTCGCTGCGGAACATTGTGCTCCAGGTCTGCCCGTTTTAATCCCTCGGTAATAGTCCAGGTAAATACCGGTCTGCCCTGATCAATACCAACTCGACTAACAAGTTGAATGGCCCGTGGTTCTTCGTATGTCTCGATGACAACAATGGGCACGCGAGACCCAACAATAATCTGTAAATCACGGTAATCTGGCATATAAGGGCGCACCATCAGTTGGTAAAAGGGGTAGACTTCACATCATTAGGACTTTCGTTTTAAACGCTTTAACAGAATAGTCGCTCTTCTAAAAATACACTTTTTTCTCTCCCGCGTCAGCTTGGTAATTCTGATATACTGCCAGCGCAATTGCACCACTACACCGCAACAGCTCGCCAACGGTTATAACGCTCTGGAACCTCCTGTCATGACTTCTTCCTCTCGGACACAATCTCGCTCTCGACAGTTTTCATTGTTTGATCGATTAATCAACCATGCAGATGGGGCATTACGTACGATTGCAGGGACTCACACAGAAACCCTTCGAGACAACCCCGCGGGTAACGAGGCTGAAGCTAATTTATCCAGCGAGGAAAAAACACACACCGCTGGGTTAATGCGAGTAAACCATACAGGGGAAGTGTGCGCCCAAGCGCTGTATCAAGGTCAAGCGCTAACAGCCCGCCTGCCAAGAGTACGTAAATCCATGGAGGTGGCGGCAAAAGAAGAAGAGGATCATTTGGCATGGTGTGAAGATCGATTACAAGAACTGGATAGCCACACCAGTCTTTTTAACCCTATTTGGTATGCCATGTCATTTGGTATTGGAGCTACAGCAGGTATTGCCGGTGATAGATGGAGCCTAGGTTTTGTGGAAGAGACTGAAATTCAAGTGTGCGCTCATTTAAGCGAACATTTAAAAAAACTTCCCACTCAAGATATTCGCTCCAAAAAAATCCTAACACAAATGCATGAAGACGAAGCTAAACACGCGATTATGGCAAGACGAGCTGGAGCAGCAACACTGCCTAAACCCATCAAAAAAATGATGGCGTCTGTGTCCCAAGTTATGACAACAACTGCCTATAAATTATAACCACAGAACAGCAGGCTAACTGGCCTTGTTTTAATATTCGGTTTTGCAAATTGCACGCTTGCTTATCCACCATCAAGACGTTATAACCCACTAATTAAAGAACAAATAATAGAACATTATGTTGCTCTTATTTTAGACAAAGGAATTTTGTTCAATATATGAACACAACAAACACAGAAGCCACCCTAGAACCCAGCTTTAAACTTAAGGGTAGTCGCGTAACGATCACCATTCTTGAGCTTTATGAATATGATTACGCCACCTTTAATGACCAGCTTGCGGAAACCGTTCGCAGTGCACCTGATTTTTTCCAACAAACCCCTGTCATTCTGAGCTTGGAGCGCTGTAAAGATACAGGGTTCATCGACTTCATTGAGCTCGGCGAACTATGTAGAGAATACGGGCTAGTGCCCGTTGCCATTCGAGGGGGCAGTGAAGATCAATTGCTTTCTGCTAACGTAGCAGGCTTACCACATCTTCCAATCAATGCCGCAAAACCACCAGAGGCTCCAGAACCAAAAAAAGAGCCTGAAACGGTAGCGGCAAAAAACTTGGTTATCACAACACCAGTCCGCTCAGGCCAACAAGTTTATGCTAAAGGTGGCGATCTCGTAATAATTGCCCCCGTCAGCCCCGGGGCAGAAGTGCTAGCGGATGGCAACATCCATGTCTATGGAGCCCTTCGAGGAAGAGCCTTGGCGGGTGTTAGCGGCGACAAAACTGCGCGAATCTTCTGCCAAAGCCTTGAGGCTGAATTAATATCCATTGCAGGCAGCTATAAAGTGAACGAAGACCTGCAAACAGAACACTGGAAAAAACACACACAAGCAAGCTTAATCGGAGATCAGCTAGTTGTCTCCGCATTCAAATAATTTCCAACGAATTAACAGCCTATTTACACCAAAGAGGAATTACCCTTGACCGAAATAATTGTAATAACGTCCGGCAAAGGCGGCGTCGGAAAAACCACAACCAGTGCAGCTATTGGCACCGGTTTGGCGCAAAAAGGACACAAGACTGCTGTTATCGATTTTGA
The DNA here is from genome assembly GCA_913063125.1 of uncultured Gammaproteobacteria bacterium. GTDB lineage: Bacteria > Pseudomonadota > Gammaproteobacteria > Pseudomonadales > Ketobacteraceae > 42-54-T18. The sequence goes on along the minus strand of CAJXZM010000201.1, from coordinate 1,713 downwards.
TGTGGGCCTACGTAATCTCGATTTAATTATGGGTTGCGAGCGTCGTGTCGTATATGACTTTGTTAATGTCATCAACGGCGAAGCCAATCTCAATCAAGCATTAATCAAAGATAAGCGCACGGATAATTTATTTATTCTGCCCGCGTCACAAACCCGCGACAAAGACGCACTCACCCAAGAAGGTGTGCAACGTGTCCTTGAAGAACTCAAAAAAGATTTTGAATATATTATATGTGATTCGCCTGCCGGTATCGAAAAAGGTGCATTTATGGCAATGTATTTTGCTGATCGCGCCATAATAGTTACTAACCCAGAAGTATCTTCTGTACGTGACTCCGATCGCATACTAGGGTTACTGCAAAGTAAGACGTTCCGAGCAGAATCAGGCCTTCCACCGATTGAAGAACATTTACTACTAACCCGTTATAATCCAGATCGCGTTGATTTGGGCGAAATGCTAAGTGTTGAAGATGTTGAAGACATTCTTGCCATCAAGCTACTAGGGGTTATCCCAGAGTCAGAGTCCGTCTTAAAAGCATCCAACCAAGGTTCGCCCGTCATACTCGATTCAATCAGTAGTGCAGGACAAGCATATGACGACGCGGTTCGTCGATTACTTGGCGAAGAGGTAGAGCAACGCTTTATCGAAAAAGCCAAACAAGGTATCTTTAAGAGAATGTTCGGAGGAAGATAAATGGCATTTCTGGATTACTTTCGCAGCAAGCAAAAAAACACAGCGAACACAGCTAAAGAACGCTTACAGATCATCGTGGCTCATGAGCGCTCAACACGCAACCAGCCTGATTATTTACCTGCGCTCCAAAAAGACCTTATCGAAGTCATCAGTAAGTATGTTGATATTGATAAAGACCAAGTTTGCGTCAGCTTAGATAAAGAAGGCGAATGTTCTGTTCTTGAATTAAACATTACATTCCCTGAAGAGCAGGCGGTGAGCTAAAAAGGTCCCGGCTAAAACCAGGGCAAATAAAAAAAGCCTCGCAAGGTTTCTTGCGAGGCTTTTTTTATTTGCCCTGGTTTTAGCCGCCAAGGTATACCTTCGCTTAATTAGCCCTTAATGACTTCACGCGTACCTTTAAACGATTCACGCTCCTCCATCAAGCTCTCGTACAGTTCCTTTTCATCATCAGAAAGCGCTGGGCCAGACCCTGCATCCAAATCCATATGGAGATGCTTCTCCAGTTCTTTTGGCAGCCCCGCCGGCAAATCAATATCGTCATTCAGCAACGACACTCCAATCAAATCATTAGGCATATACAACGGCTTCGCCAATAACATTTTCTTATGGGGGTCGGTGTTTAGCTCGATATTACGGATATTGCAAATCCGTTCAATAGCGATATCAAACGCTTTTTCAATACCATGAGCGCCAACAGAAACAGTTTTATGCTTTGCGGGCTTATCTGGCAGTTTAATTCTAATCTTAAACTCTTGCCAATCCTTCCTACCGGCGCGAGAGCGTGACTGTATCTGCAACCCCACCACTCGACCATCTTCGTGAACAACGCCATCACCACGCAACGCTTTTAACTCTACGTGAGCCTTGTATCGCTGATCGAGGCTCTCTTGTAACGCAATCGCTTCTTTTTCTGCACGTTTTCGATCTTTACCTATACGCACATACTTCTGAATTTCCTTGCCATCCCAAGCCTTGGTGATCCGGTAATACTCCCTACTACCATCTTTAAGAACGGT
>CAJXZM010000200.1 GCA_913063125.1 uncultured Gammaproteobacteria bacterium | reverse complement strand
GCGCTGATTTCGCTAGGAATTCCATGTATTCTCTCCGCAAGACAAATGAATGTGTTTATTAGATAATCCCCCAACGACGCAGGTGGTTGTTAACGGGATTTTTAATTTGAACTAGATTGTAATGGTAGACTTATTCCCGGTGGCGCGCTTGGTCTTGAGCCTAATGATGAGAGTGTAACGATAAATGAAGAACTTGTTTAGTTTTTGTGGGTGCATTTTGTGACGAGGTTGTTAGGAATATCTTTGTTAGGCTTATTGTTAAGCGTGTTAAAGGGTATGACGTTTTGATCATTTATCGATATTTATCACGCCAGCTGCTTTTAACCACGATTGCGGTTAGTAGTGTGTTGGTGATTATTATTGTATGTGGCCAATTTGTGCGTTTTCTTACCGCTGCAGCGTCAGGCAAGTTAAGCAGTGAAGCTGTATTCTTGGTGTTAGCTTATCGTATGCCCGGTATGCTGGAATTAATTTTGCCATTAGGGTTATTTCTCGGCGTTATGTTGTGTTATGGGCGAATGTACTTGGAAAATGAAATGGTGGTGCTTGAAAGTAGTGGCATGGGGACAGCCCGGCTAACCGCATTGACCATGTTTCCAGCGTTAATGATGGCACTGTTTATCGGCGTAATTAGTTTATATTTAGCACCCCAAGGGGCGATGAAGTCAGAGCTGTTGGTTGAAGAACAAAAGAGTAAGTCAGGTCTTGATGCCTTAACGGCGGGGCGTTTCCACTCCACTAAGAAGGGAGACATGGTGACTTATATTGAATCGATTTCCGGTGAAGACAGTATGGAGACGGTTTTTATTGTGACGCAAAATAAGTCTAACCCAAATAAGTTATCCCTTGTGCGTGCAGCTTCTGCGAGGTATCGCGAAGACCCAACCTCTGGTGCCCGTTACCTAGTGCTTGAAAATGGATATCGAGATGATGGTATGCCAGGGGAAGCTGATTTCACCAGAGTGTCATTTCAGCGTTATGAAATTAAAATTAAGGACCCTGAGCCAGTGAAAATTGGCGAAGCATTTAACACCTTATCTTCGACATCCTTATGGGGTGACAAACGGGTTGGTGCAAAAGCAGAATTACAATGGCGTATATCGTTAGCATTACTTGTCCCCATTGTAGTGTTAATGGCGGTACCCCTTAGTAAAGTGAATCCAAGACAAGGCCGGTATTTGAAATTGTTGCCATCAATCATGTTGCACTTGAGTTATGTTGCGGTACTTATGGTTGCAAAAGATGCGATGGAGCGAGGGAAAATACCTGCCGTACTCGGAATAATGTGGGTACATGTGCCATTTTTATTGTTGGGCATATTGCTGAATTATTGGCCGACATTAAAACTAAGAATACGTGCAGAAGAAAAGGTTCCTGTGCAACAGGCGCCGATCGAGCAGGAAGCCTCATGAAGTTATTGGATGTCTATGTAGGTAAGACAGTGCTGTTTTCAGTACTTGCGGTATTTCTTGTGGTTGGTGGCCTTGACGTTGTCTTTGGTTTTATCGCTGAGCTGGACCGCTTGGAAAATGATTATCAAACAAAACAGGCGCTTATTTACACTCTTTACACGATCCCTCGTCGTTTGTATTTACTGATACCGGTATGTGCATTGATTGGTTGTTTGGTGGGTTTGGGGGCATTAGCCAGTAATAGTGAGTTAACTGTTATGCGAGCATCGGGTATTTCCGTGCCTCGTATTGTTATGTACGCCACCAAACCTCTCATTTTGATTGTTGGGGTTGGATTATTGATGGCGCAGTTTGTTGTGCCACAGATGGAACAATTTGCCCAAAGCGAACGGGCTATGCTGCAAAATGGCGGTAAAGCACTAAGTGCACGCCATGGCTCTTGGTATCGTGAAGGGGATCAATTTATACACGTGACTGCCATTCAGCCCAATGGCGTAATGTTTGGTGTCGCACGTTTTGATTACGACACATCAGGAAAATTAACGTCGTCTGATTTTTCTGAAAAGGCCATTTTTCAAGGGGATCATTGGGTATTGCAGGAGGTGAAAAGAACCATCTTGTCTGATAAGGGTACCCAGCAAGATGAGAGCACGACAATTAGGTGGGAGACTTCAATTACCCCTGATATGTTATCTACCATCGTACTGAGGCCTGATTACCTATCTATCACTGGGCTTTATGAGTATTCGAGTTATTTATCTCAGCAGGGTATTGATAGCGCACCTTATTACTTTGCTTTTTGGAAAAAGGTGTTTCAACCATTTGCGACCGTAGTTATGGTGTTTATTGCAGTCTCGTTTATTTTTGGGCCTCTACGTTCTGTGACGCTGGGCCAGAGAATTACCGCAGGTATCGTGACAGGGTTGTCGTTTAACTACATTCAAGATATTTTGGGTAACGTCAGCGTAGTGTTTCACGCCTCACCACTATTGGCCGCAATAGTCCCTATTTTGGTGTGTTTAGTTTTTGGCGTGATTATGCTGAGAAGGACGTAATCTAGCGGTAGGGTTTAATACAATCCATTAGCTTTTGGTAGGCGAATGGTTCGTGTTTTAGACGCCGTGTCATGCCACGTGTCATGGTTGCTGTTTAGGTATACCCAAAAATACCCTAACCAAACACATGAAATTGAAAGACAGCCAACGGCCATTCTTATGACGCATTGAGACAGCTTGATGGGTGAATCATCGAGGTTTTCATGTACAACCTTGATACGCCAAGCTTTCATACCTAAGGTTTGGCCGCCATGTGTCCAGAACCAGAAATAGAATAGAAAGGTACTGCAAACAATAGCCGGGAACAGGGTGAATTGCAGTCGATTGGCGTCACCTTGGCCGGGTTCGCCGAGGATAGCGGCGTGAATTCCAGCAACCAGCATCCAAATAGCAATCAACATCAGGGTATCGTAACCCATAGCCGCAATGCGAGGGACAAAACCGGCAGAAGGATTTTCAAGATAGGATGTTTTCATATTAGGGGGATTCGTTCAAAAGAGAGCGCTACATAATAAAAGAAGTGTTTGTACATAATAAAGGAAGTACTTGCATAAAGTTAGTGGTACCAGTGGGCGGACTCGAACCGCCACGCATTGCTGCAACGGATTTTGAATCCGTCGTGTATACCAATTTCACCACACTGGCCCAACTTTATCGTAGAGAAAAGAAATTTCTCTAGAGGGCGTGGATTATATCAGCGAAAATCTTTTGGTCAACAAGAGTTTAGGATATTTGTCGTTGGTAAGGAGTCAGATATAAATGGGCAATGAATTCTTCTGCTAAATACATTCAGCTTAAGCCCGTGAACCTGTATAATTGCCCGCCAATTATGCACAAGGTTTACATCATGAAACGCACGGATTTTTCCTATCAACTTCCCGATGAGCTTATTGCTCGTTACCCCGCTCAGGCTCGCAGCGGTAGCCGGTTGTTGGTGCTGGATAAGCAAAGTGGAGTGGTGAGTGATCAGCAGTTTTTGGATATCGAGCACTACCTGAGACCCGGTGACTTGTTGGTCTTTAATAATACCAAAGTTATTCCCGCTAGAATGTTTGGTCGAAAGCCTAGTGGGGGCAAGTTAGAAGTGTTGATTGAGCGTCTACTCGATGATCAAAGCTGTCTTGCTCACATTAGATCCAGTCGTTCGCCTAAAGCCGGTAGTGTTGTAGAAATTCTTGGGAACGAGGGTGAACTGGCGGCTGAGATGGATATGGTTGGTCGAGAGGGCGCGTTGTTTCACTTATCGTTACGGCCAGGCTCGTTCGGTAGCTTGCTGGAATTGCTTGAAAGTGTTGGTCATATGCCGTTACCTCCCTACATTGACCGTGCGGATGAGCTGAGTGATGCCAACCGCTATCAAACGGTGTATGCCAAAGAACCTGGGGCGGTTGCTGCTCCAACGGCAGGGCTGCATTTTGATGACGCGATATTAGCGAGATTAGCGGAGAAAGGTGTTGAGAGTGCTTTTGTGACCTTGCATGTCGGGGCGGGAACCTTTCAGCCAGTGAAAGCCGATAATATTCGTGATCACGAGATGCATTCTGAGTGGCTTGAGGTGACAGAGCAGGTTGCACAGCAAGTTCGTGATACGAAAGCGAGAGGCGGTCGAGTTATTGCTGTGGGTACAACCAGTGTGCGATGCCTCGAGAGTGCAGCAAGTAGTGCAGCAATGAATGCTACAAAAGCAACCGAGCTTATTGCCCCTTATCGAGGTGATACGAATATATTTATTTTTCCTGGTTATACCTTTCAGGTAATTGATGGGTTATTGACAAACTTCCATCTGCCAGAATCCACTTTGATTATGTTAATCAGTGCGTTAGCAGGGCGAGAGTCAGTGTTGTCAGCGTACGAACATGCCGTTGCAGAGCGCTACCGTTTTTTCAGCTATGGTGACGCGATGTTTATCGGCGATGCATTTATTAGCGATAAGTCTGCGGACAGCGCGCTTACTGGAGACACCCAATGAAGTTTGAGAAGTTTGCCGAAGACGGTTTAGCCCGTCGAGGTCGTTTGGTTTTTGACCGTGGAGTAGTAGAAACGCCTGCATTTATGCCTGTGGGTACCTATGGCACGGTTAAAGGAATGGCGCCAAGAGAGATTGAAGAAATTGGTGCGCAGATTGTTCTAGGCAATACCTTTCACTTGATGTTGCGCCCTGGGACGGAAGTGATTAAGCAGCACGGTGATTTGCACGACTTTATGGGATGGCAAGGTCCTATCCTTACTGATTCCGGTGGTTTTCAGGTCTTTAGCTTGGGAAAGATGCGAAAAATCACCGAAGAAGGTGTCGAGTTTCGCTCCCCCATTAATGGCGATAAAGTCACTTTAAATCCAGAGTCGTCAATGCAGGTGCAGAGAGATTTAGGTTCAGATATTGTGATGATATTTGATGAATGTACGCCATTTCCCGCGACTGAAAAAGAAGCAAGAGACTCCATGGAGCTGTCCATGCGTTGGGCTAAACGTAGTAAGGTCGCCCATGGAGATAACCCTAATGCGCTGTTTGGTATTGTTCAGGGGGGGATGTATGAAGATCTGCGGGTTGAGTCCATCGAAGGGCTTACTGATATAGGTTTTGATGGTTATGCCATTGGTGGGTTATCAGTTGGTGAACCAAAAGAAGAAATGATGGCTGTGTTGGATTATTTGAGTCCTCATATGCCAAAGGAAAAACCACGGTATTTGATGGGGGTGGGCAAACCAGAGGATATCGTAGAAGCGGTTCGGCGTGGTATCGATATGTTTGATTGTGTGATGCCGACCCGTAATGCACGAAATGGCCACCTATTTACATCTGAGGGAGTGGTGAAGATTCGCAATGCGGTCAATAAGACAGATACTGGCCCATTGGATAAAAATTGTGATTGCCACACTTGTAAAAACTTTAGTCGGTCTTATTTACATCACCTAGACCGTTGTAAAGAGATACTTGGCGCACAATTAAATACTATTCATAACCTTCGTTATTATCAGACGTTAATGTCTGGATTGCGTGGAGCCATTGAACAGGGTACATTGTCGGCCTTTGTGGAAGAGTTTTATGGCCAGCTTGGGATGGATGTTCCTGAGTTGTAGTAGATTAGGGTGTTTTCCTAATAGCAAGATTTTGAGATCGATGCGGTAGTCGGTTAAATGGTTTTTATAGCTTAATAAACAGAGGTAAGTATGAGTTTCTTTATTTCAGACGCAATAGCAGAGCCTGCTGGCTTAGCAACACAAGATCCCTTTGGCATGTTTTTGCCGTTAATCTTGTTTGCAGTAGTGTTTTATTTCTTTTTATGGCGCCCACAAAGTAAGCGTAATAAAGAGCAAAAAGAGTTAATGGGCGCTATCGGGAAAGGTGATGAGGTGGTGATCTCTGGCGGAATGCTAGGTAAAGTTACTAAAGTCGCTGATGACTTTGTTGTATGTGAAGTTGCTAACAACACGGAAATTCGCTTTCAAAAACAAGCGATTACCGCAACATTGCCTAAAGGCACCATAAAAAATATCTAACAATATAAAAAGGGCGCCAGATGGCGCCCTTTTTATATGTGTATTTTTATACTCACCCATAGTCTCGTTAAGGCATCATCTTTAAGGTTACGTCATGCTGAACAAGTATCCACTTTGGAAAAACCTCTTATTGTTAGTGGTTGTCACCGTTGGGGCCATCTATTCGTTGCCCAACTTATACCCTGATGACCACGCAGTACAAATATCTGGCTCATCTGCATCGATTAAAGTGGATATATTGGCCGTAGATCGTGCTAAAGAAGCCCTTAATAAAGCAGGGATAGCCTTTAAATCAGCGGAATTATTGCCCCAATTACCCAAGTCGGGATTGATTCGCTTTGCTGATGCAGAAACCCAGTTAAAGGCAAAAGACGTTGTCGCTGCAGCGCTGGGCAAAAAGAACTTTGTCGTTGCATTAAATCTTGCTCCTACAACACCGGAATGGTTGGCGAATCTCGGAGCAAGCCCGATGAAGCTGGGTCTTGATTTACGTGGAGGTGTTCACTTCTTAATGCAAGTAGATATGGATACTGCGTTGAATAAACGTATGACCGATACCGTTGCACAAATTAAGGATCGCTTGCGAGAAGAGGATGTCCGTTATAAGCGTGTTCAAAAAACCTTAGAAAGTGTCTCTATCAGCTTTAAAACAGAAGAGTTACAAGGCAGTGCCAGTTCTGTGCTGAAGAAAGAATTCCGTGAGTTTCTTGTTGAAACAAATGAAGAGGGTGTTGATTTTAATGTTCAGTTAACACTGACCGATCAGGCTAAAAAGGATATTCAAGATTACGCAATCTCACAAAACTTAACGAGCATTCGAAATCGAGTGAATATGCTAGGTGTTGCTGAGCCTGTTGTGCAGCGTCAAGGTGCGACCCGTATAGTTATTCAAATACCGGGTATTCAAGATGCGGCTGCGGCTAAACGTGTTATTGGCCGAGCGGCAAATCTAGAGTTTCGTTTAGTTGATTGGGAGCATCCAAACTTTACCGGCTCTCGACCACCAGCAGGTTCCGAATATTTACCGCTAAAAGATGGTGGTGATGTATTGCTGAAGAAAAAGGTTATTGTTACCGGCGACCGTGTTGTTGGTGCTCAATCCAATTATGATGAAAATGGTCGCCCTCAGGTAAACATCGATCTAGATAGTCGTGGTGGTCGTTTAATGCATAAAACGACACAAAAGCACATTAAAGATCGCATGGCGGTTGTATTTATTGAGTTAACACCTGAAGAAGTTACCGAGGTTGTGGAAGGTAAAAAAGTTGTTAAGACCAAAATGAAAACAACCTATGAGGTTATCAATGTCGCCACCATCCAAAGTGCCCTTGGTAACAGCTTCCGAATCACCGGCCTTGATAGCCCGGCAGAAGCCTCTGAACTTTCTCTATTGTTAAGAGCTGGTGCTCTAGCCGCTCCGATGTACTTTGTAGAAGAGCGAACAGTAGGCCCAAGCCTTGGTGAAGAGAATATTAAAGCGGGTTTAAGCTCTCTGGTGATTGGTTTTGCTATTGTGATGGTATTTATGATTGCCTATTACAAAGTATTTGGCATATTTGCCAATATAGCGTTAACCGTTAACTTGCTTCTTTTGATTGCCATAATGTCATTAATTCCTGGTGCAACATTATCTCTACCAGGTATGGCCGGTATCGTATTAACGGTTGGTATGGCGGTGGATGCAAACGTATTGATTTTCTCTCGAATTAAAGAAGAATTAGCAGCAGGTGTCTCAAATCAAACAGCAATCCACGGTGGTTTTGATCGAGCATTTATCACCATTCTGGATGCGAACATCACGACCTTATTGGTGGCTCTCATTCTGTTTATTTTCGGTTCAGGCCCGGTGAAAGGGTTCTCCGTAACCTTATCAATCGGAATTATAACGTCGATGTTTACTGCCATTGTGGGAACACGAGCGTTAATTAACTTGTTCTATGGCGGTAACTCGCAAAAGAAACTGAGCCTGTAAGGAAAGAGATAATTATGAACAAACATTTAGATTTTATGGGTAAACGCACTATCGCCGCTATTTTTTCGGTGCTGTTGTTGTTGGTTTCTATCGGTTCCTTGGTTACACAAGGCCTGAATTTTGGGTTGGATTTTACCGGCGGGACTCAGGTTGAGGTGGGGTATGAAACCCCAGCGGATTTGATCAAAATTCGTGCGATGCTAAAAGATAATGATTTTGCCGATGCAACCGTACAGCTTTTTGGCAAACCAACGGAGGTCTTAGTACGTATACCACCCCGTGAAGGTAAAGATAAAGCAGAGGTCGGTGAACAGGTTAAAGGGGTTCTAGAAAGCGTTGATGACACCCTTACTCTAAAACGTGTTGAGTTTGTTGGTCCGCAAGTTGGCGAAGAGTTACGAGATCAAAGTGGCTCTGCAATGATTTTTGCATTGGGTTTAATGCTGATATACGTAACATTGCGATTCCAACTTAAGTTTGCCCTAGGCGCGGTAGCTGCACTATTTCATGATGTTGTAATAGTGATAGGGTTCTTCTCTGTTTTTCAGCTTACATTTGATTTAACGGTGTTAGCGGCAGTTTTGGCAGTGATTGGTTACTCTTTGAACGATACTATCGTTGTTGCTGATCGGATACGAGAGAATTTTCGTAAGCTGCGTGAGGGTGATGGTGTTGAGATTATTAACATATCACTGAACCAAACCTTGGGCCGTACCATTATTACCTCATTAACTACCTTGTTGGTATTAACATCACTGGCAGTACTAGGGGGAGAGTTAATTCATGGGTTTGCTGTTGCCTTATTGGTAGGGGTTGTCATCGGAACCTATTCATCTATTTATGTTGCTAGTAACGTATTGCTGGCGATGAATATTAACCGTGAAGACTTCCTTGAAAAGGAAGAAGAATTTCCTGACGAACCATAAGGGAAACAAATAGAAGATATGAGAAAGATACCCCTCCTCATATCTTCTATGGTTACACGTGTTTTTGAGCTTAACAGTTAGCCCTTCACAGTAAGCTTGCATCAAATTTGTAGACAATACCAAAAGAGAAGGCGTTAGGGTCATCCCCAGCAAGTGGTATTACCTTATCACCATGGCCTTTGCCATTGGCACTGAAGCTTACATTGCGATCATTACTCACCCGTGCATAAGCCATATATAAGGTGGTTTGATCATCTAAGGCATGGTCATAACCAATCGCCATGAGCGTCGCCTCGCTATCGTCTGCATCACCATCACTGGTGGCTAGTTGTAATTTGATCGTGCCATTGTCGGTGATTTTCATACTTCCACCCACGCTGAAGCTGTCGCGATCATCACCTGAAACCCCCATGATGTCGGATTCTCGTTGGTAACCGCCACCAATACTAAAACGCCCACAGTAATAACCTACCGTCAACGCTTGAGCTGTGTGCTCCTCAGCCCCTTTTCCTTGTCCAATACTTGCGTGAGCGAGACCTACCTTTAAGCTGCTATCGTTAAACTTTCGAGCGTAGTTGCCTTTAAGTATTATATTGTCAGTATCATCGGTTTCCTCTTCTGGCATGTAAGAAACCGCTAGGTCAAAGCCACTCATATTGGGGCTTGTATACTGGATGATGTTGTCTAATCGACCAGGAACCCCTGAGCCTTCCCATAAATTACCCAAGTCACCGACCTGGTCAGCGAAAAGATTGTAATCGTTGGCCCATTGATCAAGCGCTGGCATATGACCGATCAAAGCCTGGCCGAAGCCGCCCTTGAGGCCGACAAATGAAGGGCGCCCTTTAGTGAATATTTGGCCTGCGGAATCTGCGCCACCGTTGCCGTCATTTTCACCTTGAGCGGTCAAGTCTACGCCACTTTCGTATTGAAAAATCACGGTTAAATCAGACTTTAGTTTGTGCTCGCCTCGGAAGCCTAGACGTGATGAGCTGCTGGTTAAATGGGTGCTAGAGTCGAGACCGTCGTCGACGCGGTCGAGAGATAAATGCCCCACACCATATAGGCCAAGGTCAAAGGCATTGGCGGGTTGATTTAGTAACATGGCGCCGGTAACTACATAGAAAGCAGGTTTTGCAAATCGAATCATTGGGTAAAACTCCATGGGCCGTAATAACGGCTATGAGTTGCCAAATTCCATATACAGTGTAATTACTGCATGCCGTAGAGGTAGGACCAACAATATGGAGAAGTGGCGTTATGTCAAAAAACCTCCTAAGTCAGTGATAGTGCAGATTATTCTTTCTGTAAACCTACTCAGCGCAAATAAAAATCACAAGTTGAGATGTTTTGATCGAAAAAAATGCATTTATTTATAGGTCTATAAATCAGGAGTCTCAGCCTAGAAGGTTGTTAAACGTTTAAATTACTTGATGTTTTTATTTCCCACGGGGACTAACCGTGCCGTAATGATTGATTTGTTCGGGTACAAACAGCGGCGTTTGTTATCACGAAAAGGTGCTATATCATTGTTTTTTGTGGGGAAAGGTGGCCAAAAAAATAAACCCTTTTTTCTCTTGTAAAGCTAGAGACTTTCTCATTCTGATCTACGCTCAAAAGTACGAGGTAATTCACTCGCACTATTTACATGTTCAACCGATATCAATATTTGCCATTGACCTTTGCGTGCAATAAAGGCACGGCGAAAAGGTCTTAATGGAGAGGGATTTTATGAAAGTTATTATGTTAGTCACCTATAACAATGCTCAGCGAGGAAACTACAATGAAGATGCTTGAAAACTTGCAGTTAAAATGGAAGTTGGTGCTTGGATTTTCAATTCCCCTCGTATTGATTGTTGTGATTTCCTCTGTTGTATATTCGAGCTTAAGTACATTAATACAGACGAGTAAATGGGTGAACCATACCTACGAAGCGATTGATCTTGGTAAGGGGATTGGCACCTCTTTAGTTAATATGGAGACGGGTTTACGAGGCTTTCTTGTGTCGGGAAAGGACGAGTTTTTAGAACCCTACACAGTAGGTAAAAAAGATTTCAAGGAACTAATGGCACAAGCCAAAGAAAAAGTCTCCGATAATGCTGAGCAAGTTGCCAGGCTAAGCAAAGTAGAATTACTGGAAAATAAATGGTTAAGCCGACATGTGTCCGTTGCGATGGAGTTTCGGCGGGAAGTTAGTGAGGGGGCTGATGCAGCGAATACTTTTGCTACTGTATCGGCACGAGGTATCGGAAAAGAAAAATTTGACGGCTTTCGTGCTTCGTTAGCTAATTTGGAGCGCGAGGTGGCTAAGTCCAGCAGTGATGAGGCAAAAACGTTAGTGACTCTGCTGCTGATGGATATGATTAACCAGGAAACTGGGCAGCGCGGCTTTTTATTATCAGGCAAAGAGGCCTCACTTGAACCTTATATTAATGGCGTGGCTTCTTTTAAAACACACAGCGATCGCTTGTATGAATTGATTGATGGTGTAGCAGAGCGCGATTTAAAAGAGGCTATAGATCTCGCAAAGAGTTGGAGAGAACTAGCAGCGGAACCTGAAATTGCGGCACGAAGAGAAATGAACAAAGTGTCGCGGACCATTGGTGATGTGACAGCG
>CAJXZM010000199.1 GCA_913063125.1 uncultured Gammaproteobacteria bacterium | reverse complement strand
GGTGTTGGTGAAGACACGCCGACTTTAGCAGCCGATAATTTGCCGTACACGACGTTGGGTTACGCCAATGGACGCGGGTTTCATGATTTGGGTGACGAAACCGATGCTGATGCAGTGTACGACGAAGATATTAACTCAGGCCGACAGGATTTGTCTTTGGTGAATACGGAAGCGCCGGGGTTCCACCAAGAGGCGTTGGTGCCACGCTCATCAGAAACGCATTCTGGTGAAGATGTCAGCGTTTATGCAATGGGGCCAGGTGCGTCACTGGTGAATGGTACCAATGAACAAAGCCTGATATTTCATATTATGGATGTAGCGGGTGGTTTGTCGGTGGCTGCGGATGCAACGCTTCCGTAGTTGTTGGTAGTTATTATGGGGCTCTGGGGGCATTTCGTCTTGGTGTGACAAACCCTCGGTCGCCCCTGTGGTGCTACCTGCGAAGTACTATAAAAACACCAGGGCAGAGAGAGAGGTCACCCTGATAATAAGAACAAGCTAGCAACCTATAGTAGATACGGTTTATAGTTAGCTTTCTCTAAACGTACGTTTTCGTTCAATTGACCTCAGGATAAGACCATGTCGTTACGCATTAATGATCAAGCACCAAACTTTCAGGTAGAATCGACCCAAGGAAAAATTGATTTCCATGAGTGGATTGGCGACGGGTGGGCAGTATTATTTTCTCATCCTAAGGATTTTACACCGGTTTGTACCACTGAATTGGGGTATATGGCTAAAATTCAGTCAGAATTTGAAAAAAGGAATACCAAAATCATTGCGTTGAGTATTGATTCAACGGGTGACCACGACAAATGGCTTAAGGATGTTGAAGAAGTGGGTGGTTCTGCAGTTAATTACCCCGTCATTGCAGATACAGATCTAAAAGTGGCAAAACTGTATAATATGTTCCCCGCTGATGAGACGGGTGCTGCTGAAGGTCGTACAGCCATGACAAATGCTACTGTGCGGTCTGTATTTGTTGTTGGCCCGGATAAAAACATCAAGCTTATGATTGTTTATCCTATGACAACAGGGCGCAATTTTGATGAGATTCTTCGTGTTATTGATTCTATGCAACTTACTGCAAAGCATAAAGTTGCCACTCCGGTGAATTGGAAACAAGGTGAAGATGTGATCATCGTGCCTGGTGTCAATAACGAAGAAGCGGCGAAAGTTTATCCGGATGGCTGGGAAACGGTAACGCCTTACCTCAGGAAAGTAAAACAGCCGAGCTGATATAAAACAAGGTAAATTCAGCCGACGTCAAAAAATGGCGCGGCTGATTTGAGGCGTTAAGTTTCTAAGGAGTGAAAGTGGCACTGAATACACTTAAAACAACATTAGGTTTTTTTCGAACTCTTGTGGAGAAGTACACGCCAATAGAGTTCAGTTCTGATTCGCTACAAGACATATTCAACTATCTTAGAATTAGTGAATATATTAGTACATCAGGCCAACCGACAGAGAAGCAGTTTGCGTTAGTTAAAGGGAATGGTTTTGAGCATGTGATTAACCTCGCGCCTCATAACGTTGAAAACTCTCTTGCCAATGAGGCAGGAGTTTTATCCGCGCTGGGTATAAACTATATCCATATTCCTGTAGATTTTGGTAACCCTACTGACGATAACTTTAGCGAGTTCACGAAAGCCCTGAAGGGCCTTGAAAACAAAAAAGTATGGGTACATTGTGCCGCGAATATGCGAGTATCAGCCTTTATTTATAGGTATCGCTGCACGGTGCTGGGAGAGCAGAGTAGTAGTGCAAAGAATGAGTTGTCTGAAATATGGGAACCTTTTGGAGTGTGGAAGGATTTTGTGTCTTAGATGGATTGTTAACCTAAGAATACGCGTCACAATGAGTAGGAGTGACAATAGCGCCGTAGCGTGTCAGGAATAGTAAATACACTCTTATGGACGACGTTATGTAGTGTTCAATCAATAACAGTAATAAGGAATACAATATTGGAAAATAGCAAAAAAATTAATTTGTTCGCTCAGGCTTTTAAGTTGTTTCTCATCGGAAGTGTATTTTGGGTGTTGCCAGGGTTGCTTCCCAGTTTTGTATATGATTTAGGGCCAATGAGTGAAATTATTACTATAGGCTTGAGCTGTATAACCTTAACATTTTTCATTCTGTCGATATTGAAAGTTTCAAAAGTACTGAGTACCTAACCAACTCAGACTATGGACAATGGGGCTGATTATCTCGCCAGACCGATCGATAAGCACTGCTGTCAATTGAAGTTCATCTCATCAATCTAAGCGGAGATCGCTTAGATTTTAGCGGCTAATACAGGTTTTCAATAATGATTAGAGCAATGTTAATAACCTTCGGCACTCTTGCCATCTAGCGATGCTTTTCGTCATTTCACCAAGTCACCATGTTTTTCTGTCATTTCAATTGAACTTAACTAAGCTTAACACTTAGGTAAGTTTACATGATTTGGGAGAGGAATAGTGACACGAATTTTTGTGGTGTTGATGTCTTTGTTAATGCTTTTTACCGGTAAGGTGTTTGCGGAAGACTTAGCAACACCCAGCATGGATAATATTGATTACCCCGAGGAAGAAGCCCCTTCAGCAAAAGAAGTAGAGCTGGGTAAAACACTATTTTTTGATCCTCGTCTATCGCTCAATATGAAACAGTCCTGCGGCACCTGTCATAACCCGGATTTGGGTTTTGGTGATGGGCTAGCAACAGGCTTGGGTACAATGGGGGGTGGCCTAGGTAGAAATACTCCCCACCTGTATAACTTGGCCTGGAATGTGACGTTCTTTTGGGATGGCAGAGCAGATTCGCTTGAAGAGCAAGCATTGGGTCCTATTGAGGCGGCTGGCGAAATGAACATGCCGTTGGAAAAATTAATTCCCCGCCTGCAGACAGTGAAATACTACCAAGATATGTTCAAAGCGGTTTATGGTGATGGCATCAATAAAGCTAATATAGGTAAAGCCATTGCGTCATTTGAAAGAACCTTAAATGCCAACAATACACCGTTTGATAAATACTTGGCAGGGAATAAAACCGCCATGGGGCCCGAAGCCATTAGAGGTTTGGAGTTGTTCAAAGGCAAAGCCAACTGCACTGGGTGCCATGATGGCTCCAATTTCACCGATAACTCCTATCACAATATTGGCGTTAAAGGTGATGATAAGGGCCGCGAAGGTATTTCAGGGGGCAAAGACATGCGCGGGGCTTTTAAAACGCCAGGGTTACGTAATGTGATATTTACAGCACCTTATATGCATGATGGCTCCGAAAGCTCACTGGAGAGTGTGGTGCAATTTTATAATCGTGGCGGTGACCAGGATAAAAACAAATCTAACTTAATCAAGAAACTTAATCTAAGTGATCAAGAGGTCTCAGATTTGGTTGCATTCTTGGGTGCGTTGACAGATCACATACAGGTAGAGCGGCCTAAGATTCCGTAATTAGCGAGGGACAGAAAGCATGATGAAAACTACGGTAGGTTGGTTTGTTGGGTTGGCATTTGGCTTGTCTGGGCAAGTGATCTTTGCTGATACTATTACTGGAGAGTTAACGTTTGTTAAGAAAGCCTCCTTCGCGGGTGTTGTGTATATGAATAGTGTTGATGGCGTTGCTGTGCCTTCCATCGAGGGTGCGAGCGTGGACCAAGTCGACAAGATGTTCACGAAGAAAATTGTGGTGGCGGGAACCGGAGGAAGTGTCAGTTTCAGAAATTCTGATAGCATCGACCATAATATTTTTTCTAACGACTCTGATAGCGGTGTGAAATTTGATGTTGGTTTGATGACTCCGACCGGACAGAAATCGGTCGGTGTGAGCTGGGGTGAGAACCTTTTGGTGAGATACGGCTGTAAAATCCATCCTAAAATGAAGTCCTATATCTTTACCAGTCCAACCCCGTATTTTCAAATGCTGGAGTTTGAAAAGAAGGTGCCGCGGTACACTTTTTCCCTAGAGGGGGTGCCGAGTGATTTAACAAAAGTATCGCTGACGATCCCTAAATACGACACAGTGACTATTGAATTATCTGTGGGAGAATCGAAGCAGGCGGATGTTATTCGAAAGGGAAAAAAGAAAGCAATATTACAAGTGTCACGAGCGAAGTAGAGAAGGGCTATTATGCAGTATCTATTGGTGTTTTTAATTTCTGTGTTATTGGCTATGTCTTCCCATTCTCTCGCGGATGGGTCTGATCCCTTTCAACAGAGTATGTTTAAAATTCCGTCGAAATATCAAAAAGACTTTGCTAACTATCGACAACGTTACAAGCGAATGAGTGGTTTCGAGTTCTCCGGGTTACACTGGAACAACTTTGTGGTGGTGTATTCGGGGTTTGATGATTCTGCGTATAAGAAGAATTATTTTGAATTTCTCAAGTTTCTTAATATGGATGAAGAGGACGAAGAAGATGAGGGTATTACCATTGGCTACCAGCCATATCCGGTGGGTGCAGTGGTGATTAAAGAAAACTACGCTAGTGAGGGTTCTTTACCCAAAGAACCCTCATCACTTACTATCATGAAGAAGATGCCTCCTGGTTATGATCCTAAGAACGCTGATTGGCTGTATCTCCAGTCTGATCGAGACGGCAATATCATGATAGAGGGGAAACATGGTGACCCAGGTGTGACTGAGGTGTGCTCTGAATGCCATAGCAATATCGCCGAGAGGGATTTCATATTTTCGACATTTTACACTGTGAATTAGTATGAAGATCGGTATTAGGGGTAAGGTCTGGACCGGTTATGGGTTAGTGGTGTTGGCGATCATTGCGAATGTGATTGTCACTTATGTCGGTTTTTTCTATATAGAAAGCAGTATTGATAGTGTTGTTGAAGAAAGCCAACCTAAAATCATCAATGCATTAGAGGTATCGAATCATATACGTTCGGGGTTGGCGTCGTTAAGCGGGTATATGCTGTCTGCTGATGTGGAGCAAAAAGACCAATATCTCTCTTCTATCCAGCTCGCGAGAGAGAAAATATCTTTATTTGATGAGATGCTGCTGTCTGACGTCGAGACAATTACAGTGGCTAATATTATGTCGTTGTTAGATCAATCAGACAAAATCAGCAAAGAGATCTTTGTGTATGTTCTCAATAAAGAGGAAAACCTCCCAGCATTAAAAATCACCCTGGCTCACCTTGATCCAGTTTCTACCTCCATTATGAATGTCCTCAATGATATGTTACAGGAGGCTATATCATTACAAGGAGAAGATGGAGGCTTTGAGCGTCTAATTACGCAAACCCAAGAACTGCGCTATTCCTGGGCGATGTTAATCAGTCAGGCTAGAAATTACTTGGCGCTACGGGATGAACGAAATTTATCGGAAGTATCTTTATATGCCTTAGGGGTAAAACAAAAATCAGATGAGTTAATGGAAGATGATGAAATGGATGATGATATTGTCGATTTTATCGAAGAAATAAAAGAGAAAGAAATCCTGTATATCAGGCATCTAGATGACATGATTCGAGTCCATAAAGCAGACGATTGGAAGCGCGATAACTTTGTATTTAGGTCGCAACTTGTGCCTTTGTTTCATAACTTAGACGAATCTCTGGATGTGTTGATCGGTGAGAGTCACCGTCAAATCGGTGTGTCACGATTAAATCTCGTAAAAAGTATCAATTTGTCTTCGCAAATTAACCTGGTCGTGCTGGTGATGTCGTTGGTGATTGCGGTTTTTTGTGTTTACTTCAGTGGTAAATATATTATTGAACCCATTTATAAGATAAGAGATGTATTGTTTGATGTAGCTCGCGGTGACGGTAATCTCAATGCCAGAATTGATGTGGGGCTGATGGATGAGGTGGGGGAAGCTGCGACCTATTTCAACGAGTTACTGTCCAATTTTTGTGACACGGTATTGGTGATACAGCAACAAACCGATGCGCTATGTCAGAAGATAGAGAGGACCAATGCTGTGATTGAGCAGGTTATCATTAATATAGTCGAGGGTTTTGAATTATCGGATCGCATAAGTTCTGCCAGTGACGATATTAATAACAATACCGCCAATATCATTAGCAAGACTTCAGAATCATCCTCAGAGGTGGGTTGTACCTCAGAGACGGTGACAAAAGGCGTGAAGACCATGGAATTGTTAAGTCAGCAATCGGACGCTCTTGGTAGCGGTATAACGACCCTGCGGTTAGACGTGGTTAATCTGTCGAATAAAGGCAATTCAATGCTGTCGATGATTGATGTGATTAAAACCATCGCTGACCAGACTAACTTATTGGCACTAAACGCTGCGATCGAAGCGGCTAGAGCAGGGGAAAGTGGCAGGGGATTTGCTGTGGTAGCTGATGAAGTCAGGTCCCTTGCGCAGAAAACCCAAGAATCGGCCGATCAAATTGCCAGTATGTTGCAAGAAAATTATACCATCAGCCAAGCGCTGGATACCAAAATGGAGGTCACTGCTAACAGTACGAATTTGTTGTCGGAGCAGATGGATACAGCAAAGCACTCAATTTTTGATATACAAAACTGCGTTGATAAGATAGCGACCTTGTCAGATGACGTGGTGGGTTGTGCGCAGCTTCAAGGTGAGCAAAGTAGTCGAATATCGGAAATACAAGAAAATCTCAATGCCATCGGTGCGTATAACAACCATATGGTCAAAGTGATGGAAACCAATATGACGGAACTGAATACTGTGGCGGAACGTTTAACGGAGACCATTTCTAGCTACACGGCTAACGCCCAGGGTGAACAGCATAGATCGAGTTGATGGATAGGGGTTAGTATATGATAACGCAGTGACAAGAAAGTTGCAGGTAAGGGCGATAGTGTAGACCTTTCATCTTATGTATTCTTCACCATCAAAAATCCGAATATGTGACGCATCCACATTTTATTTGAAAGGTATTGCGTATACTTTGAAATTATTGTTGTACCCTTTTTTCCTGATAGCTTTCAGGACCTCCCCTTGCTTTGAGTGTTTATTATGGACAAAATATCTTTCCCGAAATACGGATATCATACGCCTGGCCGTGTAGCAGCTCTGCTAGCTTTAACGCTTTTCTCTTCATCTATAACGGCAAAAGAATCCTTGGCGTCATTTGAAGAAAATGGTAGTGAATATTACGACGCATTAGATGCAGATTTCGTTGAGCGGAGTACGGATGATTATCGCTGGGATGCGTATGATGGTGGGAAATCTTACGCTCCATCATGGGGATACCTTGAAATAGACAAAACTACCGGCGCTATAAATACTTCCCGAAGCCTCAAACTGACCGTTACTGGCGGTAGAATAAACCCCTATGAGAAACCTGCAGAGACCTGCGGCGATGAAATCTCCTCAAAACAGGAAGCGATAGATTATCCAGAAAACATATGCGGTACTGCTGCTGGGGGGTTTAACTATTGGTTTTTAAATCCAGATAGCTCCAAAGGCATCCCTTTTGTGGAAGGGGCCAATAGAATCAGTTTTTATACTAAAATCCCCAAAGAGTTTACACGAAAAATACATCATAGTGGCGAGCCTGAGAACTACACCCTACACTTTGGAACCTATACTCGCGATCCTGGAGGGTCTTACTCCAATGGTGCTAATCTTGGTCGACACTTCTACCATTGGATGAACTTTTCAGGAACTGGGGAGTATTGGACCAAGGTTATAATCGATCAACATCCTCAGCATGAAGTTGGCAATAAGCCGGATCCGGGCAATAACCCTACGGCAGGGGACAATTTTAATTATATCGAAGGTTTAACACGATTCTACTTTAAGACAAAGGCCAACCTGTTGTCCAACCCTTGGTCTGCCTGGATTGATGAATTTGAGATTTACAACGATCCGAGACCTATGCCGCCTAAAATTGCCACCATTGCAATAACACAAATTGATACCACCTCTTTTGACATTGATTTCGCATCAACCGATGAGGGTGGTGGTAGTGAATACGTCAATCAATACGAAGTCCGGTATTCATTCGCCCCCATTAATGATGGCAACTTTTATGATGCGACACTTACCAGCGGCAGCCCCTCCATTACGGGTGACTACGAGAGATATGCACACAATGAGGTAAGAGGGTTAGATATTGCCAATAGAGACATCATATATTTTGCAATTCGACAAACAGATGAAAATGATGACCAGATTGCCTACGCAGAATACCAATTGCAAACTCGTCCGATTACCGAGGATCATGCCAACCTTACGCTAACACTCACGGGTGATAACGGGAAATTTAAAAAATCAGAAGTAGATAGTACTATCGGAACCATTCAATACATTGCCTCCATTACAAATAACGGAGAAAACACAGCATCAAACATCGTATTGAATACAATTTTTCCTGAGCAGGTAACATCCGTGGCAACTAACTCTGAGACGTTTATTTGTGATGACGCAGCAACAACTTGTCAGGCAACCTCGCTAGCGATGGGTGAATCTATATCGGCGAGCTTTATAGTCACAACGGCAAATAAGAAATCCATGACATTCACTGGCAGCGTGTCCAGCGATTTAGTTGATCCAGATACAAGTGATAACATCGTGATCCAAAAGTTTGGTGGGGCTTTCGGTGCATGGGTATTGCTAATTATTTTAGGATCATCGGTAAGGCGTCGATTATAACTGAAGTTCCTTTGAAGCTATTCATTTTGTATTTTCTAATACAGAGTGAATAGCTGGATAGAATATGAACCTCCCTTGAATATGGACCCCCCATAATATTGGTGTTTTTTCGAACTCTTGTGGGAAAGTACACAGTAATAGAGTTCAGGTCTGATGCGCTACAAGAGATATTCAACTATCTTAAAATTAGTGAATATATTAGTACATTTTTTCGACTGATGAGGAAATACCCAATGTCACTTTTTGATGTCTATTGCCGTGGCCGAGAATTTAAGCCTACTGACCAACTTCCCTTTATCACTACCCCAGAGGGGGAAGCCGCGATCACCCTAGATTCATTAAATATACAGGTTTTAGTGACGGGGTTATACGCAGAAACCACACTAATAATGGAATTATTTAATCAAAATCCAAGGGATATGGAAAGCGAGCTAAATTTCCCTTTACCTGACGGAGCCTCTGTTTGTGGTTATTCCTTAGATATCGATGGAAGAATGGTTGATGGCGTCATCGTGCCAAAAGAGAAAGCTCGTAGAATTCTGGATGCAGAAATTAGAAAGGGTGTTGACCCAGGCCTTGTCGAACAGGTAAAAGGTAATACTTATAAATTAAGGGTTTACCCTGTCCCAGCTAACGGTTATCGCACCGTGCGTATCACCTTTATAAACGATCTCGTGCTGATTGACCACGATGCCTTTTATCACTTGCCTTTGAGCTATGCCGCCAATGTAACGCGGGCGTCACTGAAAGTAGAGGTAACTCAAAGCCCGGTCGAACCAGAATTCGGTGATTTTGGCAATCTAAGCTTAACGCAATGGGATAAGCGTTGGTGCGCCGAGGCAGATATTAGCAATGCGGCGATGGTGGATGATTTGATTCTTCGACTCCCCCAGCTTCCGGAAGAGCTTGTCAGTGTTGAAAGCATTGATGGTGCTGTTTATTTTAATATTAGTACGGGCTATAAAACTGTACCGTCTGGGCCATGGCAACCTAAAAATATAGGCGTCATTTGGGATGCATCAGGCAGTCGTCACGAGATAGGGAAAGATTTGGCATTGCTAACTGGTCTGGGCGAAATGTGGCCATCTATTAGAATTGAATTGCTTGTTTTTCGCGATGCCGTAGAGCCTGTAGAAACGGTATTCCATTCTTTTTCTTCGTTAATTGAAAAACTTGAAGCGCTGGCTTACGACGGTGCTAGCGACATTAATGGCGCTGTAGAATATTGTCGGAAAAATTTCAAAAAAATGGAGGCGTGTTTTCTATTTAGTGATGGCATGAATAATGTGGCACCCTGTGTGTCAGCTACTTGCGACGCGCCTATCATTGCCGTAAACAGTCAAGCTGAATGTCACAGTCAATTATTGGAGAATATCGTTAATCAGCATAGTCAAGGGAGGTTCATTAATCTGCTACTTTCACCTTTAGAACATGTGCTTGAAGATATTCAAGCTTTTAATGCAAGCTTAAATGTAATCGAGATGATTGGCGTTGAATCGGTAAATCAAAAAAAGAAAAATGGTCGTTTGTCTCTGTTAGGGAAGCTAACGGGCGAGCAGGGCAGCATTAAGATAACAGGTGAAAATTTTCCGGAAAAAGAAATCAAATTTTCCAATGCAACCGTCAGCTACGGCGCCAATATTGCTCGAGCTTGGGCTGGGCAGAAAGTTCAAACCCTGGCATTAGAGGACGATCGTTCAGAGGAACTGCTGGCCTTAAGCCGAGAGTTTGGTTTGGTTACACCGGCTACTTCGTTATTAGTACTGGAAACCCTGGAACAGTTTCTTGAATATGACATTGAACCGCCCAAATCACTTCCCGATTCACGTGCGTTATTTTTGAAACAGAAAGCCACAGAATTTAACGAAAACGAGAATAAAGATAAAAATCAAATCGATCAAATTGTAGGATGTTGGAATGCCAGAGTGAAATGGTGGGGAACAGATTTCAGAACATCGTACTCTAAGACAATGAAAGAATCCCCCCCTAGCGGAGTACAGGATCCATTTGGCGATCCGTTGGGTGGGGCTTCTTATCAAGTGTCTCCTATGCCCCTAGACTTGATGGAGCAGGGTAGCTTAGCAGGAGAAGTGCTCGAGGATAGCGACATGATGCTGAGCAGTGAATTGGGAAATGATTCTACTGGAGTCCCTACGCCTTCGTTGAATAGGTCAGCAAGTCCTGCATCAATTAATAGCGAAGACGGGGCAGGGTTAGCTCAGTGCAAAGGGGTTTCAGGGACTTCGAAAGTAGCTGAGGCTAGTATACAAATTCAGGCTTGGTCTCCGGACACGCCGTATTTAACCCTTATGCGAGCGGTGTCAAACGAGCAAACCTATAGCGTTTATCTGGAGCAACGTAAGATATATCAGCATAGTCCATCGTATTATCTTGATTGTGGTGATTACCTTTTAAGCATTGGGCAGGCGGTGCTTGCAAAACGAGTGTTGTCCAATTTATTGGAGCTTCAGCTTGAAGATATTGGGTTGCTACGAATTTATGCTTGGCGGTTGCAACAAGCTAATGAGTACACGTTGGCTATTAATATATTTGAGCGGGTTCTAAAAATACGTGATGATGAACCGCAGTCTCACCGTGACTTGGCATTGGTCCTGGGCGATCGCTGGCAAGCGGAAGGTAAAAGTGAAGATATCGTGCGATCTATGCATTTACTTTATGATGTCGTTTGTCGGTCATGGGATCGATTTCCGGAAATTGAATTAATTGCCTTGATGGAATTAAACCGATTAATACGTCTCGCCAGCATAGCAAAAATTGAAATTCCTGCGCGAATAGATATTCGGTTGATAAGTTGCTTGGATCTGGATGTGCGTATTAGCATGTCGTGGGATGCGGACTTAACGGATGTTGACTTACATGTATTTGAGCCAGA
>CAJXZM010000198.1 GCA_913063125.1 uncultured Gammaproteobacteria bacterium | reverse complement strand
CTATGGAGCCCGGACTTTCCTCCCTCTAATAAATTAGAGAGCGATTGCCTGACCAACTTTTCGCTGATCAAACTAGCCGTATATGAGCCTAATTGCAAGTTATTCTTTATTAGTAAGTGCTGTTTTATATAATAAGTTCTTCTTCACTCCTGTCATTTCACTCACTAGAGCACAGGCTTTCTTCAGCGGAAGGTGCTCTTGTGCCATCGTAACCCAAGCCATTGTTGTCGCATCCACGGTATCATCATTTGCTTTCTTTCTTGGTACTCCCGCGACCATAACAACAAACTCACCTCGCTGTAGATCAAGGTCACTCTCAAGCTGCAGTAATACGGAGGTAACCGTACCAGATAGCACTCTTTCAAACGTTTTTGTCAGCTCTTTTGCTACACTCACTAGTTTATCTGCCCCCAGCACAGCCTGAATATCAGAGAGCAATCCTGTAATCCGCCGAGGGGATTCATACAATACAACGGTGGCTTGCTCATCAAGTAAATCTTGCAATTGTTTTTGTCTAGCGGTGGACTTAGGCGCTAGGAACCCTATAAACAGAAAGCGATCAGTTGGTAACCCCGACACACTCAAGGCTGCCACTGCAGCGCAAGGGCCCGGTATAGTGTATACATTCACCCCGGCCTCCCTGGCTTTGGTAACAACACGGTACCCTGGATCACTAATCAACGGCGTTCCCGCATCTGAAATTAACGCCACCGACAGGCCCTCATGAAGTTTCACTATCAACTGCTCTGCCTTAACGTCTTCATTATGTTCATGAACTGCCCACAAGGAAGTGTTTATATTATGAGCATTGAATAATTTTCGGCTATGACGAGTATCTTCTGCAGCAACAATATCAACGGATTTTAATATTTCTATGGCGCGTAAGGTAATATCGCTTAAATTCCCTATAGGGGTAGCGACAATGTAAAGGTTACCAGGATTCATAAGTAAGTCGTCTTGTGGATTTGTCGTCAGGTTTCTTTGAGGGAAGCAACTTTTTCCTATTATATCAGTCTATAATAGGATGCTTCATATTGGGCAAGCTGATTGCCCCCTAACTTCTAGTATTCTTGGGTAGATTGTACAGATATGCCAAAACGAGTCGCGCGTTTTATTCTTTATTTCTCAGTATCACTATTTATTACACTTGGACTAAGTGGCTGCGGAGATCCCTCAGTACGAATCACCGACCCCAATCGTCATACCGAAAAGCCCACCCCAATTGCATCCTTACTGGCCCAAGCACAACAGCTTAGATCCCCTGATTCAGAGCAACTTCTGCTAAAAGCAGTTCGCTTACTACGACAGGATGGAAAAATCACAGAAGCATCTAATATCTTAACAACAATAGATGGCACGCATCTACCCACCCAACTACAAGCAGATTTTGTTATTGAAACGGCTCTTCAAGCACTCTACAACTTAGACCCCGAATTAGCAGTATCCATTTTAACAACCGACAGAATGAACTTTACCAACATAATTAACCGACTTGACGATAAGCAATCAATAGAGTCCAGCTTGCTCAGGGCAATTGCCTGGGAACATTCAGGTAACTTTCTCGCTGCCGCAAGAGAGCGCATATTTATCGCACCACTACTCCCAAGTGAAGATAGTGAAAATACAAATATGACTGGTGACACCTCACCAAACGCCAACACAGCGAAGACCCCTCAAGATCTTATCCATAACTCTCTAAAACTAGAAAAGTCCCGCACGCTTAACTCGCAACAAATTTGGCTAAACCTCACAGCATTAGATGCCGAAGAGCTACTGCCACTGTCATTGTCTGCATCATTTGAAGAAACCAAGGGGTGGTTTCAACTTGCATGGTTGTTTCGAGCACACCAAGACAACCTTGATTCTCAGATAACTGAACTGAACCGTTGGTTAACACAATACCCTGAGCACCCAGCAGCATCCCCCTTACCCCAAAGCCTTGGGATATTATCTCAACTGGTTCAACAACGGCCTAACAGAATAGCGCTATTGCTTCCACAAGAAGGCCCCTACCTTCCCGCGTCAAGAGCTATTCAAAATGGCTTCCTAGCAGCTCATTACACTGATACTAAAAGTACTGACACAAAAAACACAATTACCAATACTTCCCCAGCAGAAGCGAACACTACCCTACAGCCACAAACATCGTTACAAATTCGCGTATATGATAGCAGCAACACCGATTCCTTTATAAATACATATCAACAGGCAGTTCTCGACGGAGCAGAGCTGATTATCGGGGCTCTGCAAAAAGAAAATGTAAGAGCGCTGCAACATTATTCACTATCCGACGAATCTCAACTTAGAAAAGGCGGACTCCCCGTCCCCACCATTGCACTAAACCGAGGAGATATAAACGCACAAAACCCCTCAAACCTTTTTCAATTTGGCCTTTCACCAGATGATGAAGCACGTCAAGTCGCTACTCATGCCTTGGAATATGAATATAAAAATGCCGCTGTACTCTACCCAGACTCCCCCTGGGGTGAACGGGTATTCAACGCCTTCAATGAGCAATGGACACGATTTGGAGGCACCACAACAGCAAGCGCTACATTCGATGATAAAGGCAATTATTCCTCAGCAATAAAACAAATGCTAATGATCCAACAAAGCCAAAGTCGAGCAAATCAACTTAAACGTATGCTTGGCTCTGCATTTGAATTTCAACCAAGAAGACGACAAGACATCGATTTCGTGTTTATTTTGGCATCCCCCAAGCAAGCACGACAAATAAAACCTTTGCTCGATTTTCACTATGCATCCGATATCCCAGTATATGCAACCTCCCACATATACAGTGGCAAACCTAAAACATCAAAAGATAGAGACATTAATGGTATAGAGTTTTGCGACATACCCTGGCTACTAGCAACACCAACAGAAACGCAAAAAAACCTTAATCACGCATGGCCTAATACCGCTTCACGTTATCGCAGACTCAATGCTTTGGGGGTTGATGCCTATCGATTACATGCCCGTATTCAGTTGCTCACCGGAGTCCCCGACGCCCGATTCTTCGGTGCAACAGGCGTGCTTTCGCTGTCACCAAAAAACCTAATCATCAGGGAATTGAATTGGGCGAAATTTAGAAAGGGTACGCCAACAGCCGTACCAAAAAACGAAGTGCCTCTTCTTAAAGATAAACCACAAGGAAGTGATAATGAGAAGCAATGGAACCAACAACAGTGGAGAATCAAGCCACAACAACAACTCCAAAACACAAATTGGCAACCGAGCAGAGCAACAAGCTAGGGTTTATTTAGAGCACCAAGGGCTTCATTTTAAAGAAAGTAATTTTTTGGAAAAAACAGGAGAAATCGATCTCATCATGAATGATGTCGACACCCTGGTGTTTGTAGAAGTACGGTTTCGCCGAAAACTTGGCTTCGGCTCCGCCATTGATAGTGTAACTTACCACAAACAGAAGAAACTCATTAAAACAGCAAAACTATATATGCTTAGACGCTTCAAAACCGTAGAAATCCCTTGCCGTTTTGATGTTGTGGGCATCGACTATTGCCCCAAGCAGCAGACCCACGAAACAACCTGGATAAAGAATGCCTTTTAAGTTTACAATATGCTCTGCCACCCTTAATCCCTACTTAGCCAACGTAACGCTAAATAAATGAAAGAGACCAAATCATGACATTAGAAGATCGTGTTCTTGAATTATTCGACGCTAGCATCGAAGCTAAAACACAAGCTCGTGATGTTATCCCTTCCGCTATTGTCGCTGCTGGTGAAGCAATGGTACAAAGCCTATTAAATAACGGAAAAATACTAACCTGTGGCAACGGTGGCTCTGCTGGTGACGCCCAGCATTTTTCATCTGAAATGCTAAACCGTTTCGAAAGAGAACGTCCGGCATTGCCAGCAATCGCCCTTTCGACAGACACATCTACTCTCACCTCCATCGCAAATGACTACAGTTACAACGAAATATTTTCCAAGCAAATACGCGCCTTAGGTCTTCCTGGTGACGTACTCTTAGCAGTGACTACAAGCGGAAATTCATCAAATATATTACAGGCAGTACAAGCAGCACACGACAGAGAAGTAAGAGTTGTACTCCTTACCGGTAAAGATGGGGGAGATGCAACAAACTTACTACATACCGATGATGTTGAAATAAGGGTTCCCTCCAACTCGACCGCACGCATACAAGAAGTACATTTATTATGCATTCACGCACTATGTGATCTAATTGACGGCCAACTGTTTGGCGTCGAATAATTAAAAAGGTTAACAAAATAATGTATAGAACATCAACTCAACGCCTGCCGTTAAACCTATTATTAATATGCGGCTTATTTTTTATATTACAATGTCTTTCAGGGTGTGCCTCAATACTCTCAGCCTCCTCAGGGCCGGAACAAATTGACGAAGATCCAGGAACCCGTACATTTGGCTCCTACATCGAAGACGAAAGCATTGAAACAAAAACCCTCGCAAACTTATACAACGCAGATATAGGTTACAAAGAAGGCAACATCAGCGTCGTTTCCTACAATGGAATCGTTTTAGTTGTAGGCCAATTAAAGTCTCAGCAACTGCTTGAAAATGCCACATCTATCGCCAAAAAGGTCAGGGCTGTAAGAAAGGTTCACAACGAACTCACGGTAGCTGGGCCAGTGTCTTATATGGCAGGGATAAATGATGCTTGGCTTACCACAAAAATCAAAAACCATATGCTGTTTACAACTGACTTTCCTTCGGGCCGAGTTAAAGTGGTGACTGAAAATGGCGCAGTATACCTAATGGGTCTACTAACACAGAAAGAAACCGCCGACGCTGTTGCAATCACCCGCTTAATTTATGGCGTACAAAAAATCGTAAAAATTGTCGAGTATATCGACTAACACAAATCCATATCGGTTATAGAGCCTCACCGTAGCAAACAAATTCTATGACCGATACTGTAAATAATACAGCAGGTACGGTCACAACCTTACCTTCTTTAAGTCTACCTCTTCAAATGCCCCGCTTGCAGTAATCCTACTTCCCCACACCTGATGACTAGCCTGATGATCTGACACATGAAAACTTAGTGGCTGTCCCACACCTAACTCTACCATCGACAATGACTCCAACGCACCCACCACAGTCTCCACCGTAAAATACCGCCCTACCTTCTGCAAAGCCTCACAGAACAACGCCGCCACAACATACCCTTCAAGTGATACAAAGTCAGGCTCTTCATTAGGAAAATAGCGAGAGAAGTCCTCCCTATATTGTAATACTCCAGAGGCATATGAGTCGTACATTGGTACCACCTGCGTCACCAATACATTCTCCCCAACACCTCCTCCAATCTCCTGAAAAGCCTCAGCCAAAGCTCTCGCGCCAACAAAAGATACATTTCCAACCTCTCCTAAAAAGCCCTGCTCGCGAACCAATTTTGTGAATGCAGCGCTGGCCGAATAGGTGCTAACGAGCACCACGGCATCGAGTGCATCTATTTTGTCATCAAATTGATGCACTGCAGTTTCAACCTGAACCGTATTTCGCTCATATCTCGCGGTGACTATATTTTCTCTAGCAACACCGTAATCTTGTAACGCATCAACCACACCTGACAGGCCATCCCTGCCATAACTATCATTCTGATAAAACACACCGATTCTTTCCGGGCGTAACTTCTTCACCTTTACAAAATAGTGAATCATCGCTGCCGTTTCTTCTGCATAGCTGGCTCGATAATTAAAGACATAACGATCAGGAGGGTCATTTCTCAGCACCTCTGCACCAGAGAACGTCCCCACAACTAACATTCGCTCCTTCAATGCTATCGGTAAAATCGCCCGCGCAGTGGGAGTACCAACATTGCCCAACAGCGAGAACACCCCTGTCTCCTTGTCTATAAAAGTTGCCATATTTTTGATTGCTACACTCGGTTCATACCCATCGTTTAATGCATTCAAGGCAAGTGTTCTACCGTGTATTCCACCGCCTGCATTCACACGATGAAAATACGTTTCCACACCCAACCTCATCGATCGACCTAATTCTTTAGCCCCCCCTTGAAACGCCGCAGACATACCTATCGTAACCTGATGAGACATCACTCCTCTAGGGGCCTTTTCCCCCATAACATTTCTAACCCAAATATCCCCTAGCTGATAACGCCAAGGGGAATAAACACCAGCACCCAGACTAACCATCACCAACAAAACCACACATAAAGGCGCATAAACACGCTTAAATAACACGGCCTTTGCTTTTGTTGCGCTCACCTCTATGCGCCGGCTCTCAAAGCTCTCTCCACGCAAATCTGGTTGCACCAAACTCGATGACTGCAATTGTTGTCGACCGGCTCTTTGCAACTGTGTAAGCGTCATAGGCTGAACCATCCCAGGTGTTGGCAGTGAACCAGAATCATGCCCTCCCTCTCTCGGCTCCGCTTCTACAACAGAAACCCGCAACCCGATGCGAGAAAAAACCGTTTTGAAACGTTGCGCGTCCTTTTGATTAAGGTTCTTTCGAATCACAATGTTCTTTGAGGTTCCAATAAGTTGCTGCGCTTGGCTTTCAGGCATCTTCAATACCCGTTGCAACTCTATTTTTACATCGCCTTCTAACGCACCACCTAATAGTCCCCCACTAGTAATAACATTCCAGCTTGACGAGCCCTTCGCTTTTCCACCCCCCTCGCCGTCAATAACAACCTTCTCAAACTGCTTTGAATGATCCAACAATGCTTGCCAAAAGGTCTTTACATCGGCATAACGCGCCTCTCTATCCAAAGCCATTGCCTGATCAATAACAGGCTGCAACGACAGTACCAAAGAATCTGTTACCGACATTTCCAACAATTTAGGTGCATCACCCGATAACTGTTTTGCCATAATTGATTCATGACTAGCACCTGAGAAAGGACGTTTCCCCGACAACACAAAAAATAATAATGCACCCAAAGCATACACATCCGCACGAGGATCAACGGGGATACCCTTTATCTGCTCAGGGGAAAGATATCCAGGTGTCCCCATCACCATTCCTAACTTGGTATGCTTTAGGTCCTCCTCCCCCAAGGGCTTACTAATACCAAAATCCAGAACTTTGACAAGGGTATCCCCCCCAGTGACCTGCACAATCATAATATTATTCGGCTTCAAATCTCGATGAACAACATCCAACTTGTGCGCAGCATGGATACCTGCACATATCTGCTCCATCAACCACACAACATTACCCACCGGCAAAGCACCTTCACTTTCAACAACATCCCCCAACGTCACCCCATCCAATAGCTCCATTGCGATAAAGACAATACCATCATCCGTTCTACCAAAATCAAATACACTAACCACAGACGGGTGATTAATTTGACTGTTTATTCTTGCCTCCCTCAAAAACAACTGAATAAAATCTTCGTCATCAAAACCCGGCCTCAAGACCTTAACCACCACCTTTCGCCCCAGACTTATCTGCTCGGCAATAAAAACCAAACTCATACCACCATCTGCCAACTGGCGCTCAATTCTATAGGCACCATTAAGCTCTCGCCCGACTAAGGTACCGGGATCACTGCGTTGATTGGCTTGCTCTAACACCGCCATAACAATCTCATAATATCAAAAGGTTCAAATACGATTACAACGCAACCGTTATGATTACAGTATAGGTGAATATGCACATACCGCAGCCAGCGCCAACCGGAACCTGCCCAAAAGCCAGCCATAAAAAAACCCCTGATTTCTCAGAGGTTTTTTTATGCAACGTCGGTTTACTTCACAACCGTCAAACTCGGACGACCTACAACAGGTGGTTTTTTCGCAGCAGTGTCTTCACCACCTTCATCTGGACCTGGAGGCGGCTCAATTTCCCCTGCCTCAAAAAACATACCTTTACCATTTTCTTTTGCGTATATTGCTAGCAAAGCACCGATAGGCAAATAGATTTCTTGAGATCTACCACCAAAACGAGCAGAGAACTGCACGTATTCGTTGTCCATATGTAAGTGTCGAATTGCTGAAGGCAGTAAATTTAAAACTATCTTGCCATCATCAACAAATTCCGTCGGCACTGCAACTTTCGGATAATTTGCATCAACCAATAAATAGGGCGTGCAATTGTTATCGACAATCCATTCGTACAAAGCCCGTACAAAATAAGGCCGTGTCGGAGACATTGCCTCTTCCGTAATATCCGTCATTACTCCCCCTATTCGCCCCATTGTACAACCAAGCAAATCGCATAATCATGTTAACACCAAGTACATACCACTCGGTGTTAACAAACGATCATATCAATGGCCGTGCTGCATATCACTTTCTAGATCAGACAAGCTTGCTTTAAAAGACTCTCGCTCAAACAGACGATCCATATAGGCCATCAAGTTAGGCGTCTTAGCTCGATCCATTTCAATACCCATTACAGGCAAGCGCCACAATATAGGAGCCATACAACAGTCCACTAACGTATACTCTTCACTCATGAAATAAGGCATCTCAGAGAAAATAGGATCAATAGCAGTTAAGCTTTCTTTGAATTTTTCCTTAGCTTTATCCGCTTCGGCCTTATCCGCAGCTGGATCAAGAGCAAGCGCAACCAACGGAGCCCAGTCGCGTTCGATTCGATACAACCAAAGTCTGCTTCGAGCTCTTTCAACAGGATAAACAGGCAACAAAGGAGGATGCGGAAATCGCTCATCCAAGTATTCCATCATCACATTGGGTTCATACAATGTCAGCTCACGATCAACCAACGTCGGCAATTCATTGTAAGGATTCAAACTTGCCAAATCCTCCGGCTTACTCGCCAAGTCCACGTCAATAATATCAACGGTAACCCCTTTTTCAGCCAAAACTATACGTACTCGATGGCTATAGTGATCATTACCATCAGAATAAAATATCATCGAAGAACGCTTTGCAACCACACCCATGAAGTAACTCCCTAGAGTTTACGGTTAGAATTTAACTACTAAAAAACATACAAAAACAACGCAAACATAACGACAAAAAGGGTACCCCAAACAGGCACCCTTTTTGTCGTTATGTTTGCTATCTATACACCCCATTAATCATCAAGATTAATGCACATCCTTCCAATACTCTCGGTTTAACATGTAAACAAAGAACAGCAGCACAAACAAGAATGCAATAACCTTATAACCAAGGCTTTCACGCGTTGCACGAATTGGCTCCGCCATGTAAACCATATAATTGGTCAAATCAGCCATATTGGTTTCAAACTCTTTCTCACCCATACTGTCTTGCATTGTCTGCAATACATGCGGCATACCCACATCTTTAAAGACATGGTTATTAACTCCCCACGGGCGAGATTCATCCACATAAAAGCTCGTCAAATAAGAATAAACCCAATCCGCTCCGCGTACCCGAGCCTGTAATGACAAATCAGGAGGAGCTGTACCGAACCATTTCTTGGCTAAATCTTGAGGGATAGCAGTTGCCATCACATCGCCAATTTTGCCACCCGTAAACACAAGATTTTCCATCATAATATCAGCAGGAATTTCCAGATCATCTGAAACCCGCTCATAACGCATGAATTTTGCAGAATGGCAGCCCTGACAATTATTAACGAAAATCTGCGCTCCTTTTTGAAGCGATGCTTTATCATCCATATTAATCGGCGCAGTAACGATATATTCATTATCCCCCGACGAAGCTTGCGCTAACATAGGCAAACTCATAGCAACTAATAATACAATTAACTTTTTCATTAGTGCGACCCCGTTACCCGTTCTGGAACTGGTTTAGTAGCCTCTCTTGATGTCCAGAAAGGCATACCAATAAAGAAAGCAAAGTACAGTACTGTAGCAATTTCACCCACAGTGCTATAAGTAATGAAGGGCAATCCAAACGCATGATCACCAGGATTCTTCACTCCACAAATACCCAAAATGATAAATGTGACTGCAAAAACCGCTAACGCGAATTTACTGAAAAAGCCTTTATAACGAATAGATTTCACCGGACTACGATCTAACCACGGCAATACAAACAGTATCGCTACGGAAGCACCAAAACCAATAACG
Organism: uncultured Gammaproteobacteria bacterium; assembly: GCA_913063125.1. Classification (GTDB taxonomy): domain Bacteria; phylum Pseudomonadota; class Gammaproteobacteria; order Pseudomonadales; family Ketobacteraceae; genus 42-54-T18. The sequence goes on along the minus strand of CAJXZM010000198.1, from coordinate 1,559 downwards.
CCCATCAACTTATCCGGTATAGCCCTTAGCACCGCATAAAACGGTGTGAAGTACCACACTGGAGCTATATGATCAGGTGTTTTCAGCGGGTTCGCTGGCTCAAAGTTAGGCTTCTCTAAGAAGTAACCACCGCCCTCTGGAAAGAAAAACAACACAATACAGAAAACTATCAAGAAAACGACAATACCAACTAGGTCATGCACCGTGTAATAAGGGTGGAAGGGAATTCCATCCAGCGGCTTCCCGTTTTCGTCTTTCTTAGCTTTAATATCGATTCCATCAGGGTTGTTTGAGCCTACCTCATGCAGTGCAATAATATGCAATACAACCAAAGCCAGCAAGATGATCGGGAATGCAACAACATGCAGCGCAAAGAAACGATTCAGAGTAATGCCAGAAATCAAATAATCCCCACGAATCCACTCCATTAATGCATCACCAACATACGGTATTGCCCCAGGCAGCGAAATAATCACCTGCGCACCCCAGTAAGACATTTGCCCCCACGGAAGCAAATACCCCATAAAGGCTTCTGCCATAAGAACAAAAAATATCAACATACCAAACACCCACACAAGCTCGCGGGGCTGTCGGTATGACCCATACAGCAATGCTCGGAACATATGCAGATACACAACAACAAAAAAGGCTGACGCCCCTGTTGAGTGCATATAACGCAACAACCAACCAAAGTCGACATCACGCATAATATTCATTTCTACCGAAGCAAATGCGCCTTCGCCAGAAGGGTTATACATCATGGTCAACCAAACACCTGTCAATAGTTGGTTTACCAACACAACCATGGACAGAACACCAAAGAAGTACCAAAAGTTGAAGTTCTTAGGAGCGTAATATTTGCTCATATGATCTTCGAACATTTTGGTGGCAGGGAAGCGATCATCAACCCATGTCATCATATTTTGAAACATGCTCATTATGCAGCCTCTCCGTCTTCACCAATCGTTATTACTGTATCTGACATGTAATAATAGGGTGGCACCTCAAGGTTTGTTGGCGCAGGAACTCCTTGAAATACACGTCCAGATAAGTCAAATTTGGAACCATGGCAAGGACAGAAAAAGCCACCCATCCACTCATCACCACCCAAATCCGCTGCACCCACATCAGGGCGAAACAGTGGGGAGCAACCAAGGTGAGTGCAGATGCCTACCAGCACCACAATCTCAGAGTGTCCCTCAACTGAACGCCCTTGGTTTTTAGTGTATATAGGCTGATTGCTCTTTTCCGAGCCAGGATCACGCAAGCTAACCTCAACATCGGCCAACATCTTCATTGCCTCAGGGGTACGGCGAACTATCCATACAGGCTTGCCACGCCATTCCACTGTCATCTTTTGACCTGGTTCCAACTTACTAAAATCTGCAACCACAGGTGCACCTGCCGACTTTGCTTTTGCGCTAGGACTCCACGATTGTACAAATGGAACCGCTAGACCTACCGCGCCAGCAGCGCCTACTACTGAAGTAGCACCAATCCAAAATCGGCGACGCCCTTCATTTACGCTGTCAGTACTCATTGACCTCTCTCCAAAGGAA
>CAJXZM010000197.1 GCA_913063125.1 uncultured Gammaproteobacteria bacterium | reverse complement strand
GAGCCTACGCTTTTATGACGCCAAGAGATTGGGCCCGCCTTGGGCAACTATACCTGCAAGAAGGTAATTGGAAAGGCAATCAAGTTATCTCATCGGAATGGGTTAATTATGTGAGCCAACCTTCCCCGCTTACTGACGAATACGGCGGTCAAATCTGGCTTAACAGTAATGGTGCCGACTGGCCCAATGTTCCCCATGATGCTTATTATTTTGCGGGCCATCAAGGTCAGCGTGTTGTTGTTATCCCGTCGAAGAAGCTTGTTATCGTTAGAACCGGGGTTACTGAGAATTACGATGTTATTGGGCTTGATGGGATAATCAGTGAGATTATTGCTGCGCTACCGTAAACCACCTTCATCGTAAATCAAAAATAACGTCGATAACTTAATGCCAATATGAATGCATTAACCTCAGAGTCATAATCTGTGCCCATATAGGGGTTATAAATAAAAAAATACTGATTCAGGCTATTTGAGGTATCACTTTCTCCAGCTGCGGTAGAACGCTCTGCGTGAAAGTAAGCAATCGAAAAGTCGACTTCATGCGTATTATCCACTTTGTAACTAAAACCGGTAGCGTAGAGGTCGCCATCACCCACTGGCAATAGTACTGTTTGCTTATTGCTCGGGATTGATGACGGCCTAGGCTCATAACCAAATCGTACTGCTAACTCATCTGAATATTGATACTCAATACCAATGCCCCAATTCCAAACGTTCTCAAAGCGCATCGGCATTCTAAGCACACGTAATTCAGCAGCACTAGGCTGTACCAGTCTGGCCAGCTGTAAAAAATCAATATCCTGATCAAAACTAATTTCAAGGTCCTGCCAAACCTCCCAGTCCGACATTTTATAATCCACGTTAACTTTCAGCCTCGGGGTTAACTGCACGCTAACTCCCAGTGAAAAGTGTGCAGGGCTTGGAAGCTCAATTTCAACATCTCCTTTTTCTATTTTTTCTCCATAAGGTAGCGGATACCCCAAAGCATCCACCAAACCCGTCAGTTTGGAACCCGCGTTATCTGCACGCAATTGACTCCACACACCCACCCACTCATCATCATACTCAATCTTATAAGCACCTTCGAGCGTATCTGACGTACCACTTTGATATACCATACCAACACTCAACCACAGAGTAGGTTGCCATAACAAACCGATATTAAATGTAGTTGAAAGCAGTTTCTCGGCTTCTAAAGACAATGATGATACTTCCGTATAAGGGCCAACATGCCCACCACAAAAATTGATAGCGGGTACGTCCTGCTCACAAATTGCTTTAGCTAGGCCTTCCGCAAAAACCAACCCGACATTTGGGACTCGCAAATCAAGACCAATACCAATGCCTTGATAGGAAAAAATTAATGACGCCCCCAAACTGAGTGTATCCGTTACTTGCATAGCGACAGAGGGAGAAAAATAAGTGATTCTTGAAAAAGAAACCTCTTCCCCCATAAACCGTCCAGGGTCGCCGTCATCTCGATAATAACCTGCGGCAGTTGGGCTATAAACATTTGTGGCGAATGTCACATTGGAACCAGGTGGCTGATAAGAAATTCCACCAAGAGGCGCAATAACAACGGGTAACCTTACCAAACCCGTACCCGGCAACACAAAGGCTGCCCCCGAGGTGTTACTACTTGTATTCACAACCTCATCATCAAACGTGCCTGGAGGCACAGCATCTGCAGCATAGGTGTCTTCGAAAAATTGCTCTACTATCGGATCATGCTCTCCAAATTCCACACCGATATCAAATGACCCAACAATCAGCTTTACCTCAGTTTGCTGCCCCTTTAATCTTGCTAGCCCTGCTGGATTAAAATGTACCGAGTCGATCCCCGGAGGGTCTGCAGTAACGGCATGCCCCAATGCCAACGCCTTTGCATTACCGACGGTAAGATTTTCTACCAATGCGGCATCAACATTCTCAGTAAAAACTAGTAAAGTCATGGTGAATAAATACAAGTAACTAACTATTTTTGGCGTTCGATAATCCATCACAGAGGCCTATATATTGTAGTTATTATTTAATTAGGCATTATTTTCCAAACTTTCCAAATTCTACTTTACAGCTTTTACGTTATTGCTTTTTATACTGTTGCTCTTCAGATTACTGTTTTCTACATCGCTGCTTTCCACATCGTTTTTTTCAATATTGCTGCGATCTAACATTTTTTGGTATTTCGCTACCGCTCGCGAAATTTCTTTACCGCTTTTGCTCAATAGTTCACTTGTGATTCTTTTGGCTGACGTGGCGTCTTTTGCTCTAACCGCCAAATAGATACCGTCATAACTATGCAAACTCGTTAATTCTTTTTTGGCAAGGACCTGCATAACAGCAGAAAACTGGCGATAATTTTCATGCATGGTGTTAAAGGTAAATCGATAAGCCAAGTTATCTGCACAGTCAATACAGCTATCCCAAAAGTTAATACATAGAGATTGAATTATTTCTAGGTCGCCCTTTGCTTCACGCATACTTTCAATAATTTCAGCCAACAATTCCGCTAGTGTTTCACCGTTACGCTCAATCGCTCTTTCGACAATAATAGGCAACAAATCTTGCCGCATCTCTGTTAGATGTAAAATGACATCACTATCAATCGTACCGTCTGACCTCAAAATCACAGATGGCAACAGATCCATACCCGCCGTATGTTTAAAATCTTGAATCTTCGAGCCCCCTCCTCTACTAGTTTGAACCAAGCGAACTTGCTCCAAGCGCTTAATAGCCTCCCTTACCGTACTGCGGTGAACACCCAAAACCTCACTTAAGTTTCGCTCTGACGGTAAGTTCGACCCTGCGGGATACTCACCTCCAATGATCTGCCTTTTTAGTTCATCAAAAACGGTTTCACTTTGAAGCTTATCTTTATTCAATGTTGACATTTAATTATTGACCCCATAACCTGAATTGGTCCGACCAAACAAAAATCGAGTATAGCATGAGTTTTTTTAGAAAATCTTGTTATACGACTATAAAAACTATTAAATGTGAATAAATCTATGTATTTAATCGTGAAATTTTTTCATTTAGTGTGTGTAATGTTGTGGGCAGGGTCCGCTATCGGTGCCTTTTGGTTTGTGCTTGTTTCACGGAAAGAACGCATCGATAGCGATCATAACAATGAAGAACTCGTCAGGCGAGACGACTGGGTGCGACACCATTTCAATAATGTCTTAAAGATTGAGCATATCGCTTTTCCATTGGTGATATTATCCGGAATATCGCTTGTTATGCTCGCCAACTGGGATATTACGTCAGGCTGGCTCTATTGGAAATTAGGCATTGTTGTCTTAATTATTATTCCGATGGAGATTATCGACACCTGGCTTTCTCACTTCTATGTCCCCCCTACCATTAGTAATAAGAAACAGGGGCTTGCAGCCTATAATAAGGCCATTATCGTCCAAGAAAACTTCCTTAAAATTGCCACGCCAACGGTCGCCATTACTATCCCTACCATTATGTATATGGCAATCACCAAGCCCTTTTAGACCGTTATCAACCCAGAATACAAAATAGATATTGACAATTTCTTTTCCAAGCAATAGCCTAAATTGGTCGGACCAATACCAAGACACGGCAATTTAGATGATTTTGAGTACGAACTTAAAACACCGAACTTCCTGGGATATGAATGATGAGCCTAAGACAAAACGTTCAAAGTAAAGTTATCGCTGCCTCACTAAACTTTCTACAAGCTACCGATGAGGTTATGCCAAAAATACAGGTTCCCAAACCTATCAAGTATGCCCGTGATGCGTTCAAATTAATGAAAGTTCTTAGCTCCTATCAAACTGCGGCGGCGGTAGGGGCGGCCACTAAACTTGAGCTTCACGCCTTTCTTCCTACCCCACAGTCCCTTACCGATATATCTCTATTCCTGAAAATGCCAGAAAACGCAGCAGAGGTACTACTAAATGCAAATGCCTCTGCGGGGTTAATTGATATTAAGGACGTAAAAGGAAAGAGAACGTATGTAAATAGCCAAGTCGCTATGGAAGTATTTTTAGACACCCGATCTCCTGTCGAAAATCGACTCAGTGTTGCAAAAGGCTTTATCGAGTTCATGAACGGCACCTGGAAATATTGGGCTGATTTGCCCGAAGTTTTACGAGGTAATGACGGCCATCCAGAGCTAAAGGTATACAATCCCGAGAACCCATTAATTGGGAATTACGTCAGAATTACCAACGCTATGTTAGCGCCTGCGGTTAATGAACTCGCCTCCTCTCTCGACCTATCTCATGTCAACAATATGCTATGTGGCATGGTAGGCATCAGCAGCGCTACCGCTGTCATGAAGAAAAACCCTCAGGTGAACGTTACGGTTTCTTGCCTTGCACAACTTATCGAACACTTACCCGAAATATCTAAAACCTATGGATTACCTCGCCCACCTATTGAGGTTGTGACGAACTCCGGAGATGCCAACTTGGATCAATGGGGACAGGTGGAAGAGTACGATCTTTTATTCCTTATTCGGAAATTCGCCTATTGTGGACCAGAGCATGGTATTGAATATCTAGAAAAAGCCAGAAAAGTCATTACTTCCGGTGGCTATGTCATCCTTTGGGAACCCTTCTCCGACAACCTTGGAATGGCCCCTTGGTTCAGAGATAGCGGGGCAATGCTTGATGCCATGCTGGGAGAACCTCATCCCTTATGGAGCAAGACAGACGTTGCAGCAGCCGCACGAAAAGCGGGATACCAAACTGAGATATTCGATTGTAGCGATGGCCTTAACAGCTTTGTGATCGCTCGTGTACCTTGAGATTCCCCCAAGAAAGAAGCGATGTTAATGACTATCAATTTATTACGAGTTTACTAAGGATTTACTAAGGGTTAACCATGATTTCCGAAAAAGATGAAGGACTACATCCGCCAGGACAGCACCGGTATTGGAACGAATCGCTCTATTTTAATTTCATGTGTGACCCTTCAGCCAATAGTACTCATCAAAACACGCCATCTTGGGGTGGAGCCATCCGAATTGGACACTCCCCCAACCAAGGTCATCGAGATGGTTTTATTATCTTTTATTTTCCGGATGGTAAGGCTGGATTTATCCGCTATTGTGATGAGTCGCAATATCAAAAAGACGTTGGCAGTCCGGTTAAGGCCCAGAGTATTTCACTTACCTGCGTGGAGCCATTCAAGGTATGGAAAATCGCCTATACAGGCCCAGTTTATGTTTTTGATGACCCCAATGACGCTAGCAATTTTCACAAAATAACATTAAGTAAACTGCCTTCACGGGAAGTCAACATTAACCTCACCTTTACGTGCTATCACCCCCCCTTTGATTTTCACCGTGCGATGAAAATTAGGGGAATATCCTTTAGGCGCCTCCTGGAAAAGCTAAACCCCGCGTATCTGCTTAGTCATGCAGCACTTGGTATCAAAAAACTCTCATCAATCCTCGTAATGAGCGGGGCCAGCCACTATGAACAAGCCGGCTTTGTTAACGGTGTCATTACCATTGATGATCAACCCCACGAGTTTAGCGGTACCGGTCAACGCGATCATTCATGGGGCGTCAGAGACATGCGAGTTATCAATAGCTGGCAGTGGTTTTCCTGTCAGTTTGGGGAGGACCTTGCGTTCAACGCAACCCGCGTAGAATTTTTGGGTTTTCAAGCCATTGGTGGCCACGTGTATTACCAAGGTGAATGTCACCCTCTAAAGAATTGGACCCTCGATGCCAAATACGATGACACCAATAAATGGGCAAAAACGTTTTCCCTCCTTTTAACGTTAGAAAATGGTACGCAGCTAACCATCACAGGCGAAGCCGATATAAATTTCCCGGTATTACACACAACCGAAGGATTAACAGCACAGGTCAATGAAGCGCTTGCATTATTTCATTGGAACGGACAGTCAAGCACCGGCATTTCAGAATTTATGGGGCAACTTTATCCATGATCATTCAACTTTCAGACATTAAGGCAACTCAGTCTTCATTAACCGGAGGCAAAGGTAGCCAACTCGCAGAGCTAATACAACGCGAACTGCCCGTTCCACCCGGTTTTGTTGTTAACACTGAGGTATTTAAAGAATTTTGTCAGACTCATAATTTGTTGGCGCAACTGGATAAACTCTTGATTGATATTGAGAATAAGGATGAATCAATTTTCTATCAGCGAATTGAAGCGTTTCAAGCCAGCATACGCCAACTCAGTCTACCTACACGTTTATTGCAAGAACTCGAAGCTCAACTAAAGCAACACCCGTCATCTTCGTTATGGGCGGTCCGTTCTTCTGCTGTAGCAGAAGATATGAAGGGAGCCAGCTTTGCAGGCCAGTACGATACTGTACTTGGTGTTTCTGGGCTCACTGAAATTAGCCAAGCGATACGCCATTGCTGGGCATCTTTTTTTAATAGCAATGCGATTCAATATAAACGCGATCGAAATATTATCGATAACCGAGCAGCTGTGGTAATTCAGCAGTTGATTAATGCCGATGCTGCTGGCGTATGTTTTTCCATGAACCCGCTAAACGGCAATAACAATGAAATTGTGATTAACGCGAACGTTGGTTTAGGGGAATCCGTTGTCAGCGGTGTTGCTACACCTGACACATTTATCATCAACAAACCCAACAATAGTATTCTATCGAGTGAAATCGGCAGCAAGAAACTCAAGACGGTGCGTATACCGGGCGGAAGCGAAGAGGTTGAAACCTCATCGGAAGAGCAAGCGATACTCTGCATCAACGAAGAACAGGCTAAAATGGTTGCATCCCTTGCTCAACAAGTAGAAACAGATAACAGGCATTGTGTTGATATAGAATGGGCCATTTCAGATAACAAGGTCTATTTACTACAGTCACGCCCTATAACCAGTACTGTTAATGAGACGCCGTCAACACCACCCGATAACTGGGTACCAACATTTAATACTGCTATTGATCCAAACTACCCTCTTTACACCAATGGCAACATCAGTGAAATCTTACCTGGCTGCATCACACCACTGACCTGGAGCCGTGTCGCGCCGACAATTGACTATGCTTTTACACAGCAGCTTTACGAGATGGGTGTCATCAATAAGAAACCCGACCCATTAAAACAATTACAGTCGTTAGGGCTATTCTATTATCGCCCCTATATACGCATTTCCTATTTCACAGAAACCGCCATCGCAACCCCAGGACTCTCTCCTGACCTTTATCTGGAAGAGTTTATCGGGCCACCAAAAACAAAAACGTCCGGCTTTACTACAAAAGATTTCCACCCCTTACGTATTTATCATTTTCTAAAAATATGTAGCCTAGGATTATTCAATTTTCTTAATAACAGAAAAAGGATTTTGTGGGCAGAGAGCTACATCCATAATTTCCTAGAAAACTCTCGTGATAAAGACATTCAATCCAAAGATAGTAAGTCTCTCATTGACAGCCTCGCCTTTAGCGAGACCTATGGTGAACTGTCAGTTATTCATATTTGGGTATCCACGTTTGCAGGTGTCGGTTTCGGTATCATTAGAAATCTCACAGAGAGATGGTTCGATGATAATAACGGGACACTTGCAGCATCCCTCATCACGGGAATTGGCGTCCTACCCAGTGCAGAACCTTCCTTTGATATTTACAATCTCGCACAGATCATTTTGAGCAATGAGAATTTAACCTCTATTTTTGACAATAATAATGATCATGAAACCTATCAATCCTTACTCAGCTGTACAGTACCTGTCGCACAATCATTTATAGGCGAACTACATCAGTTTCTTGCCAAGCATGGTCATAGGGGCATTGGCGAAAATGAACTAATGAGTAAATGCTGGCGGGACGAACCTGGCCAGGTAATAGGAATGATTAGAAACTTTCTACTTCCTGGTACCGTTTCCCCTTTTACCATTCAACAACAGCAGAAAAAAGCTAGTATCGAGAACAGTAAATCCTGTCTCGGCCAGCTAAATATCGTGACGCGCAGTTTGTTCAAACCTCTACTGAGCTTCGTTCGCCATTTCGTTGAGAAACGAGAAGTGATCAAAAACTACATAACACTGCGAGAAGATAGTGCCAGAAGAACCTTTCAGGAATTGGCACGACGCTTAGTCGCCTCTGGGGACTTAGATGATACACAAGACATCTATTTCCTAACCTGGAAAGAGATACAACACCTTATTTACGGTAAGGTTTCAGCCGGGCGATCTCAAGAAATTATTACTACCCGCCAACAAGAATTCGAATGGTCAAAACAACTTTGCATGCCGAAGCTCATTAGATATGAAGCAAAACCAGTTACTCTTGATACCATGAAAAACAATAAACACCTTACGGGCATGGGCGTGTACCCAGGTCAAATAGAAGGTAAGGCGCGGGTAGTCATGGATCCTCGCACCGCAAACAAAGTAGAACCGGGGGAGATTTTGATCGCTCCTGTCACCGATGCTGCCTGGACCCCTCTCTTTATAAATGCTGCAGCGTTAGTTGTTGAAGTTGGGGGACTTCTATCGCATGGCTCTGTTGTTGCTAGAGAATACGGTTTACCTACTGTTGTTGGTGCCGAAGGTGCCACTCGAATGATCAAGACTGGTGATCGCGTGGCAGTGGATGGAAAAACGGGCATGGTTGCTTTATTAGAATAAAGCAACCATGCCCGTTTTATAGTTTCAACTATAAACTTAGCGGAATATAAATTTCCGTCCTCAGGTTCTCTGGTTTAGTTTTTCTTGGATCTCTATTTAAATATATCTCAAAACACGTATTCTCATCTCGTAATGAATGGCCACTTTCCGGTAGCCATTCATTAAAAATATAAGCATAGGATTGCTGCAAGCCTTCATAAACACCCTTATGGAGAAACACCGCATAGCTACCCCCAGAAATAGTGTATTGTTTCAGGTTACTTTTATTTTTAATATCATCACTATTAACAATTGCATTTATATCTAAATTTATATCTTCACCAAGATCTAAACACGCATCATATCGAATATTATCAGACTCAGTAACACTGGGATCGTCGTGAGTAATCCCAATTGACCTAACATCTTTGTCCATCAATTTATTGGAATAGGCAAACTTCATAATCCTACCCCACGCCTTAGGAGCAGCTTCAGCATAACTACCCGTTTCTCTGGCACCAATAACGCGTATATTTTCAATATTCTTTATTTCTGGTTTCATTTCAATAGTCCGTTCAGTATTTGGCTTGATAATTGTTGTACTAATCGAAACCCTTTGCTGACGTACTTGGCTCGGCGTATAAGAAAACTGACGTTTAAATGCTTTATTAAAGGATGATTGATTATCATAACCACATTTAAATGAGATCTCAGTAATCGTTTCACTAGAATATAACAACTGCTTTATCGAGCGTTCTAGCAATAACCTTTTCCGGTATCCATATACACTTTCACCCACATATGAACGAAATAAACGATGAAAATGAAACTCAGAATAGAATGCAATTTCTGAAAGCGCCTTAATATCAACGTCTACATTAAGATTATCTTCAATGTGCTGTACTACCCTGTTCATTCTTTCACTGTGAATCTGTTTGCTCATATTTCTACTCAACAAATGGCTTGCCAGAATATTAGCTCTACTGGCCAACCATTACTTTTCCATTCCTGCTATTTTTCCAACGTAGCTTGGTCACTAACCTAGGTTAGACCCTAACGCGGAGAGCTTATTCTTTGTGGGCCGTGTCACGCTCTTGCGTCTCCAAATTCCGCGCAACATCTCCAGGAGATCCGGTACGCCGAGCCAATATCTCATACGCAACCGGCACAACAAACAGGGTAAAAACAATAGCGGAAAGTGTGCCTGCTAATACCACGATACCAATCACCATACGAGTTTCTGCTCCCGCGCCACTGGATATAATAAGAGGTACTGACCCGGCTGCCGTTGTTATACCGGTGATAACGATAGGTCGAAACCTTACCTCAGCCGCCTCTAGAATAGCCTCCTTGAAATGCATCCCTTCATCCCTTAATTGGTTTGCAAACTCAACAATTAAGATGCCATTTTTTGATGCTAAACCTACAAGCATCATCAATCCAATTTGAGAATACACATTGAGCGAACTACCGGTAACATACAAACCCAGCAATCCACCGGCCATGGCTAATGGCACCGTCAACATAATAATAAATGGATGTACGAAACTTTCAAATTGAGCAGCTAACACTAAAAAGGTAATCAATATTCCCAAAAAGAAAATAAACAACACACTTTCGCCGGAGAACTTAAAATCCCGAGACTGTCCCTTGTAATCGATAATAACATCACCGGGTAAATGCGTTCTCACCTGACTTTCTAGGTACTCTAGTGCTTCACCTAACGGTAGGTCATCCGACAGGTTTGCCTTAAACGTTAATGCCCTTACACGATTGTAGCGATTTAACGCATTAGAATCAGCAAATTCCTCTAACGTAACCAGGTTTGAAAGTGCCACCAATGTCCCTAAACGATCTGATCTTACGTAGATATTCTGCAAACTTGCCGGGGTTCGTTGTTTATCCCTATCACCCTCAAGAATAACGTCGTATTCCTCACCCTGATCAATATACGTAGTGACACGACGCGACCCCAGCATGGTTTCTAATGTTCGACCAATGGTACTGATAGACACACCCAAATCCGCGGCACGATCATAATTAATATGCACTTTTAATTGCGGCTGAGTTTCTTTGTAATCCCAATCCATATTCTCTAGACCAGGGTTATCTTCCGCTATTTTTTCGGTCAGTGTATCTCGCCATTCTGCTAGTTGCTCATAGGTTCCACCACCAATGACAAATTGCACCGGTTTTTGCGCACGTCCACCAAAACCCTGACGCATCACAGGAAATGCTCGAACGCCGGGTAAGTCTTGTAGCTTCCCCCGAATCTCATTCATGATTTCAAAACCATTACGCCGCTCAGACCACTCGCTGAGTAACACAATGATAGCTCCGCGATTAAAATTTTCGATGCTTCCAAAACCCAGTGGAGCCCTAAGTAATAATCGAACAATTTCTCCGGTCTCAACATAAGGCATCATACGTGTCTCAATTTCATCCATGTATTGTTCCATATATTCATACGTAGCCCCTTCAGGGCCGGAGACAAGCACAAAAAATGCCCCGCGATCTTCTTTCGGCGCATACTCAGAAGGGATATCTTTAAAGATAAAAAAGGTCACAACCAATAAGCCCACAAACCCCACGATTACTACAATGGGCCATCGCAAACAAAACAGTATCGCCTTACTGTAAATAGCTCTTACACGTCTAAAACCCGAATCAACGCCACTCACTATAACCCCTGGAGTTTCGTTAGCTTTCAATAGTTTTGACGCCAACATCGGTGAAAGTGTAAGCGCGATAAGGGAAGAAAAACAAACCGCCGCGGTCATTGTTAGTGCAAACTCAGAAAAAAGCCGCCCTAAATCACCCTGTAAAAAAGCAATAGGAACAAAGACTGCTACTAATACTAAGGTCGTTGCAATAACAGCAAAACTAACCTGCCGTGTTCCACGATAAGCAGCTAACAGTGGTGGCTCATCATATTCCTGCATACGTCTGACAATGTTTTCCAGAACTACAATGGCATCATCAACCACCAATCCAATCGCTAACACGACGGCTAACAACGTCAGTAAGTTAACCGAAAATCCAAGAACAAGAAGCGCTATCGCTGTGGCAATAATTGATATTGGTACCGTCACTGCCGGAACCAACATTGCACGAGCGCTGCCCAG
>CAJXZM010000196.1 GCA_913063125.1 uncultured Gammaproteobacteria bacterium | reverse complement strand
CCCGCTCAGTTGATTCTTGCTGATATGTATGGTGCTGATGGGTTAGACCCTCAGCAGCTAACGCCTTGGTTTTTAGAGCGTTGTCATGAGTTGCTTACTGATGATGGTTGGTTAGTACTGAATTGTTGGAATGATCATCGCCGGGATAAAGAGAACTTACGGGTGATTGGAGAGGTTTTTGCGGAGGTTCGAGTATCAACGACAAACAGTGGGAATTGGATTATCTTTGCGGGAAAGCGCAAAAATACGTTAAATGATAAACAACTTGGCCAAAGAGCAAAGGAGCTTGCGGTAACCTTGGGCTATTCGGTGCCGCGTTATTTGAATAATATGAGTTGCGTTGAGATGTAGGCAAGTTGCAGAATAAAGGCGTACAGATAACGGAGGGGCCAGTTCTAAGAACTGGTGCCACCGGAAAAATCAATTCGGCCTACTTTACAGACCCTGATGGTAATCTTAATAGAGGTGTCTAATTATGCTGGCGTGTAATAAGGCCAGCCAGCAGGATGACGTGCTTTGACGAGGTTGTTACCCTTACTTTCCTTGTCTTCGCATGCCTCTAATGACGGCAATTTCAAACTTTGTTAGTGATTTACCTCTAATGCTCATTGATTCAGATTCAAGTTGCTGCTGTGCTCTAACCGAAGACTCATAGAGTTCTAGCTCTCTATTCCCTAACTCTGACCAATAACCATCTCTATTCGGATCAATCTTACACTTTCGCGGTAGTGTTTCCTCTATCAAAATTGAGCCTTGTGAATAAAAGGTATTTTGATAAATACACCCATTGATTCTTTTATTTACTATAACTAACTCCCAAGGGAAATCACCTTTTTTCATGTCTACTTCATCGCCATCGCCATCGCCATTGCCATTGCCAGCATGTGCTGAACAAATTGATACTGCCAATAGAACGAAAAACGATTTTTTTATTGTACACTTGGTGACTATATAACTCATATAAAATCCTTTTTTATTCCCGTTGATTGCCTTGTTAAAGGCGAGAGCATCGTTATCTATGGCGTGGTATGCGCCCCTTAACTTCAAACATTACCACTTCCTAGAAGAATTCGGAATCAACTAAAATAGTGCAACGTTAATGCTAGGTTTTGCATAGACCATAACACCGTATGGTATTAACGTTTGGTCGTCATATCTTGTGCCAAAAAATCCAAATGCGACGAAGCGTACTGCGTAGTATCCCAAGATTAACTTCCGTATTTTTATAACTGCTCTTAGTTTAAATTCGTGTTGATTCGATAGTTAGAGACTAGTGCGATCTTATTGATACGGGGCGCGCCCAAGGGCTATGTTTGGATTTTTACGAGCATTTTTCGTACAATAATCAAGCGGAGTATATTAGATCGTTGTGACTTTTTTGTTATGCTTTTAACTCTAGCGCCATTAGCTTCGCACTATTGCCATAACTTGGACAAATCACTACATTGGGTATATCTAAAAAGCCAAACTTAGCCCAAAACTCTGTTGAATTTTGAACTGCCACTAATAGTATTTTAGAGTAGCCTTGAATTTTGGCATTATCTATTAGGTTTTTTACTAATTCCTTGGCTATACCTTTACCCCTCGCTTCGTTAGCTAAAGCTAGATCGTGTAGATATAGGTTTGAACTATTCGTTATAGGGGAGTCTTCATGTAATTTTGGCGGTGTTTCACTTGCCCACGGATGCGCTAATAAGTAAGCTAATATCTTATTATCATGGTTTAAATATACAGCACAAGTTTTAGGTGCTGAAAGCCACTTACTTTTAAGGATATTTGCATCTTCAGGTGTAAGCTCTGTATAAGCCTCTTCTTGAATTTTTAGGATTCTATCCCATGAATTTTCCGATATTAGTCGAATAGACACTATTTAACCTCTTTTTTTTCCTAACGCTCATGATCGTTCGATTGAAAAAAATTGGGTGTAAGTCCGCTGTAGGAGAATCCCGTCGAACACTATGTTGTGATTAGACGATAACTACTAGCGAATGACAAGAAAGTGCATATAAAGCCCAGGTTTAGGGGCAGTGCTGGGTTTTGTTGCGCGATGCAATCCATACTTTAATGCTTGTAGTTTACCCTAACTTAACCGAGAAACTCTACCTTCTGTTCTCGAAGCTGAATAATTCTTTTTCTAAGTATTAGCGCTGGAAGGGTCATTATGAAAAAGACTATTGCTACACCTGGTCCCCAAGAAATATGGGATAAAAACCAACTGTTCATATTCAGTGTTGATAACCCTCTAAATGGCATTGTTGCGAATACTATTGAAAATATTAGAAGCATCTGATTGTTTTTGACTAAGGAAGAATAAAGCAGCGCTGAAGATATAAGGCCCGAAGATAGTAGCATCACGAAATTCGATCCTGAATAGAAGCCTGCGCAAATTCCAGAGATACCACCCAAGAATGCGATGACTGATATGTAGGGTAATATCTTTAGAAAAACCCTCAAATTGCTTATATTATCTTCCATTCAAAATCCATTTTTACGAAATATTTATAACAGCTGAATACAGCTCATATCCAGAACTGGTAATTTTTCTAAATATAGCCATACCTGTCCATATTAAACTACGTATATTAGGGGGCATGTTAATCATTTCTAATTCCAGCCCCAATTTTCTGATTTTATAAAAAGAGGGTTCACAAAGTTCTTATCCTTTATTCCAGCGAGCTCCAACAGCCTTTGCTTGATCTCCCAACTCGAACTCGGAAAACTCTATTTGAAGGTCAATATTTTGCGCGGGATTCGTGGATCGCTTACTTTGTTTCTTACCCATACTAACAGAACAAATATCGAGAGAGCCAAAAAACCAATAGAACCACCAAATCTTTTTGTCGATTGATTATTAGCAAGATCACTGTCTTTAGTATTTGACGTAACAGTAGCAGAGAATGCCATTTTATTTTTGTTAATCGTAGAAACAACAACCTCTACAAAAATAGTTTGGTTAGCTGCTATAGCCCCTAAATTACAAGTCAGCGCGATATCATCACAGATACCCTGCTCAGTTACCAATGACGAAATGGTTACTTCTGATGGTAGTGTATGGATCAAGGTTGCATTAAAAGCAGTACTTGATGAAATGTTGCTTACGCCCACCCGATAAGAAATGGTTTCAGTCTCTTTATCGAATTTTCCGTTAATGGCTGTGAGTTCAACCGAAAGGTCGCTCTCTGTTGGTTCTGTTGCAATAATATTACCTGCCAATAGATGCAAATACTTTTCAATATTCGTATAGCCATCTGCAGTAATGTTTGCTGAATCATCAATGGACGTATCCAAATTATTATTACGCTCCCAAGCATCTGCCATGCCATCGTTATCATTATCTATAGGCGGTATTGGTGAGGTAAAAACAGGGAAGTCCTCTGGAAATTTTATATCATCGATAATGCTGCCTGTGCCATAGGAAAATTCTTCTATTACTCGCGAATCGACACTGTCTCGAAAGGGCTTTGTTGCCCCTACGGTTGCTAACACTTCTAATGCATAGGTGTCAGACATGGTGGTTGTGGTAATGGCGGGCGTATTCCAGGGGGACAACTTTCGAAAAGATTCATCTAACAAAATATTGCGCCAATGAGTGCCCACATTCCATTGGGGCTCAGATTGACTTAAACGAGTGGAACCGATGTTACCAAAAACATATATTTGCGGAACGGCCGGTAGAAAAGGAATTGAATGTTGAACTTCAAACGAATAGTCATTGGAGTTCACCCCTTGTTTTGCGTAATTATGTTCCCAGTTAATTTTTGTCGAGCCTTCACTTTGAGGAGAAGATCCACCGTTCCAATTATATATTACGTTATTAATAGCATTAGCCGTTATATCAACACCTTCCGGAGAGGATATCAGCGGACTTCTCGCGTTGTTGTGCGCTATATAGTTATGATGAAGGGAAATTGTTGTTCCTGGGCAGGCAGTTTGACATTTTCCGGAAACCATTAAGCCTTTACTGTGCTCCCCCTTTGGATGGCCTGCATGACTTAACCCTTCTGAGATGATGGACCATTGAATCGTCGTGTTATTCACTCCGCCAGATACGGTAAAGGTTTCGTCTACTCCCCAGCTAAAAGACGAATGGTCAATAATTACATTATAAACGTCGTCGTTTCCGTTCCAGCCGATCCCAAGAATATCAAATGAATCCAGCTTTTCGGGATCTGCCCCGTTGGTAATGCGGTGAGAGCCAACTCTGTACCGCATATGCCTCATGATAACATCATGGGCTTGAATGGTGGTTTGGTATCCAGTGACTAAAATACCGCCTGGTGAAGTTTGGCCTGCGATTGTTAAAAAAGGACGGGAAATACGTAAACTGGATTCAAGATTGATAATGCCGGATACATCAAACACAACAATTTTATGCCCGGATGCTTCAAGCCGCGCGTGATATACATCGAGGGCTTCATATTTGTATGTGCCGTAATGCCAATGTCTATAGGGTGCCTCAACAGCTTGTCTGAAGCTGCCTGCCCCGCTATCATTTAAGTTAGTAACTTTAACAACATTACCGCCTCTGCCGCCCACGGTTTCAGCCCCATAACCTTCTGCACCTGGAAACGCTGGAATTGCGTGAACACTTATGGGAAAACTTACAGCTAAAATAAACAGATAAAAGAAAGCGAGATAACGTTGTTTCATAATAGACGTCCGTTGTTCTATGGGGCGACAAAAGTACAGCACTTTGAATGGGGAAAAAGTGTTGTACTACCCAAATGTAATAAACGCTCACACCTTTATCAATTAACAGGTTATTGGAATGTTTTTGCATCAAATTCTTGCCAATGACCTAGTTCTTTGTCTAGTATACTGGGTAATTATACAGTTGTTTTGTGGTGGGTGGGGTTGATATGAAGCTATATATTGCAGAAAAGCCAAGCTTGGGTAGAGCAATTGCCGATGTATTACCTGGGCCGCATCAAAAGGGCGATGGGTTTATTCGCGCGGGTAATGGAGACTGTGTTAGTTGGTGTATCGGGCATTTGTTGGAACAGGCCGAGCCTGAAACCTATGATCCAGCTTACAAACGTTGGCGTACAGAAGATTTACCTATTGTTCCTGAGCGGTGGCAGTTAAAGCCAAAACCGAAAACACGCAAGCAGCTCAGTGTATTACGTAAACTAGTGAAAGAAGCTGATCAACTGGTGCATGCCGGTGACCCGGATCGCGAAGGACAGTTGTTGGTTGATCAAGTGATTGATCATTTGGGCGTTAAAGGTCAGAAAAAGTCGAGTATTCAGCGCTGTCTGATCAGTGATCTAAATCGCCCTGCTGTAAAGCGCGCAATCAATGATCTTAAAGACAATCAAATATTTATGCCGTTATCGGTTTCGGCACTCGCTCGATCACGGGCCGATTGGCTATACGGGATTAACATGACTCGGGCCTATACCTTGCAAGGGCAAAAGGTAGGCTACGCTGGGTTATTATCGGTAGGGCGGGTACAAACACCTATTTTGGGGTTAGTTGTTCGGCGAGACAAAGAGATAGAAAATTTTGTTTCTATCTCCTTTTACGATGTTTTAGCGCATCTGAAAACAAAAAAAGGTGATTGTTTTACCGCAAAGTGGATGCCTAGCGAAGCATGCGAACCTCATCAAGATGAAGATGGTCGAGTATTAAATCGGAGTTTGGCTGAGAACGTGGTGCGTCGTATTACTGACAAGCCAGCGACGGTCATGGAGCAAAAGAAAAAGAAAAAATTTCAGTTACAACCGTTACCTTATAGCTTGTCGGCATTACAAATTGATGCGGCTAAACGTTTTGGGATGTCTGCGAAAGATGCATTGGACGTGTGCCAGAGCTTATACGAGAAGCATAAATTAATTACTTATCCACGCTCTGATAGTCGCTATTTACCCAAGGAGCATTTCCAGCAGGCTCCTTCTGTCATATTAGCGATTGAATCCAATATGGATACGTTGCGCACTGCCACACTTAATGCGGATATTCGTATTAAAAGCAAGGCGTGGAATGATGAAAAGGTTTCTGCTCATCACGCTATTATCCCTACGCAGAAAAGGATGGATACGGGGCGCCTGTCGACTCAAGAAAAACAAATCTATGGACTGGTTTCGCGTCAGTACCTGTTTCAGTTTTACCCTAAACATGAGTATCAAGAAACAGTTGTAAATATTGATATTGAAGGTGGTTTATTTGTTGCTAAGGTTAATCAGGTAATTGTAGAAGGGTGGAAGGCTATTTACTCTGTCGGTGCAAAAGAGGCTAAAGATGATAAAAGTACCCCGTCATTACCAGTGTTACGAAAAGGGCAAATATTGCATTGTGAAAAAGGTGAACTGCAAGATAAACAAACGCAACCGCCAAAATATTTCACTGATGCAACATTATTAGCCGCGATGACAGGGATTTCCCGTTTTGTTACGGATCAAGCGATTCGCAAGGTGTTAAAGGATACTGATGGTTTGGGTACGGAGGCGACGAGAGCGGGGATATTAGATTTGTTGTTTAAGCGGGATTATTTGACGCGTCAAGGCAAACAAATTCGTTCTACCGCTGCAGGGCGAGGACTGATTGGTAGTTTGCCAAGCTCTGCTACAACACCTGATATGACCGCGCAGTGGGAATCAACGTTGGAGGCGATTAGTTTGCGAAAAGTTAACTATGAAAGCTTTATGACGCCACTCACGAATAGTTTAGGGCAGCTAATTACTCAGAGTTTGGCCGGTTTGCCTCAAGGATTGCGGGGTATAAAGGCTAGCAAACCAACTTATCGGAAAAAACGAAAGCCAAGAGCAAAAAAAACCACCTAATATTGCTATCACAGCAGTCTGGACAGATAATAGCCCGCAAATTCGATCAAAGTTTGAGGAAGTATTATGAGTGAAGAACAAGAGTCAGCCTTAACCATAGGTACCGATAAAGTGGTGACCTTTCATTACAAGCTCACTAATGAAGAGGGTAAAGAGATGGAAAACTCTCACAGCGGAGAGCCTGTTGCCTATTTGCATGGACATGGTGGGGTTATTCGTGGTTTAGCGACGGCAATGGAAGGTAAGGCCGCTGGAGAGAGCTTTAGTGTGACGATTCAACCAGTAGATGCCTATGGTTTACGTAATGAAGAAAATCAACAGCGAATCCCTATTAAGCATCTTCATGTGAAGAAGAAAGCAAAACTACGTGTCGGTCAGATTGTTGCTGTAGAAACAGAAAAAGGACCTAAGCAAGTCACCGTTGTTAAGGTGGGCAAGTTTAATGTTGATGTTGATAGTAATCACCCACTAGCGGGTAAGGTGTTGACGTTTGATGTGGATGTAAAAAGTGTTAGAGAGGCATCAGCAGAGGAAGTATCCCATGGTCATGCCCATGGTGTTGGTGGTCATCATCACTAAATAATGAGAAGTAATGACAAGTCTTGACGCTCGTCAATCTCACCCTACGCTATAGAGAAGGCTTCTGTATTCAGCTGAATGCAATGTCTGGTAGAATCGGTTACCACTGTATAGTCGTAGGGAGTAAGTGATGACATCAGGTCAACAATCGGCAATAGAACGTCCTTTAGGAGCAACGGAGGATATGTATTGGCGGTTTGATTCTGTATCACCGTTAAATTTTGGCTCAATTGTTCGGTTAGAAGGCGTACTGGATGTTGATGTGTTACGTTTTGCATTGCGTGCATTGCAGCAACGCCACCCATTACTTCGGGTTTATATTGAAACGGATGGTCAAGGAGCACCTTGGTTTCGAGAAGGTACAGGGGACATTCATTTACAGGTGTTAGATCAAGCATCTGGTCAAGAATGGAGCTTGCTTGAAACTGAGTTAAATACCGCATTTGATACAAAGTCTGGCCCACTTATTCGTTGTTTACTGATAAAACATAACCACCAAGAATCCACGCTTATTACTACCTATCATCATGCAATTTGTGACGGTAAGTCTGCTATTTTTTTATTAAGAGATATTCAACAATCATTAGCGCAAATGGATGCAGGTGAGGCGGCAGGGTTGCTACCTCTTCCCCCTGTTGAGTATTACGGTGACCGCATTCCGAGTATGGAACATTACGCTGAAAATGATGGCTTGCGTACTGCATGGAAAACCGTTCAAGCATCGGTAAAGTTTATGCGGCGTGTTGGTTTACCCATGGGGCTTCGAAATAAACATGAGGTACCACTTTCAGAGCAGCGACTTATTGTCGAGCCTCGATTTTTAGAACCCGAATTAATGAAACGTATCGCCAAAAAGGCCAAAGTAGAAAAGGCGTCGGTGCAATGCGTGTTAAATGCAGCGTTGTCATTAGCGGTAGCTGAAGATTCTCCTGCACGTTTTTTTCATGCTACAAGTTGTACCCAGGTGTTGGATATACGAGCGCAACTTATCCCTAGCGTTGGGGAGGACTGTGGTTGTTTTGTCTCTGGCGCAACAAGTTTGCATCGATTGCATGGTCATACGGATTTTTGGCAGTTAACGCGAGATATTCATAAACGGATGTTAGAAACACTGGCAACACCATTACCTTTCTTTCATCCCGCAGTGCATGAGAGTTTTGCCAAGTTTGGACGAATGATGGGGGAATCTAGTATGGCTAAATTCAGTGAATTGATAGGGAATTTGCACCCAGAAGGCTTGTCCGTATCTAATTTAGGGCAGGTGAAAATAGAAGTTGAAAATTGTCCTGTGCGGATCACGGAGTTTGCATTCGCCACCAATACCAATGTGTTGAATTACTTTAATACTTCAGCAGCGACATTTAATGGTCGCATGACATGGAGCTTTAGTGGAAGCTCCATGTTAGGGCGGGATCGCATCGCAATCATTGCTGACAGGTCTATCAATAAGATCCTTGATGCATTGGAGTAGAAGGTGTGGGGTTATACCCGCTTCTTCGGTGGCGAAAACCCATCATCGCTACGTGTGTGGGCGGTTTTTCCGCTCCCACTCTTTTCTGTAGGGGTTCGGCGTTTACCTATGTTTTTCCTGTCTCTTCTCCGGTTTTTGTTTTTTGGTTCGTCTTTGTTATCTCCGTCTTTGCTATCGATTCTTTTCTTGTCGCTGGCTTTTTTACCGGAATTCTTAACCTTTTTGGGGCCTTTGAAGTGCCCTGCTAAACCGTCGATAGTCCGTTTTTCAAAATTATGTCGTATGTAACGTTCTATCGCAGCTTTTAAGTTCCACTCAAAAGAGGTGACAAAGGATATAGCCCTACCTTCATTGTCTGCCCGGCCTGTGCGACCAATACGGTGAATGTAATCATCGCCGTTACGCGGCATGTCGTAGTTAATAACAAGGTCAATGTCGTCAACATCGATACCACGAGCAGCAACATCGGTAGCGATAAGCACATCAATTTGTTGGTTACGGAATAAACCCATAACATGGTTGCGCTCTTCTTGACTGAGGTCCCCTTGTAACATTCCTGCGCGGTTATTTTTATACCGCATTAACCCAGAAAGGCGTGAGGCTTGTACCTTTTTGTTGGTGAAAACTAAGGCCTTGTTATACGTTTCATGTTCCAATAACCACGCGAGTAATTTATCTTTGTGGTCATAATCATCAGCCAATATTACTTGCTGTTGGATTTGTGAATGTTTGTCTTTGTGGCTGTCGAGTACAAGAGACTCAGGGTTTTTTAGCGACTGGTGAATAACGTCATTAAGACCTTGATGTTTTAATGTTGCTGAGAAAAGCAGGGTCTGTCGTTGAGGATTACAGGATTTTGTAATACGTAATACATCTTCAATAAGGCCCATCTCTAACATTCGGTCGGCTTCATCAAGTATAAGCACTTCAAGGTCATGAAAGTCGATGGAACCTGCGTCTATATGTTCTGCTAAGCGCCCCGGTGTAGAAACGATGACTTCAGGGTTCTTTCGGAACATCGATTTCTGAAATTTAAAATCTTCACCGCCAATAATTATTGCCGATTTCATCGTGGTGAATTCCGCAAATTGTTCGCATTGTTTTACTACCTGGCGAGCCAGTTCCCGTGTTGGAACTAAGACCAGTGCGCGAGTGCCGCTGTTGGGTGCAGGGTTTTCCAGAAAACGGTGTAATGAGGGCAGTAAAAAAGCCGCGGTTTTACCACTGCCGGTTTTAGCGCTTACGAGCAGGTCCTTGCCTGTCATTGCTAAAGGAATAGCTTTTTGTTGCACAGGAGTGGTTTTTGTATAACCAAGTTTAGTGGTGGCTTTTAATAAGCAATCATGTAGAGCGAGTTCAGAAAACAAAAAAAGTGACCTCTTTATGGCGGAAGGATACCTTCCGCTCTAGTGTTTACGAATAAAAATTCGTTTATCGGTAAATGGTGATTTACCGGTATGTTATTGGTTAGCGGTGACTTATATCTGCCGCAACTTCTAATTCATGAATGCCATTTTCAACGTAATCAAGCATACGTTGCATCGATGGCAGGGTTCTTCTACAAGCGGTGAAGCCAAATTCTAATTGGTCTACATAACTTAGTAGCGTGATATTTAAAGCAACACGATCCACGGGGATAGAAACGGGGTACATACCTTCAAGTTTAGCGCCATTCCAGTAAAGTGTTTCTTTTGGTCCTGGAACGTTGGAGATAACAACATTAAAGGTCTGCCACTTGGGGGCTAATCCCGTTAGGATGTTCAGTGCTGAAGGCGCCATGGTTAAGGCGGTATAGTTTAACAGCTCTGCGGGTGTCATTTGCTTGAAGCGTTGCTTAGCTTCATTTACGGACGCTTTTATAACTTCAATTCGATTGCTAGGGTCGGCTATGTGAGTGCCAAGGTTAGCAAGAATCATCGCGATTTGATTTCCTCCAATGCTGTCGTCCTGGCGAATGCTGACAGGTACTTGAGCGATTAATGGTTGATCAGGTAACGCATGTTGGCTAATAAGATAGTCTCGTAACGCGCTGCCGCAGACTGCTAGTACAACATCATTTACCGTTGCATTAAATGCTTTACCGATACGCTTGATACGTTCAATAGGGTAAGACTGGGCGGCAAAACGTCGGGATCCGGTGATGGGTTCATTGAGTAAACAGTGAGGTGCTTGAAATACGGAAACGTAATTAGGGTCACGTTTGGCTTTCTTAACGGAATTAGCGATTTCTCGTGCAACGGCCGGCAATGTTGATAATTGCTTTCCAGCGGCACCACTAAACTGCGCCAAGCTAGAAATAAGGTCGGTGGGGCTTGGTTTTGATATGTGTTTACTCTTTTTAGGCTGCATTGCCCATATGGGGGGCAGGTCTCGAGCGTCAGGGTCTGTGGAAAGTGACTTGGCACACAAGCGCATGCCCGACATACCATCAATCATCGAATGATGCATTTTTGAGTAAAGTGCAAAACGTTTGCCTCGTACACCTTCTATAAGATGAACTTCCCATAAAGGACGCTCTCGGTCCATAAGGTTGCTGTGTTCAGCAGAAACACGAGCAAGTAGTTCTCGAATTCTTCCCGGCTTAGGCAGGGCTTCGTGGCGAAAATGATGCTCTAAATCGAAGTGAGTGTCTGTTTCCCAGTAAGATTGACCAAATTTCGACACCAGATGTTGATCAAAAGGTGCTTGTGGACAGGAGTATGCACGTAATGACTCGGCTAACTCGGTTACGTACTTGGCGCTCGCACCTTCAGGGAATGAAAATAACTGTAATCCACCCACGTGCATGGGTTGTTGGCGTTTTTCTAGCCAAAGAAAAAGTTGATCTGAAGGTGAAAGTGGCGTCATTCGAAATCCTATCTCTTGCTGATTAAGTCGTTTGGGCTAATGGTAGATAGCTAACGCGAATTGTAAGGTAGAAGTAGGGTCAATGTCCCTAGCAGAGG
>CAJXZM010000195.1 GCA_913063125.1 uncultured Gammaproteobacteria bacterium | reverse complement strand
GTGAGGCCTGTAGGCACTCAAAAAGAGATCAATACTGACGTAAGAATCCTTAGCGCCACTCACAAAAACCTTGAAGAGCTAGTAGACAATGGTTCGTTTCGTCAAGATTTATTCTATCGGATCAATGTTATCCAGCTTTCAGTACCGGCACTCAGAGATAGAAGTGAAGATATACCTTTACTCACTCAGCACATTCTAAAAAACCTTGCTGATGAATGGAAAATCGACAATATTAAATTAACAGAGCCTGCAATGGCCGCATTATCAGAGTACAATTTTCCAGGCAATGTACGAGAGCTCGAGAACATTTTAGAGCGGGCAACAACCCTATGCGATGACGAGACAATTACCCCAGATAACTTACAACTGCCTAACAACGGAAAAGTCAATGCTACCGAAGCTCTTGCGTTAAATGATCACGACATTTTAGACGCATCTATGGGCGATTCATTGGAAGATTATTTAACTGACATTGAAAAACAAGCCATTTTAAAGGCGCTTGATGAAACACGTTGGAATAGAACCGCTGCAGCAAAAAAGCTGGGAATGACATTTCGATCGTTGCGTTACCGATTAAAGAAACTGGGGCTTGATAAGGACGAGTGATTTTTAGTATTTGTTTGCCTTTTATCTGTCTTCTTTACGCATAATAGCGTTCAAGGAAGAAAAATGAAATCTACTCAACACCTCCAACTATCACAACAAGCATCACCAGATAGAACCACTGGTTTCTCATTATTAGAGCTAATGGTTGTTATCAGCATAACCCTGATTATCATTACTTTCGCTGCACCCTCTTTTGGTAGTCTGATCAGCCGCTCTCAAATTAATAGCAAAGCCAATACGGTTTTTGATATTTTTCAACTCGCTCGCGGTACAGCTATCAGCCAAAGAAAGTTTATCACTCTCT
Organism: uncultured Gammaproteobacteria bacterium; assembly: GCA_913063125.1. Classification (GTDB taxonomy): domain Bacteria; phylum Pseudomonadota; class Gammaproteobacteria; order Pseudomonadales; family Ketobacteraceae; genus 42-54-T18. The sequence goes on along the minus strand of CAJXZM010000195.1, from coordinate 10,919 downwards.
GCCCAAGCACAGACGGCCGGCAGTGCGATCAAAGATGGCAGCTGGGGGTAATGGCATTTATTGACAACAATCACGACCGAGAACTTTCAGAAAACGATGAGATTATTGCTTTTCTTCCAAGTACAACATCTTCAACGCTGCATGGTAACCAACCTTATTTCACTTATAACTCGCTAGGTGCATTAAAGGGCAGAATGGGAAGCCTCATTACCTGTCCATCAGGAGAAAAAACGTCAACTTCAGTTCGTTTATTAGTCAGCCTAATGGGAAGGGTTCGAACCCAAGAACAACATAACGAGACAAACACCTCCTGTAAAAGTGATTTTAAGTACTAGTTATTTTCATCCACCCTTGGGTACAATTGAAACACCCTTTCCCCTCTAGCAGCCTCATGCCAGGACAACCTATGAACCACATTTTTGGGGACTTCAAGCTCGCCCATAAACTGAGAACCGGACAAGACATTCATAGAGCCCCTCGTCATAACACTGTTAATATCACCTAAAGCTGACAACCCAAGATCCTCTAATACATGTGAACCACTAACCGTTGAATCAATAATCCCCCCGCTAGAATCAAATACCCCCAAACCTGTACTAATATCGATGCCATATAACGACACGTTACCTCGGTACTCACCACACAAATCTGCACTATTCTGATCGTTCGCAATTTCTGGTATATAAGTAGAGAAAAACACTCGATTATTGATAATAGTTGAACTACCAAACACCTTTTCACCCGCGTTCAACAAAGATACTTTAAATCCATTCAACATTATCCTATCTGCAAAGAAATGTGATCCAAATTCAGGAAAATCATTCGCCTGTAGAGGCTGCGCCCTTAAGTGAGGTCGATCTTTTATGACAAAAAATGCATTATTTGTCATTTCATTTAACGGATTAGCCCGCCACCCAGAACCAATTGTTATTAAACGATAATATCCCATTCGATCCTTACCTGCGCTGAGACTAGGGCTCTCATAGAAAAAACGCGCATTATCACTATTTAGTTTTGCCAACAATGAGACTGAAATATTACGAATATCTCGTTTGTGTCTATCGCTGTTTTGTGTCTGAAAAAAAGAATACGCAAACACCCTGCCGGCAATATCAACAGCGTAGAAATAATCGAAGTAACCATCACCATCTTCATCAATCGTTCGAATACGCCCAACAACGCTATCCTGCATCGCTGAATTTGTCAGAGAGCTGCTAGCTGATTCGGACGACCACCAAACAATATCTCCAGCCCGATAAGACCCTGCTTCTTTTTGCGCAAGCACCATAAAAACCTGATTCCCACACTGAACTTTCGTATCAAGACAATAAGCTGCCTCGGCACCAACGCTATCATTCATACCAAAGCTCTCACTTAGGTCATCACTTATATCGTAACTCGTATCGTAACCACCACCTACAAGCAGTACAGCAACAGGCTGCGTATGATTAGGCAACCGCACCCATGCCAACGTGGGTTTCGCCCATACCTGACCCAAATGTAAATCCTTTAAACTTGAATTCGGCGATATATCAAATAGGATACGAGGACGCTCAGGGTCGGTAACATCAAAGCCGTATAAATGGCGTCCCCCACGCCTCATCCCCCCATATAAATAAACAAAATCTTCATCTGTAAATTTATCAATACGCCCATCCTTATTACCATCATGTCGCCAAACCGCCCATTGACCATCCATTCCATAAACTAACGGCCCATCTCCCCTGTTCTTGTATTTCTCAATATTACTCTGCAAGCTTTTTGGAAAAACAGCAGACAATTCCGCCCCGGTTTCTGCATCTACTGCATGTAGAAAACCGCCGTTGGTCGATGTAAACAACACCTGCCTAGCACCTGTACTCACATCCCCGTAATCTACAATTAGCGGCTTACTGTGCAATGGGGATCCATAGCTTTTTTCTAGCAAATAGTGATCAGACTCAACCCCTTCTACTCGACTTAGTGTGGTCACAGAATCCTGGACGTATACTCTTCGAGTACGACTTGAGTTCACATGCGCAGCCGCCCCGCCCTCAGCAACCATAGCCCCGTCCGCTTGCGGGTTATCATTCCACCAACTCCTTGCTCGCTGTGAATTAGCGCTACCATGAGAAAAGCACCGTCCATGCCTACCACCCCCCGCCTGACAGTTAACAACCGCATACTTTGATTCTCCGCCACCAGGATAACTAAGTACATTGCGCTCCCCTAATACACTGCCGCCCAACTCATAGCGTTTAACATTACCTTGCCAATACGAACGTAACGATGGCTGAAAAACAGGGTAATAAATATCTTTTTTATGTTCAAAAGGGTTTAGCTGGCTAATGGGGATCACGGGAGAAGCACCTCGAGGCTCACCACAAATAGCTGAACCTAATCCATTAATAAAAACGTCAGTATCGTCTGCACCTGCACTAAAACTCACTAACAAAACCATAATCCACAGAAATATTTTTGTAACCATCATTATTCCAATCCATTGAAAAAAAATAGCAACAACACTGCTACCGAGGCTTTACCGCATCAAATCCTGATGCCACGCCAAAACGCTTCCAGCGCTGAGTATTAGCATGTGCATGCCCAATATTCACTCCGTGTTCATTACCGATGTAACCAATTCCTGTTGTATCAAATACATGAAACACAAACTGTTCAACATCATACCCCGGGGCAGGCATAATTCCTTTTTTCTCGGTAACCGCATATGAATACAATTGCCCCACGCTAGCCGCACTCCCCAAACCAAATACTGCTAACGTTTCGCAATCCGCTTGCTCCGTAGAAAAAACCCTGCCATCAAAACAATTCACCTGCCTGCCTTGTAACATCGCTCGCCTGAAATATGCCCCCCGTTCCAGCTCAGAAGAAACCAATTGCCCTTTCTCCAGCACGCTATTAATTGCGGACTCCGTCGCCTGCAGTGCAAACACCTCCACTTGTGAATTACTCACCATACCTTGCAGATAGATTCCATTTCGAAACGATGATATCCCTGCCAAACTAACTGACAACAACAGCACCAATACCACAAATAAAACGACACCCTTTGTTTGATTACAATTGACCCCCCTCATAGTTTCCAAAATTCCTTAATGCTGTTGTATTAACAAATAGTCGCCGTAAATATCCATCAGGCGATGTCGTAAATTGGTCTTCCACATAACGATTCAACATCCATACGTTTTCTACAGCACCTACGTCTTGCACACCTCCCGCAAGCCCCTCGCTTTTGATAACAATTGCGACCTTAACACCTACTACATTCGCATTAGGTTCAGCAACCAGCGCAGAACCATCAACGTACACATCAGCACTTCCATAACCCGCATCAAAGAAAATAGATTCATCCAAATCAACACCGTATATAACTTGAAATGAATCTACATTTTCAACAACTGGCGCTCGTATACCATCACTATCAGAACAGTACAGCACACTATTCTTCACATAAAAACGCTTACGTTTAATAACAGAATCAGTTGCAAGCGGTCCACCCATACAATCCGTCCCAGCGCCGGCGATCTGTATTTCCAACACATCCTGCTCACCATCAGAGGTCTCAGAAAACACTAAAGAATTCACCACGCCTTGCGCACCGGCATACCCTGACAACCTCAACTGAGCGGCTAACAGCTCCTGAGCATAGCGCCCTTGTTGCTGTACCAACGATAATGAACGTTGAAGCCTTACAACGCCGCTGTGCCCAACATACAATTGTATTGTCAGTGCAGAAACACTCACCCCCAATGTTAATGCAATCATTAACTCAACAAGCGAGTGACCACAACACCTCTTAACATACAGCTGCTTCGATATCACAAAAATCATCCCTGATTGGTAACAAGCGTTAAACCCGTCTTACGCGCCAAAAATACTTTACTGCTGACGGTATGCTATAAAGTTTACAGACACGCAGTGATGATCCATCACCTGTTCAACCCCAAGCAGTGCAACAGAACAATCCGTGCCCGCGCCTGTCTCGCCCCACATCACATCAACACATGACACCCCTCCAGCACATGAACCATGGATACTTATCGTGGCCTTTGGTAGTGAAACGCGCAACTGCTGGCTCAACTCAAAATGATCAAACTCAACAACCTCATTCACTTGATCACAAACACTCGCCAAATCCACTGGCATAGCACTAACAATACAAGGTTGCATCACGACGATATCGCTGCCTTGCCATTCCTGTGATGCATAATAATTAGGCCAACCTCTCGGGTTCGCTTTAATTCGCTCTATAACATCCTGAGCAATCAAGATTGCCTGTGTTCGATAATAAGCTTCATTCACTACAGCCACAGACCGAAGTTGCATCGCGGAGAACCCAATGACGCCTATACCTAATATCACTAACGCCACAAGAACTTCAATAAGCGTTGAACCTAAGACCGAATCTTTAACATGCGAAAGCCTATAATTAACTAACACATTCATCATAACTTAGTCCGCTGCCAAACAACCACAACCCGGCTGCGTAGTATACAATCTCGCCACAACGGTCTTGGGCTTGCTGCTCTATAGGGGTCGCCGTAATAACAAAACCACCCCCTTCATCTAGCGTTGCTGAAATCTGGTACCGATCCGTATGGTGTGTTTCTCCATCCCCAGCGTCATAGCTCATGGTTAATGCTTTAACAGTACTTAACGTTGAAGCTAGTTCTAACACATGTCCAATAGCTTCTGATCTCGCAGAACGTTGAACACTTTGCATATAGGAAGGAATTGCAACGGTTGCCAATATTGCAATAATCGCAACGACAACCATTAACTCTATTAACGTAAATCCTTTTTTATAAATCATTCCATACTCTCCATGTAGGATCATCAATAGAGACAAATGGAGGGCAAACATATCCCAAAAAACGTAAAAAAACTTCACTACCCTGCTAAGGTAGTTACTCAATCAAACTAAGCAATCAAACTTCCGTAATTTTTAATTCTTTCGGCATAGAGAATACAATATCCTCCAAGGTCCCCTCTAACTCTACCGGAGCCGTACACCCCCAATCCTTCAATCTATCAACAACCTGCTGAACCAATACATCCGGTGCAGATGCTCCAGCAGTAACACCCACGGTTTTTACACCATCCACCCACTGCTTTTCTAACTCATCGGGGTTATCAACCAAATAAGCAGTTGTTCCACACCGCTCCGCTAGCTCACGAAGCCTGTTTGAATTAGAGCTATTAGGAGAGCCTACAACAAGAACAACATCACTTTCTAACGCTAACGTTTTGACAGCGTCTTGCCTGTTCTGTGTTGCATAACAAATATCATTTTTACGAGGTCCCTCGATTAAAGGAAAACGTGCACGCAACGCATCAATGATGTCGGATGTGTCATCTACAGACAGTGTTGTTTGGGTGACATAAGCGAAATAATTTGGTTCACGAACTGAAAGCAGTGCAACATCAGCAACATTCTCAACCAAATGAATTTTACCCTTATCACTATGATATTGCCCCATCGTACCCTCTACTTCAGGGTGCCCTTCATGACCAATCAAAACACATTCACGATGATCATTTGCATACTTTGTCACTTCCATATGCACCTTTGTCACCAAAGGGCACGTTGCATCAAATACCTTCAGCCCTCTTTCTTTGGCTTCTTTTTGTACTTTTTGCGATACACCGTGTGCGCTAAATATAACAATAGAATCATCAGGCACTTGGTGAAGTTCATCAACGAAAATAGCTCCGCGATCACGCAAGCCATCAACGACAAACTTGTTATGCACAACTTCATGACGCACATAAATAGGCTTACCAAATACATCAAGAGCACGATTAACGATAGCAATTGCCCTATCAACACCAGCACAGAAACCCCGAGGGTTTGCCATTTTTAAATCCATCGTTACACCCTATATGCTACTAACTGTCAATTTTTGCTACTTTATTTGCTATTTTTCGTTATGGCATTAGTTATGGCATTAGCTGAACTGCCTGGCTGTCAGCATCCACAACATTAATAATTTCCACTTCAAATGTCATGTCTCTGCCTGCCAGCGGGTGATTAAAATCAATCACCACATGCTCTTCCTCTACGCTTTTTACTACACCAGGAAGCTCAGCTTTACTTTTATCGGCAAACGAAATCATAACGCCAGGTTCTAGCAGTATATTTTCGTCAAACTTAGATCGATGCATTCGCTGCATGTTGTCATCATTGTATGGACCAAATGCCTGTTCAGCATCCAACACAACAGAGCGTTTATCACCAGCCTTTAATCCAAAAATCGATTGTTCAAAACCTGGCAACAAATTACCGTCACCCACCACAAAAGTGGCCGGGCCTTTGGTTTTGGTGCTGTCCATAACAGTACCATCAAGCAATACTACTGAAAAATGCAAAGTGACACGTTTATTCGGACCAATCACTGTATTTTTTCCTAATGAGGACATCATACTCTCTCTTTAACCAGCTATATCTATTGCTCAAGCGTAACCACCCAAAGGGGAGCTATTACTTCTGTGGATTTCGAATGACATCAATTGCCATCATAAATGCGCCTACGGTAATACCAGAATCGGCCACATTAAAGGCAGGAAAATAATTCCCTTCCCAATGAAATGACAGAAAATCCACAACATAACCATATGCAACACGATCAATCAGGTTACCTATCGCTCCACCCAAGACCAAGGCTAAGCAGACACCCATCCACTTATCTGCTTTTGGTAAACGGTGTAACCACACCGTTAACACCACGCTAATCACCACTGCAATCGCCGTAAAAAACCAACGTTGCCATCCACCTTCATTTGCCAAAAAACTAAATGCAGCCCCAGGGTTATGCGCCAATGTAAGGTTAAAAAACGGCGTAATTTCCAATTTTTCATACATCTGAAAACTATTGCTAATCAATATTTTAGTAACCTGATCCAGTACTACAACCAGTCCCGATAACCACAGCCATTTCAGCATACCCGTTGGTTCATCATTTATCATTTGTGCAGGAGCTTCTAATTTGGTTGTCATATATTCCCACCTTACGCGAATAAACGCGTTTCCCCATCGCCATCTACATTTTCCACACAGCGTCCACACAACGCTTCATGTTCGGTATTTTTGCCTACGTCTTCCCTGTGATGCCAGCAACGCTCACACTTGGCACCCGAGGATTTTTCGACAGTAAGGCTTAACCCTTCAACATCGGTAACAACAGCATCAGAACTCTTATCTTGATCATCACAAACTGTTGCACTAGAAGTAATAAGTACAAACCTCAGTTCATTTTGTAACTGCTCCAACACCGCCTTTAACTCTGTCGAACAATACAGCACAACATCAGATTCTAAACTACCACCAATGACACCCTCTTTTCGGGCAACTTCAATTTGTTTGTTCACCGCTGTCTTTACCGACAATACCGTTGACCAGTAACTCGCATCCATCGCGCTGCCTGCATCTACCGTAAACAGGCCTTGGTACCAACCTTCCACGAATATAGTGTCACCTCTCCCACCAGGAATAAACTGCCATAGTTCATCAGCGGTATAACTTAAAATTGGAGCGATCCATCGCACCAAAGCTTCCACAATATGATACAACGCCGTTTGCGCTGAACGTCGAGCAACGCCATCAGATTTAGCGGTGTACTGACGATCTTTAATGACATCTAAATAAAATCCACCTAACTCCAGCGCGCAGAAATTATGGATTTTCTGATAAATAGCATGAAACTGATAGGCCTCATAATGCGCCTTAATCTCTTCTTGCAGTGTTACCGCTTGATCTACCACCCACCGATCTAATGCAATCATATCCTCAGCTGGCAACATGTCTGTTGCAGGATCAAAACCATCTAAATTTGCCAACAAGAAACGAGATGTATTACGGATTCGGCGATAAGAGTCTGCTGTTCGCTTTAAGATCTCATCCGATACCGTCATTTCTCCACGGTAGTCCGTAGCAGCCACCCATAGGCGAATAATATCTGCCCCCAGGTTTTTCATTACTTTTTGTGGTGACATAACATTGCCCAATGATTTGGACATTTTTTTACCGTCTTTATCTACAACAAATCCGTGTGTTAGCACCGATTTATACGGTGCTTTACCATGGATAGCGATACTTGTTTTTAACGAGGACTGAAACCAGCCTCGATGTTGATCTGAGCCTTCTAAATATAAATCGGCAGGCACATGCAGCTCTTCTCTTTTCTCAAGCACGGCAGCATGCGTCACACCGGAATCAAACCATACATCCAGCGTATCCGTCACTTTTTCATAAACGGCCACATCTTCCGCAGACAACACATCAGAAGGGGCTAATTCAAACCAGGCTTCCATTCCTTTTTCTTCAACACGTTTGGCCACTTCCTCTATCAATCGAGGTGTTTCCGGATGAAGCGTTTGTGTTTCTTTGTGGATAAACAATGCAACAGGCACACCCCAAGTACGTTGTCGAGATACGCACCAGTCAGGGCTTTGCTCAAGCATCCCCTCTATACGGTTTTGTCCCCACTCCGGCAGCCACTGCACCTCTTTAACTGCAGCTTTACATTCATCCAGTAAACCATTTTGATTCATGCTAATAAACCACTGCGGCGTTGCACGAAATATCAATGGTGTTTTTGTTCTCCAGCAATGAGGAAAACTATGTCGTAATTTATCTTGTGCTAATAAACGTTTATTGCCTTCTAGCAACGCTAAAATTGTGCCTTCGACTTTATACACATGCTCGCCAGCAACTAATGGCGCGTCATTGCTGTAACTACCATCAGCTTGGACATAATTTAAGGTTTTGATTCCATACTTTTGACCCACGATAAAATCGTCCATACCATGGTCAGGCGCAATATGCACCGCTCCGGTACCGGCATCAGTTGTGACATGGTCACCCATAACAACCTTTACTTGGCGCTCGTCATAGAATGGGTGCTGCAATGCCAAACCTTCTAATGATGCCCCTTGAGCTTCCCCAAGCACTTCATGTTGTTCAATACCATAACGTGCCATCACCGTATCAATCAGTGCTGAAGCCAATAAAATAACTTCATCACCGTTACCCGCATTAAACTTCACTAAGCTGTAGGGAAGATCCACATGCAATGCTACCGCCTGGTTTGCTGGCAATGTCCACGGGGTTGTCGTCCAAATAACGACAGATAACTTAACATCTACTGCCAACTCCATAGAGAAGGCAGCCAAAAAGGCTTCGCGATCAAGCACATCAAAGCGCACATCAACTTGAGTGGACGTTTTATCCTGATACTCCACTTCAGCTTCCGCCAGCGCGGACCCTCCCACTACACTCCAATACACCGGTTTAAACCCTTTAACCAGATGCCCGTTTTCAGTGATACGCCCTAGTGATCGAATAATGTCGGCTTCAAAAGTAAAGTCCATTGTAAGATATGGGTTATCCCAATCACCTAGAACACCCAAACGTACAAAATCATCTCGCTGGCCATTGACTTGTTTTTTTGCGTATTCTCGGCACTTCGCTCGAAATTTATCGTAAGGAACTTTGCTTCCCGCTTTACCAATTTTTTTCTCGACATTGTGTTCGATAGGCAAGCCATGACAATCCCAACCAGGAACATATGGAGCAGCATACCCACTTAATCGCTTGGATTTTAGAATGATATCTTTAAGAATTTTATTAACCGAATGCCCCATGTGAATATCACCATTCGCATAAGGAGGACCATCATGAAGAATAAACGTTTCTTTACCTTGTGAAGCCGCCTGAATCTGCTGATACAAATTGGCCTTTTGCCATTTTTTTAACATTTCCGGCTCACGTTGAGCAAGGTTAGCTTTCATAGGGAAAGCGGTCTTCGGCAAATTTAGCGTTGCTTTATAATCAGTCATGAAATAATCCGTCTTGGGATAGCGCTAGCAGTTAATTAAATAGTTTGGTTTATAAAGTAAATACGTTTTACTGTATATGTTGCAAATAATGTTTATTTTAAGCATTTCACCTATTACATGAAGAATTTCTTTGCAGCATCAATGTCTCTGGTAATTTGAGTTTTCAAGGCATCCAAGCCTTCAAACTTTTCTTCGCTTCGAATTTTCTGACGAAAAGTCACTATCACTCTGCGGCCATAAATAGCATTATCAAAATCCAACAAATGTGCTTCGAGCCGCATTTGTGTTCCTCCAACCGTTGGCCGAATACCCACGTTAGCGACACCGGAAACAATCTCTGTATTAGCATCAGTGGTACTAGCAATAACAACCTCGACAGCAAACACTCCGTCTAACGGTGACACAGCTCTCTGCAATAAAACATTGGCCGTTGGCACCCCTATGGTTCGACCTATCTGGTCACCATGAACCACTCGTCCGGATATACTGTAATGGCGTCCCAAAAGAGACTCAACTAATTCAAACTCCCCCCCCTTTAAGGCGGCGCGTATTCGTGTACTACTGACTCGCTCACCGTTCACTTCATAGGTACAGGTACTTTCCACGGCAAATCCATTGTCTTGCCCTGTTTTTTGTAAAAATGCAAAATCACCGCACCTGTCATTGCCAAAATGAAAGTCATCGCCCACAACAAGGTGCTTTACAGCAAGCCCATCTATCAATATTTTCTGGCAAAATTGAGTGGCCGTCAGTGAACACATCGCTTTATTAAATTTCAAGCACAGTATGCGGTCAACCCCTAACATAGTTAGCACTTCTACTTTTTCACGTACCGTTGTTATTCGAGCAGGTGTCGCACCAAGAGTGACCCCTGCAAACATCTCACCTTCCGTGAAATATTCCCGAGGTTGCGGTTCAAACAGTATCACTACAGAGGGCAAGGATAAGTCACTCGCCTTTGCTAACAACTGCTGAATGATTGCCTGGTGTCCTAAATGAACCCCGTCAAAATTACCAATCGTCGCGACGCATCCCTGATGGTGAGATCGTAAATTGTAGGCCCCGCGAATAAATTCCATTAC
>CAJXZM010000194.1 GCA_913063125.1 uncultured Gammaproteobacteria bacterium | reverse complement strand
TGGCTTTATCGCATATACGTACACTAGCGGACACCCTAGAAAATAGAAAGAAAGCCTTTATGAAAACAGTCATTATCCCCGTTACACAATTTCAGCAAAACTGTTCACTATGGATCTGTGAAGAAACCAAAGACGCCGCCGTTGTTGACCCCGGTGGCGATGTGGACAAAATCCTCGCTGCGGCAGCCAAAGAAGGCGCAAACATCACCAAGATTTTTCTCACTCACGCCCATATCGACCATGCGGGGGGCACGGCTGTCTTAGCGGAAAAGCTCAATGTGCCAATTATTGGGCCACATAAAGGCGATCAGTTTTGGATTGATTCCTTGGAAAAACAATCTGAGATGTTTGGCTTTCCCAGCTGTAAAACCTTCACTCCAACGCAATGGCTTAACGATGGTGATATTGTTAGCTTTGGCAATGTGACATTAGAGGTTTACCATACGCCGGGACACACCCCTGGACACGTCATATTCTTCCATAAAGACTCCAGTATCGCTGCCGTTGGCGATGTTTTGTTTGCCGGTTCCATCGGTCGTACTGATTTCCCTGGAGGGGATCAAGACACGCTGATCAACGCTATCAAACAGAAGCTTTGGCCTTTAGGCAACAATGTATCCTTTATCCCTGGGCACGGCCCAATGTCTACATTCGGTGCGGAACGCCAAAGCAACCCTTATGTTCATGACTAAGACTACATAACTAGGACCGCATGACAGAAGTCAATTGTTCAGCTACATTGTAAACATTCCGTATTTTTCACTTGATGGTCGTCAAGGTTCGCTGTCAGCGAATCGTCATAATGACGCCAACCTTGATGTTTACTAGGAGATACACCATGCCGACAATCAAAAAAACCTCACTTAAGCTGCCTGTACTTGCCGCGGCAATATCCCCAATTTTAGCGTTAGGACTTAGTCAAACAGCCATTGCTGCTGATAGCATCGCCGATGCTCTTAAAGAAGGTGATACTGTTATTAGTCTTCGTTTACGTTACGAGAATGTAGATGCTAATGATAAGAACGATGCAACCCTAGATGGCTCTGATGCTATCACTTTAAAAACACGCGCAACCTATACTTCTGGCGATTTTAACGGTCTAGGTATGACCCTTGAATTTGACGATGTAACATCGTTAAAAAGCGTGAATTATCCTGACAAAGTAAACTCGGGTGAAAATGGACCCACCATTGCAGATCCTGAAGGTACTGGCGTAAACCAAGTGTACCTAAGCTATAAAATATCGGATACCACCGCTAAGTATGGTCGCCAGCGCATTCTACTCGACAATCAACGATTTGTGGGCGGCGTGGGCTTTAGACAAAATGAACAAACTTATGACGCACTGAGCGTTAGCAATACCAGCGTTAAAAACCTGACTTTATTCGCTGCGCACATTTATAACGTTGATGGCATCACAGGAACCAATGCTGATCATGATACGAATTTATTAAATGTTGGTTATAAAACGCCTGTAGGTAAAGTGTCTGCTTATTATTATGACGTTGAGGATGAGACCAAAAATACCGGTGTAGATACAGGCACAGCATCCAAAACTGTTGGAGCTCGCTTCGCTGGTAGCACCAAAGCAGGCGACGTAAAATTCCTTTACACCGCCGAACTTGCCAAACAGTCAGAAGGTGATAACTCTATAAGCTATGACACGAAGTACAACCATTTAATGGGCGGTATTTCAGTAGCAGGGGTTACTGCCAAAATTGGTAGAGAATCTCTTGAGGCAGACAACGGCATCACCTTCAGAACACCTCTAGCCACTAAACATAAATTCCAAGGTTGGACCGATACATTACTTGGCCACGGAGCTAACGGGATCGACGACACATACATTACTGTGGGTACTAAAGTTGCAGGTGTGAAGCTATTGGCAGTTTATCACAAGCTTGAGGCCAATGAAGGTACCGTGGACGGTGACGAGTTCGGTACTGAAAAAGGTTTTGTTGTGGCTACGAAGCTGGATAACGGCATCGGGTTAAACCTTAAGTATGCAGACTTAAGCAAAGGTGATGATTCAATTGGTAAGAATGACACCAAAAAACTTTGGTTAATCGCTACCTATACGTTCTAAGCAACAGTAATAACAACCAAGCTCTCCTCCGCGGCGGTATATATTTAGTGGAAGTATCATATACTCCCCATACCGTCGCGGACTTTTCCCTCCCCATTTCTTGCACACTCTTGCGCTATTCTATTCTCATTCATCTAGAATTAACGTTATATTGAGCGTTTCTAGATGTAATTCCCCAATAAGATACTGCAAGGATTAGGATTTGGCGTTATTCCCCGCCCCCAGAAACATTAAAACCAAGCTATTTCTAACCATGCTAATGGCCTCCAGTGGTGTGGCTATCAGTATGTTTTTAGTGATGCAGTGGAGCTTTGATAGAGGTTTTTTAAATTACGTCAACACACAGGATAGAGAGCAAAGTGCCGCCCTTAGTATTTCGTTAGCAAACGAGTACACGTCCAATGGTGGCTGGGAGCAACTTGCCAGCAATCCTCAACAATGGCATCAGCTCATCTCAGGCAACAGCCCGAACTTATTTTTATCACCTCGACAAGAAAGAAAGCCAGGCCAGCCACCTACAGACCACCGTCGTCCTCCAAGAGCGAATGAGGCAGATCGCAGAACGCCACCACATTTAAGACCAAATCATAAAACCGAGGTAAAGCAGCCAACAACACGATTCCAACGGTCAGGGCACCCGCCTAACCGCCGACCACCACCCGACTTACAGCGCCCCCGTGTCGCACTGTTTGACGCTGACAAAAACACTGTCTTTGGCCCCCCTGACGGTGCAAGTACATTCATACTTTCACCTATTGTGTTAAATGAGCAGACAATAGGATATTTAGGCCTCAAACCCATCAAAGAGCTTTCCGATGCTCATGATCTCGTTTTTGTTCAAGAACAAAGCCAAACATTTCTAGTCATTGCATTAGCGATGATGATAATTTCCATGTTGTTGTCTATCCCTATTTCAGGGCATCTCGTTAAACCGATCAAACACCTTACAAGAGGAACTCAGCGATTAACCTCCGGGAAATTTGATACCCAAATCCCCGTAATCACTAGAGATGAACTGGGCACCTTATCCACGGACTTTAATACCTTAGCCGATACACTAAAAGAAAATGAGAACGCTCGTCAGCAATGGGTGGCCGACATTTCCCATGAACTACGTACCCCGCTTGCCATATTGAAAGGGGAAATTGAAGCGCTTGAAGATGGAATTCGCCCTCTAACCCTAGGCAACATCATCTCTCTAGGGCAAGAGGTAGAACATCTAACCCACCTAGTGGGCGATCTGTACGAACTATCCATGTCTGATATCGGTGCGCTTAACTATCAGAAGTGCTCAACTGACGTTCTTCCGGTTTTGGAACACTGCGTTGATACGTTCACTGATCAATTCTCAGGTAAAGATATTAACCTTTCATTTGATTCAATGAACTTAGATAAAGCAGTTTTGTTTATTGACCCACAACGCATCAAACAACTGATTAATAATTTGTTAAAAAACAGCTACCGTTATACCGATAAGGGTGGCAATAGTTTACTCACTATTGAAAAGCAGCACAGTGAAATGCTGATCCATCTGCAAGACTCTTCCCCTGGCGTCGACAAAGAAGAAATCCCTCGGCTATTCGAGCGACTATATCGCGTCGACTCGTCTCGTAACCGCGCAAGTGGTGGGGCTGGTCTAGGTTTGGCTATTTGCAGCAATATTGTCACTGCACACGGAGGATCTATTAGCGCCCAACCGTCTCCTCAAGATGGGTTATGGGTTACTGTACGGTTACCCATAAACCGCATATAACGTTTCGATTACGCATACACTCAATATAGTATCAACGATATAGTCTCAACGATACAGCCACAACAATAGGGCACAACTAATGACAAACAATGCGACATCAAGCAGCACAATCCTTATTGTTGAAGATGAAGAAAAACTTGCCCTACTGCTCTCAGATTACCTTCAAAACTCAGGCTTCCAAACTCACTGCATCCACGAAGGGGTAAGTGTTGCAACATGGGTTAAAGCAAACAAACCATCACTCATTCTTTTAGATTTAATGCTACCGGGAAAGGACGGTATGGATGTATGCAAAGACATTCGTGCCTTCTCAAACACCCCTATCATTATGGTAACAGCTCGCGTTGAAGAAATTGACCGACTTCTAGGACTAGAGCTAGGTGCGGATGATTATATTTGCAAACCATTTAGCCCAAGAGAAGTTGTTGCAAGAGTAAAAGCGGTATTACGTCGAACCGGAGCAACACCCTCCTCCACCGACCCGATGATTACATTGGACGAAGCACGCTACCAAGCAACAGCAAACAACCAACCGTTAAACCTGACCGCAGTAGAATTTCAATTATTAAATATTTTGGTAACTGACCCTGGACGCATCTATTCTCGTGAACAACTGATGGATCATATCTACAATGACCATCGTATTGTTAACGATAGAACCATTGATAGTCATATTAAAAAATTGCGTAAACGTATTGGGGAAGTGATACCCAACACCACAATCATTCATTCCGTGTACGGTGTTGGCTATAAATACGAACCAGAAATATGAATCGGAGGTTTAAGTCACACTAACACGAGCCAACAGGCGACGTCGAATGGTTACTTTTCCACAAAACATACCATTCGCCATTACGAAATATACTTTTTACAACCCCTTCATTACAGCTAAGATATTAGAAAAAGTTACCACGGACAGTCCGGTATCATACTTGGCCGCAACCTTAGGTGGTGGAGCCAAAACAGAAACAAGAACCGCCACACGTTGTCCTGAAACATTATCCGCCACTTGTTTAAGCGCATTTTTAAACCGCTTGAACTTCGTGCTGTCAGGCCCATTAGGCACCTTGTCCAAATCTATCGTGGAAGCCGTCACATAATCGTAAACCGCTTTAACCGTATTTGCTCCCGCCTTAACCGCGATACCCGAACCAACAAGTCCACCATTCATATTTGACTTCATAGCACTGGCTAAGGTTTTACCAATACCAATACCTGTCTGTGCCATTTGCAATTCAGGCGATGGGGCATTTTTGTCGTATGTCCACATGGATATAATGATATTTTGATTGCCTTTCGTATGAACGCAAGCTTGTGCATTTTCATGTAAAAAACGTTTCACCGAAACCTTGCGGCCGATAATTTTGTAGGCTCCAAATTCACTTCCCATGGTCATTGGCTGAATAGCGCCATCAAGCTCGATGGGGGTAATATTCATAGCGCATGAGTCAGGGGGCAGTAAAAAAGTAGACGCTACACCCTTTGTTGTTAAATAAGGAGGGGTGGGTTTTAAGTATCCATGATCCATTGCTATCAAACCTATGTTGTTATTAGTTTATTGAATTAGGCGCCCAACGCACAAAGCCTAATTTGCTTAGCGCGGCTTCTTAAAAAAACCATAATTACCCGCTCTTTCGTCTCGAATATGCGGGTAAAGTCTCGCCCTGAAACAGTGATAAAAGTATTACAGAATAGTCATTTTTTATACAGGTCTATTCATGTGAATAAGTCACTAATCCGTGTGGTGTAAAGTACAACAACACATAATAGATAAGGAAGAAAACGGCGCCATTGAATTAGCGAGACCGTATGCAGGTTATATATCAGGAAACTAATTTACTTCTAAATTGGCATTGGGCTGCATAACGCTACTGCCAATTTCTTACGTCGAAACCCTAAAAGCAGATCTACAGATTCAGCATGAAGGCCCTACAGGGGCCTTTTTTGTATCCTAAGCTTACATTAATCCATCTGAACCGCCCACTGTTCAGGGACCTCTCTCTTATCAAACAGTGCCATTTTCGCAAGCTTAAGCCCTTTCAATCCCATAATTTGACCTGCAGTTAAAAAGCCCGCCATCATCGCGCCAACCACACCCGCAGACAACACATCTTGCCCCGTCAGGTACAACCCAGGGATAGATGTTTTTGGCTGCAACCACTCTTGATCAAATCGATTAACATCATGATCAATTCCATAAAGTTCACCTTTAGAATAGTAACAAAAGTAATCCGTTGATAGTGGCGTTGAGGTTTCGTAATAATCAATCTTACCTCGAAGATGTGGCATCTTTTCATAAAGCGCTTCTAACATACGCTGAGAGAAATATTCTTTAAGCGCTTCATAATCATCTCCTCGTTTCCCCCAGGTTTCACCTTTCCACTTCTCAAAAATATGATATGGAGTTGGAGCAACAATTTCGATAGTCGAACGACCTGGATACTTGCTATTAAACTCAGGGTCTTTGGCAGAAGGAAACGATACATATACAACAGGAAACGGTTTTTTATAATCATCAAAAAACTTATCCGTATTTTCATCATGCTTTTCGTCGGCATACATCCAGAAATTAGTAGAAGGCAAATCATGCGACTTAGAATCGCCTTTCAATCCAATATACATACCTAAATGCGCATACGATGGTGAAACTTTCTTTAACTTTTTATCATACCCATGTTTTTGACTAACGGCTTCTGGTAACAATCGCCCAAAAGTATTAAACACTCCCGCATTGCTAATCACCAAAGGAGATCGAATGTTGGTGCCATCTTTCATTCGAACACCAACCGCCTTGCCTTTTTCTACCAGAATTTTCTCAACAGAGGCATAAGTAAAAACCTCACCCCCTCCAGCTTGTACAACAGGGATAATTGTTTCTGCGATTTTTGATGCGCCACCAACAGGATAATAGCCACCATTAAAATAATGTTTAGCAATCAGCGCATGGATAATAAATGCTGACTTTTTCGGGGTCATCCCACAATCACCCCATTGCCCAGTTAATACGGCAATCAACTTTTCGTTTGATGTTAACTCTCGCAAAACCTCATAGGTATTACGATTAAAATATTCAGGCATCAATCGTTTAGTCGCAAGTGACAATGCTTTTTGTTGCCAAGGTTTAAATAGTTTACCCATGGTAAACCATTGCATGCCTTTGTTTGCCTCATCAATCATGTGTACATATTTATCGATAACAGCACGTTCTGCTGGAAATTTACGTTTTAATTCATTCTTAAACGCCTCCTTTCCTTTTACAAAATTAAACTCTTCATCACCTAAAAATATTCGATCGTAATTATCATCCATAGCAGCCCATTTAAGGTTACCGTCGGTAATAAAATCAAACAGTTTACGCCCCATCGTGGGATAACCCATATCGCCGATATAATGCACACCCACGTCCCACTCGTAACCATTTCGCGAATAACTGTGAGTGTAGCCTCCAGCGGTATAATGCTGTTCTAACACCAGTACTTTTTTACCCATCTTTGACATAGATGCTGCCGTTGTTAGCCCTCCTATTCCAGAGCCAATGACGATGGCGTCATAAGAGTCATCCAGGCGACTCGGACGATAGCGCTTACCGATACGAATAGTACTGGGGGCCAAGCCCGATTTCTTCTTTTTGGTCGGCTCTTTGCTTGCCGGCTCTTGATTTTTGCCATCACTCGTATTAGTCATCTATCATCTCCAAGGTGTTACACCACTCTCATAGTAAATGAATAATTAGCCTATATTCAATTTGTTGAATATGCAACAAATTGAGAAAATATGAAAAATATCCGCTAAGATGCGGTGCTCGCTCTATTGCCACCATCACTACCCCAAGGAAAACTATGTCCCTTAGGCACGCCATACTCGCTATGCTCGATATTGAAAAAGGCTCTGGGTACGACTTGGTGAAACGTTTTGACCAATCCGTAAGTTACTTCTGGGCTGCGTCATATCAACAAATTTATCGAGAATTGCAAAAACTGGAGTCCGAAGCATTACTTGAATCAGAGGAGGTAATACAACAAGGCAAACCCGATAAGAAAATTTATGAGGTCACCCCTGATGGTATAAACGAGCTACAAAAATGGCTAGAAAAACCCGCCAAAGCAATGAAAATCAAAGAACCGTTACTTATCAAAATTTACGCCGGAGATCTTGCGGACACAGCGTTATTGATTGAAGAGATATGCCAACACAAAGCCGCTCATTCGGTGCGATTACAGCAATACCAAGAAATGAGTGAACTTCTCATTAACCTAGAACAGCCATTGCGCTCAAAGTACTTCTTACCCCATCAAACACTTAAGCTGGGCATAAAGATTGAAGAGGCATGGCTAGAATGGGCAGAGGAAACACTAGAAGCAATAACATAAAAGGCAATATTCACACTTATTTAGGCCATAAAAACCACAATTTGAAGACTAAAGCCACATTTCCTCCCTATTTGCTCCTTAGTTGGTTTCTACACTAGTTAGAAATCCAAAGATATAAATCAAAACCCCAAGGAGAACAACCATGTCATCAAACAATCACAACAGCGAGTTCAATAGCTCATTCGACAACGCGTATAATAACGTGACCAGCACACCCAATAGCCCTATCAAGGGTGCCATCGTTATGTTGTTTGCCATTCTAGTAAGCATCAGCGGTATATTTGCAGCAGCAAATTCCTACGGAAACGCAGACCAAAGCCAAACAATGGGGAAAAAGCACCGAGGACCTGACTTTGAAACCATATCAACCCAGCTTCAATTAACAGAAGGCCAAACCGAGCAGCTCAAAACATTACTAAAATCACACCACGAAAGCCGGGTGCAGGAACGTCAATCACAACAGCAAAAGCGCCAAGGTGAGCACCAAGCAAAACGTGAATCGCACAAACAAGCATTGAACGCCGAACTTTCGGAATTTCTAAACGACGAGCAAATTATCGATTTACATGACATATTACAAAAGAACCGTCCACCTCGCTCCTGCAATCGACCTTGTGAGCACAGCACTGCTTCGAACAGTTAACAAACCATTGAATTTGTCGAATCATTTAAAGAAAACGCTTAAAAACAAACGGTTGATAGCAATTTTTTGCCTCGATAGCAAAACAAGGCCTTGCTATCAACCATCGCTTACGAATACAATAGCGACCTCTGCGGGCTTGTAGCTCAACTGGATAGAGTACCGGCCTTCGAAGCCGTTGGTTGCAGGTTCGAATCCTGCCAGGCCCACCATTTATTCTCCGCAGACTCTTTCAGAATACAAATAGCGCTAGCTCACCCATTGTTCACTTTCTTTCCAAAGCTTCGCAGCTAATGCCTTATCCTGTGCGATGCTTGATGCTGAGGCAAGCGTAGAACCATCGTAATACAACCCACTTTGCTTTTCTGTCTCAATACTCGTTGCACAGTACAGTGTTGTTTGTGCCCCTTTGTCTGTATTTAACATAAAGAACTTCATTAAACGATCCAATGGCCACGGAATAGAACGCCACACATCCGAAGCAACAACACCTGGGTGAAGTGAATACGTAGTAACCCCCGTACCTTCAAGCCTTCTTGATAACTCTGAAGCAAACAAGACATTTGCCAACTTGGCAACAGCATATTCTTTTAACCCCACAGACGAAACGGTAGGGTTACGTACAGCATTAAAATCAATACCCTTAGCTTGCTTATGAGCCTGACTAGACACAACAACAATACGGGATGGCGCAGACTGCTTTAATGTCGCCAGCAACAATTGAGTTAACAAGAAATGCCCCACATGACAGGTGCCAAACGCTAATTCAAACCCCGAGTCAGTCATCCCCTTTTGCCCAGCCAATCCTGCATTAGCGACCAGTAAATGCAGCGGTAAATTGCGATCAAGAAAAACAGTCGCGCAATGCCTCACAGAATCAAGATCCCCAAGATCCAAGGGTAAAAATTCAGCTTTTATTTTACAGCTATCCGCATTATTAATTTCATCAAGCACAGGTTGCGCTTTCACCCCTGAACGACACGCCAAAAAAACATGCATACCACTGGCGGCCAACGCCAATGCTGTCGTCCGCCCAATACCACTACTCGCCCCTGTTACCAGTGCAACCTTCCCCTCATACTGCTGACCACTCATCATTCTAACGCTCCGCCTTCATTCGTTCTTCTATTTTTTTCACCAACGCAGACGCAAACTCATCTACATTGGGCGCTAAAACACGTACACCAAGCGTTAAAAAAAGCTTTACAAAACCTGCAGCCCAAAAAAACAACACTATGATAAAAAAAATTGCTGACGCAGAAAAAACTCCGATAGGCATTACAATATTGCCCTGGGATGTTTTCATCGTGCGATCCACTTCAGAGATATTGACCAAATATGCATGCAGCGGATTTGCAGTGGGAGCCATTACAAATTCATAGACCCCAACCAGCAATACAGCAATCCCTACAATGCCTGCCAATATAAACAGATACCCCATTAAACGACGGACCATAACATACCCCCAACATTATTGATTTTAGAGGGTATGTTAACTCACATTATCAATCCATTCACTTCCAAGATTGCAGGGTTTTCGTTAACCCGTTGGAATGGCCCAAATTACTTTCCATCATTTTTTTAATTTCACCGCTTTCATACAACTCTTTAAAACGCTTTTCGAATCGTGCTTTAGCCGCAATGCCTTTAGGGGTATCTGCAAAGCCGAAATAGATAGGGGAGGATAAAACCGCCATAACAATGGTATATTTATCTTTAGCTAATCCGGCGCCCTCCATTAAGGGCTCAAGATCCGCCTTGTAGTCCAATACGGCATCTGCTCGGCCAGCAGCCATCATCTTCAGCATATTCGCCAACGATGATATCTCTGTATACTTCATTTTGACATCCGTGATGTTATCAAATGCATAACCAATTTTTGCCATCACTTTTTTGCCTTCAAGCATTTTCACACCCTTCCATGACTTAGCCATTTCTACAGGTACAATAACATCAACGAGATCTTGTTCGACAACATAAGCTGCCATGT
Source organism: uncultured Gammaproteobacteria bacterium (assembly GCA_913063125.1). GTDB lineage: Bacteria > Pseudomonadota > Gammaproteobacteria > Pseudomonadales > Ketobacteraceae > 42-54-T18. The sequence goes on along the minus strand of CAJXZM010000194.1, from coordinate 1,055 downwards.
GCTTGTCAGGGACCTCTCCAAAATAAATTCCTAGCACAACATCCGCTTTACCACTTTTAACCATTGCTAAAGAACGCGCATAGGGCAACACTGAAAATTCTAAGGCGTCCGTTGGTTCATTATAAATGGCCCTTAACATATCCATGTAATAACCTTTACCTTCCTTTGAGGTATACCCTTCCCATACATCCGTCACAACCTTTAGCTGCTCTGCCATCACACTATTGGCCAACAACAACCCCAGCACCACAGTGAACATTTTCATACCTTTACCCTCAGTCAGTCAACATCCTAATCAGTGTAGACCACCACAAGTATCCCTAGTCCATATGGGCTTGCTATTTTCTGTTCGTTCACGTCTAATTTTGCATTCAGCGGTAAAAAACTAACAATCAAAACCCGCTGATAAAGCCCTGTGGAGGCATGTATGCGTTTTATCTCAATCATCTTGTGTTGTTTTTCTTTGGTTTTAGGGAGCTCTATTGCAATGGCTGACTCACCGTCGCTAAATGAAATGCTACCCGCTTACGCTAAAGCGTTCGCAGGAAAAAGCAGAGTCCCTTTCCAGATTCCTCACCCAGAACTCTTAGAGGTGAAAAAACTTGACGGCTCCATTTCCAGCCTATCGATTGTTGATAGCTATCTAAGCGGTATATATAAAGACAAAGCCAACTTAACGCACAGAGATATCTCCATGGTATCAATGCTTGCTGGAGCCTATATAGGCCAGACCATTATCAGCACCTCAAAAAAAGGTCATCAATGGATTTTATTAACTGAGTACGCCAAAAAGCACCCAGCAACTAAGCGCTCAGAACCAGAAAGCGTGTACACCGAATATGTTCTTACCAATAAAGCAGAATCTCTATCTATGCCTATCAATCAAGTTGCTCACTACCTCGACTCAGGCAAACCCTTCAGCGCAAATGATTACGCATTAGAACAGCTGAAATAACGCCAAAATAGAGCTAACGGCAGACCTATGCATAACAGCAACAATAAGCCAGCGACTTTTTGAATATCTAAGTAGCTGGCTTGGCGGGCCTGATCTTTAT
>CAJXZM010000193.1 GCA_913063125.1 uncultured Gammaproteobacteria bacterium | reverse complement strand
GATCATCATTACGCCAAATCATGTCGTGATCAGCCGTATCATACTGCACAAAGCCAGATCCCCAATGGGGTGCTTCGGCTACGGGTAGGTCTGCTTCCCAAACGTAAGGGCTTAGTTGCGGCCACCCCCCTGCTCGCGCAAAACTTGCGCCAGATAACCCACTAACTTGATTATCGTAGGCAGCCCCTTGTTGTAACACGTTGTATTCTTTGCCACGTAAACGACGCGCGTTATATAAAAACACCCCGGGATCTGAGGCATCTAACATGCTTTGAAAAACCAACCCAGAAAGATATACCAGATGCGTTAAATCTGCGCCTCCGCTAATACTATCAATATTTCCAGTAAGCCACAGAATGCTCTTTACGACGGTATGGTCAAAAGCGATGTCCGTAAATTTAGCCCCTGCCACGTTAAACACATACCCTTCAATATCTGAGACAAGACCCGCTAGCACCCCTCCCTGAATCGCCCCCAACGATACGCCCGCCACATAAATCTGATTAACGTCAAAATCAGGAATACCGTCTCCACCTTCTGGAATAACATCAACCTCTGACAAATTTTTAATCGCTCTTAGCAACCATAAAAAACCTGCCACTGACTCTCGGCCATTGTCTCGCCAAGCCAATGGGTTCAGAAATTCATAATAACAAAGCGTCTCATTGTTAATAGAATTGGGACGATCGCCATGACACAACGAATCCATACCAATAGTTGCAAACCCTACGTTAGCAAACCAATCAGACACATCTTTCACATCACGTCGACTTTTGCTGGTTCCATGCATATAGATCATCAATGGATAGGGCTGTTGGTACTCACCCAACTCTTTTTTCGGTAGGGATAACATGACATCAACACTCTCCGACCGCTCCATTGCTAATACTCTATCCGCATTGTTTCGCCAAATACCCTTATTATCACTGAACAACGGTGTTTCCAATTTCGCATGCACAAAAGCGTCAATAAGCGAGCTGTCTGAATGTTCAAATTTCCAATCAGTTAACACGGCCGGGCTGTCGTTGTTAACATCGTCCAATATATCTTGCGCCTTATCCATATCGGCAAATATTGGCATCGTAGTAAAGCTTGATAGCGACAATACGCTCTGCCTCTGCACCCCCATCTCCTCCAAATGGGCCAGTACGGACTCATAATCGTATGGTGATGAAGTGGATATTGCACCGTTCGACACCCTAACCATACTCGGAGAAGCATCAAAACAAAGCCCCGTGCTCTTCTGCCACACATCAGTAACCACGATTGCATAGTCAGTATTTTCCAATAGCGGAACCGACGGTGTAAGTCGTAAATACCGCTGCTCCAATGCGGCGTAAACCGGTGCAACTTCTCCAAAAAATGGGTGATCTGGATCAATCACCATAACAAACACGCCTTGACCTTGATTCGTAAATTTATCCGTACTCAATGTAAGTTCCACATCGGGTAAAGGCACAAATAAATCCGAATACAAACCAAACCCTTCTAATGTTTCAAAGGACTTTAACCAATAAGACAACAGCCCGTAATATTTACTGAAGAGAGGGAAGTTTCTATCGACCGTTAAGCGCCTACCTGAATGAGAACTCGAATCCGGTACTGTAAATATATTATTGGGGTATGGCACCACCAACTCTGGAGATTCAAGATCAAAGGGGAATTCTGCACGCCTATCACACTGGTTTAGCGCTGGATCGACAACATCAGTGACAAGCGCGTTCTCGCTCCCATTATCAGTAGTTCTATCACTACCACCATCACTGGCATCACACCCCCATAAGAATAATGACAGGCACAGGATGAAGACGCAGGCGACATGTTGGATCATAAAGTACCTATGCCATTTGTTGTTTAGCTGAAAACGGAGCTTAACGGGTTACCGATTGTATTGTATTGACCACAGGCGACACCGGACTGACCTTTATGTGCGCATTGCGGGGTACATTACTTCGTATACTGCCTAACTACATTGCTGGGTTGAATTCTTTCTAATCAACATTAGAATGAGACCATGAGCATCCATTACAAAATATCAAAGCCTATCGTGCGCTCTTTACTGGCCTATTTGGACCTGCGCGGACATGATTCAAAAGCTATGTGCCAATCCCTTAATATAAACCATCTCGATATCATGAACGGTGACGGCCTTTTACCTTCCGATGTCTATACAACATTATTAAAAGCCGGTGAAAACATAACAAACGACCCAGCCTTTGGCCTGCATTTGGGAATATCCGCAGAGCCAGAACGATGGGGAGTATTAGGTTATATCATGACATGCTGCCACACGCTGGATGAAGCCATACATTGCCAACACCGATATCAGGATTTGGTGGGGAGTATGGGCTCTCTTACCGTGAGCCCTAGAGGCGATACCTTGCGAATGCTGTGGGACACAGACTTCACGCCACTACCAACTCAAGCAGAAGAAGCCATCACTGGCTGGGTTGCTTTTGGCCGCTGGGTAACAAACACCAATCTATCACCTAGCCATATCTATTTTAGTCACCCTGCCCCCCAAAACACCCAACCGTACCAACAGTTTTTTAATTGCCCCGTTGAATTCGACGCTGAGTTTAACGCTTTAGAAATCAACGCTAGCTTACTCGGTACGCCTCTTAAAAAACCTGACAAAACAAAGAAAGGCCGGCTAATACAATACGCAGAAGAACGACTCGAAGATATTGATGAGCCCCAAACGTTTTTAAAAGTGATCAAACGTTACATCAAAGAAACCTTACCGAAAGAAACACCCGAGCTGACAGACGCTGCAGCCATCATGGAACTTACACCTCGCACATTACAACGGCGACTGAAGAATAAAGGTATGCACTTTTCAGGGGTTATCGAGGAGACACGTAATGAGCTGGCTTTTCAATATTTAGCTGACACTAAAAACACCATGACCGATATAACCTTTTTACTGGGGTTTTCAGAACAGAGTGCATTTACCAGGGCTTTCAAACGTAGAACCGGAAAAAGCCCCGGCGAATATCGAAAAACAGCATTCGAATAATGTTAATAATTTTCAACAAACAGGTTTGGTTTTAGAAATTTCCGATCCGCGAAACAACTCGGTTACCTGGATTCTATTTGCGGTAGAATTGAACCTGAAACAAATTAATTTTCCGCAATAGAATTTAAAATGACCTCTGCGCTTTCTTCTGCTTGCTCTAACATAACAAGATGACCGCCATTTAGGACCTTGAGCTCCGTAGGCTTGAAGTCGTTGACGAAACTTTTTCCCTTCCTCCACGGTAACACCCTGTTTTTGTCGCCCCAAACAACCGTCGTCTTTGGAAAATAATTTGGCATTTTCATCTCATTTAAATGCTTTGATTTGTGCACTGCTTCAACCAACAACAACAGGTTCTGGATATTTGCCGGGTTCGTAAACAATTTCTTTAGATGACTTATAGCGCTATTGGAAACAAACTTGGGGTTTTTCAGCTGGAGCTTGACCATAGCATCAGCCAGAAGTTTAGGTAGAAACATCCGTTTCCTAACGACATGATAAGACATGTTAAATGACGAATTAGCCCAATGATAAGGAAAACGACACATCCCCCCCAGCGTACGAGGCACTAGAACATTAAAGAGAACCATTGCATGAACACCCTCACCCCTTTCTCGGATACAATATTCCAAGGCCGCACCGCTACCCAGACAGTTACCTACTAACACCACCGAGCTAAACTTATTTTCTTTAATAAAGGCCGATAAAATGTCAGCATAATCTGCTAGTCCATGCTGCGTCGGCTCTACTCTAGATTCGCCATAGCCGGGCCAATCCACCTGAACCACTCGGTATTTCTCTGACAAGATTTCAGTGACACTTGACCATATGGAATGATCCGTTCCACCGTTATGCAAAAGTATAATCGTATACGGGCTTTGCGATTCATTTCTTGCTGGGGTTGCCTTAAAATAAACCGGTACCCCATTACAAATAGTTGATTCCATCAATATCTCCAATTCTACATGGCTGGTGAGTTAGATAAGCCATGGTGCAACAACCACGGGGCTGACAACAGTGCGAAAAGCTGCCACCGGGTGCATCCAAACGTGCCACGAGATATCTTTTGGCTACAATTAAGCCAGAATAGCGATAGGTACCAATAACTACCACCAACCGAGTAAATATGAAAAAAGGCCTACAGCCCCCTCAAAATATTTCACCTGCTAACAGCTGGGTGTCGATGCGCCATGTTCAGCATCTAGCACTCTGCGCCCGAGAAGCAGGTTTAGCCATCGACCCACTATTGACCTTGGTGGAATTGGATGAAAAGTGCTTATCGGATGGGGACGCCACGGTTCCACTTCAAACACTGGAGTTGCTGCTCGCTGAATTTAGTCAAGAGTATCAGAATGCCCCTGTTGGCCTACATATGGCAAATCAGATCCAACCCACCACCCTGGGTTCTCTGGGATTTATCCTGCAAGCTTGCTCCACCTTCGCCGACATGCTTGATGTGATACAGCGCTACAATGGTATGCTCAGTAATATTGGCTTTTCATCAGTGCAACACCTTCCCGGTTTAACCCAATTAAGTTGGGAATGCCTGGCCGGTAGCTCGCTGCTAAAGCGACATTTGAGTGAGTACGTGATTGGTACCTTTGTGGTGCTGGCAAGATTGCTAGCACCGAACACAGGGTTAGCGCCAGTATCTGTACATATGGCTCATTCAAGTCCAAGCGAGCTTTCGTTAGAAGAAGAATACTCTCAATTTTTTCGCTGCCCTGTGCATTTCGATAAACAAGAATCCGCCGTAATATTTTCGTCTGACCTGATGTCAAAGCGGTTACCTAGCGGCGATGTTGTCCTTAAGGAGCTACTAGAACAACATGCTAGCGACATTTTAAAACAACGCTCCTACCCTGGCTCCGTAGTGGAAGATGTTCGCCAGCTACTATCTGCCCTGATTCTAGAAGGCACTCCCACACGGGAAGCCGTGGCACAACACTTGGGAATCAGCACCAGAAGCCTTAATCGCCGCTTACAAGAAAACGGTACCAGTTACCGCCATTTACTCGATAGTTTAAGGTTGGACATTGCTCGCCAGTTATTACGTACCACCAGTGCATCCAATGCGATGATAGCTGAGCGACTAGGCTTTCGTTCTCGCCAATCGTTCTTACGTTGGTTTAGCCAGCATACTCAACTTACGCCCGTCGAATTCCGCCGTAAAGCTACGAAAGTCTATCCAAATAAACCTTGATCCAATTCAACCGCACCAATATAAGGCGATCGTACCAAATTATGTTATAACTACCCTCGCAACCGACCAATCAGCCTTTTTTCGGGGGAAGCATGACAGAAGACGAAAAACAATATCGCGAAAACACAGCCGGATTTTCGCGCTTAAATCATTTTTTTGCAGCCATGGCCGTTTGGTCTTTTAGGAATCGTTGGGTAGTGCTTCTTTTGTGCACTGCCGTATTGAGCGGGGCGATGTACCTGGCACAAACTGTACGCATGGATAATAGCTTTGAAGCATTTTTTGATGAAAGCGACCCCACCTACAGTGCCTACAATACCTATCGTGAAAACTTCGGGTCTGATGAACTCATTTACATCATGTACGATGCCTCAAAGTATGAGCACGGCGTATTTGATAAGAGCATTGTTCAAAAGATTCACCAGCTCGGTGAAGCTATCCAAGAGCGTGTCCCCTTTGTCAATAAAGTCAGAAGTATCACCAACGCAGAATTAATGATCGGATTAGAAGATGAACTGGTCATTAAAAGGATTGATGAGGAGTTCCCACTCACCCAAAACCAGCTACTTGAATTTGCTAACGCGTTCAGTAAAAAACCACTGTACGTTGGTAACCTGTTTGATAAAACCCATAAGCTTGGCGCGCTTACCGTTGAAATGACTCGATCCAGTACCGATCCTGTCGAAAAAATTCGCTTAGATCCGCAGGGTGGTGACAATTTAGATAACCTGTACCCACAGGTCCCTCAAGATGCGCTCGTCAAAATACTCGCAGAGCCCCAATTCTCCGATTTGGATTATTACCTTTCCGGCGATGTACCGTTAAACGCGACCTATAACCGCATCATAGAACAAGAAATGGTTCAACTGGGTGGGTTAAGTTTCCTCATTATCGCTGTCGTATTGGGTATATTCTTTCGTGGTCGTATTGTTGGCGTCATCGGCCCCATTACCGTTGTCGCATTATCGTTAATGATGACCATTGCATTTATTGCTGCCATGGGTTGGAACGTCGATATGATGTTCGGTTTAACACCCACTTTGTTGATAGCTATCGGTGTTGCTCATTCTGTACATATCATTTCTGAATTTTTAGTTAATTTCCGTGAATCCGGTGATAGAGAGCAAGCTATTCACAAAACCCTGTATTTGGTAGGTACACCCTGCTTATTGACCAGCCTAACGACTGCAGCGGGTTTCTTTTCTATGAGTGTGGCACCGATCAAAACCATTTCCCATATGGCGATATATGTATCGTTTGGTGTGCTATTTGCATTTTTCTTATCCGTGACGTTATTAACGTTCTTTTTATCATTTACCAAAATGCCTAAAAAGGAGCAAGCTAACGCATCATCATTAACACGTTTGGATAGAATGCTACGAGTATGCAGTGAAACAGCTATCAATCGCCCTCACATTACTATGTCTCTATTTTTAGTGCTGGTCATTGTATCGGGAATAGGTTTATTTAAAGTACGCATTGACTCAAACTTCTTAACGGATTTTAACAAAAGCGTTCCAGTTCGCCAGCACACAGAACACATCGACAGAACCATGGGAGGCATGAGTTCATTTGCCTACTTATTTGATTCTGGTACTGAAGGAGGCATTAAAGAACCCTCATTTTTGAGAGAACTTGAGCGCGTACAACAAGAAACAGAAGTACACCAACCTCTGGTACGTAAAACCATGTCCATCGTGGATTTAATAAAAGATCTTAATCAAAGTTTCCATGCGGACGACCCTGCCTATTACACAATCCCCGATTCCCGCGAACTTATTTCACAATACATGCTGGTTTATGAACTCTCTGGCGGCGAAGATCTGTTCTCTTACATTACCCATGATTACTCAAAAGCTTTGTTGGAAATGCGCGTTCAACTCACCGAATCCAGCGTATTAGCCGATTTCGAAAAAGAAATGACAACGTACCTAGATCAACAACCCTTAGCGGAATCTGAAAGATCCATCACCGGCATCGGATCGCTATGGTTAACGTTAATCAACTACATCAATGATAGTCAAGTACGGGGCCTTAGCCTTGCCCTCCTCGTTATCACCATCCTTATCTCTCTTATCTATGGTTCACTAAAAATGGGACTGGTCAGCATGATACCCAATGTCGCACCTATTTTGATGGTAGGTGGTGCCATGGGTTGGCTGGGTGTTAATCTAGACAGCAGTAAATTATTGATAGCGACTATTGCGATTGGTATTGCAGTGGATGACACCATCCATATGATGACCCGCTTTAAATTGGAATTTGAGCTTCTAGGCAACTACCGAGAGGCATTTCGCCAAACCCTACACGAAGTGGGCAAAGCGTTGATTATTACCTCCGTCACCTTGGTACTGGGTTGGTCCGCCCTACTCACCTCCATTATGGATGCACAAGTATGGTTTGGTATATTACTGTCATCCACCGTGGTATTAGCATTGTTTGCCGACTTTTTTATTATGCCGGTACTGATATTTTGGTTAAAACCGTTTGGGCCTGAAAGGGAAAGAGCTCTATGAAATGACACTTTGCTCTAGGTTGCATTAGGTTACTAATGACGCCCTGTATTCACTGGGTGTCATTCCACACCAACGAATATAACTACGGGTAAAAGCACTTTGGTTGGTATAACCCAATAGCGCTGCTATATCACTTATTTTATAGTGGGTGCTATTGAGGTAACGACTGGCCTGGGAGTACCTTACCGAATTTAACGTTGTACTAAAGGATATACCTGCGGCACTTAAGCGCCTATTTAGTGTACGACGAGAATACCCCATGGTTTTTGCCACCGTCTCTAAATTCGCATCACCGCTGGCTAAACAAAAAACGATAACGTGAGTCAGTCGCTCCAATATATCTTGCTTAGAGCTATTTAGGGAATAAATACGGGCGCCAATCATCTTGGCAACATTATCAACGGGCTCCAATAGAATCGCTTTATCCATCGTTAGACATAACGTATCGGCACCAAATGCCACTGGGCAGCCAAAAAACTTCGCAAGCTTGGCTTGTTGTTCTGGATCAGGTTCATTCCTGGTAAAAAAACATCCACGCAACGGATACTTCCAACCCACCAATTCGCGACTCAAAGAAACCGTACTTGCCAGTAAATAATTTTGAAACTGCTGTCGAGGATAAAGCTCTGGAAGATCAACATTACATTTCAGCTCGATGAAATTTTCTTTCATATTAAGCGAAAAGGTAAAGCCAGACACCAGCACCTCCAGGTATCGCATGATTTTTCTGAGGACGTCAGCAAAATTTTCACAATTCGATAATAATACTGACATGGGGCCAAGCACCGCAATATCCTGTTTTTGTGCTAATCCCAAAGCAATATCCGGGTAATGTAATTGATCCGCCGCCACTTCCAATAATGCAATAAATTTGTCAAAGGGGACCAACTGGTTTGGTCCCACCACCATCTCCACCGGCAAATCAACTTGGGCACACAACGTGTCCAGCTTCCCTCCACGCTCCAACACCACTTCCGCAAACTGGTTAAGAAAACTATTACTCACATAAGGGCTGTTGTGCAGTTTTTGCATTGACCTCACCGGAATTACTTTGATAAATACCTTTCTAGAACGTAACCTTTCTAACCTGTTTTTCCAACGTATTTTTTGCATCACCAAGTAAAGGGCTACCATGGCCACTCAACAGGTGCTTGAAATCCAACGCAAGCAGCCTTTCGAAATCGAAAGAGAGATTCGGCCCTGCTTCAGGTGTCACGGTCTTCAACCACATTGGACCAATTTTGGCAGGGCCAAGAAACCCCAAAAGCCGTGTGACGATCCCACCTATAAATGAACCTATCTTAAGATCTTTTTTACTCCAGTTCTGCACGCTATCACACGTAATTAAAACCCCACCTTCTCGACCCAATAGAATGGGAAACTCTGGAGATGTCGCATTCTGAAATTTAAACACGGTCGCATTACCAAAAGGTAACTCGCCGTTTTCTTCTATCATGACATCAGGTTCATACCCTAATCCAACCTCCTTTCTCGACCAAACTTTAGGTTGGTATTTATCAATATAATAAGGGTTATCCATCCCGTGAGAACCAATCTTGAGCAGATGCTTAACCTGACCCAACTTTTCAAGTTCAGCTTCACCTTCTGACCCAAGACGTATTGCATTTATCAATGACAATTCGCCATTTTCCCTAATGATTACCATGCTTCGTGTGATTTGTACCGCCGGCCCCATCTTCACCGTTCCCTGTACATAAAATATATCAGGGAATACCTCTTTAATAGGGCCATGAAAAGTTGATGGTGGGAATGTTTGACTCATAATAATTCCTTGTTAATGATTTAAAATACCTAAATTTAAGACCTATTAAACGTCTGAAGTTTAGCTTAGCGTCTCTAAAAACCAAGATAAGCCCCTGAAGCTTGACGCAATATAAACGGCAGGCTCATCTCGTCGTACCCATGCCAGTCACCATATTTGTCATCCAATGCACCTTTGGTATCGCCAATTATTGAGCGAAACCACTTTGCGGTACCGTTATCGCTCGGTAAACCATGTTCCTCAAATCCGTTCAAAACAGCTTCTCTTGTATCGTTAAAGAAGTCTCTTGTCCCAGTCACACAGGACTTATCACCACTATTAAAATGACTTGATATAAACCGGTCAAAATCTAAATTCGCGGCCTGATCTAGTGCCTCTACATGTCCATAATGATTAAAATCTGGAAAGCCAAATGGGAATAACGCTTCACAAAACGCCAAATCAGGGCCGTACAACAATTTTTCTTCAGCAATATAAAAGCCATATAGGTGTTCAGCATGACCGTGTTCAAAATCAATAAACTCTACTCTGTGTTGCCCGAATATCATGGTAGTACTACCATCGATATAACGCGTTGGTTTTAATACCTCATCATCAGAATAATGATTGAAATGCCAACGAGTGTTTTTATGAGCAATCACTTCTAAAGGTTTAAGAACATGCCCTCCTCTCGTATGATCTAAGTGTTGATGAGAATAAACTAAGAGTTTAACGGGCTTACCTGGAAATTTTTCATCCAATATTTGCTTTAATTCACCCGCCATCTCTTCGTTAAACGACTCAATAACAACAATGCCTTCAGGCGTATCGATGATTAACGAACGATCTATCCAGTGCTGATACGAATACAACCCATTCCCTAAAGACTCCCACTTTTTCCCTTCAGTATCAGGCGTTACAAAATAGCTTTCTGCCTGCCAAGAAATCATATATACAGGCACACTACTGCACCCCACTATACACAGTGCCAACAAGCTAATTACAAGTGACTTACTTAAATATGCTTTCATTTTCATTACCTCTCTCTTATTACAACGATCAGTGCAAAATTGATTAAATTTTTTATATCACGATTTCTTCGATAACGCTCAACGCTGTATCTGCAATAGCATGTAATTCTTCATGGCTACACCCTCCCTTTGACATAATCGACAGTGACTGCAAACTTGCGGTTAAATATTTTGCCATTAAGCTAATATCAACTTCAGCAATTTGATTATTTTTACGTGCATTTTCGAGTGTACGGGAAAAACAACGATCCAAACGCTGTAAGTGTTGTTTAATACGCTTTTTAACTTCACCTTCTAAATCCATCCCAAACTCTTGAATTGTATTTACAAACAAGCAGGCTCGGTATTTTTCATCATAAGGCGGACCGCCATGAAACATCGCTTGAAGCTCCGGCCAAGATGCAGACTCAGAAGCAATCGGGTATGGAGTCATCAAGTAATTATCCAAAACACGTAAGAATAATTTCTGTTTATCACCAAATGTATCGTAAAGGCTTTTACGACCAATCCCTAAATGCTTTTCAAGTTGCGTAAGCGAGGTATTACTATAGCCCTGACGCCAGAAGATATCTCCGGCCAGGCTTAATACTTCTTGTTCATCAAATTGCTTAGGTCTAGTCATATTTTTAGTGTAATTCTTTTTACACTGATCAGTCAACTATAATTGTTGAGAGGTCCATTTGCCCCTACCCACAATTCACTAAGGAAATTAGAGATAACACCAAAACAATATGGCAACAAAAGGTAAATGATTGGCCACAAATGGTAAATACCCTCCATATGACTTGTTACAGTTTTCACTGAAGCGCTGATTTATCACGCCCACACAGCACCCACCACAACCCTCTCGGTGAAAATAATGGAAACGAAACACGTCAATTGCGCAACCTGTGATATAGCCTGTCAGCTAGTGGCCACACGAAAGACAGGCGAAAGCCGGTTCACCTTAGAAGGTGATTTTGACCACCCCCTGGCTCCCGGTGCTATTTGCGCAAAGGGTAAATTGGCCCATGAAGTGTTTGACCATCCCAATCGCCTGACCAAGCCATTAAAGCGCATTGGTGAACGTGGGGAAGGTAAATGGCAAGAAATAAGCTGGCCGCAAGCGATGGATGAAATCGCTGAAAAGCTCAAAGCAGTGATTCATCAATACGGCCCCGAGGGGTTAGCGGTAAGCAGCGGGCCGTGGAATTCCTCTACCGAATCAGGTATGACGCGACGTTTAATGAACTTACTCGGCGCTCCCAACTATATCTCTCCCGTTGCACTGTGCTTGGGAAACACCGCCGCTATTAATCGTTTAACTTACGGTTGGATGCCTCTACCGGATTTTGAAAACACGCAATGTGTCGTAATTATGGGACACAACCCTCACAATCAATCCTGGGTTTGGGAATACATTCGTTTACGTTTAGCAGAAAAGCGTGGCGCTAAACTTAT
>CAJXZM010000192.1 GCA_913063125.1 uncultured Gammaproteobacteria bacterium | reverse complement strand
GCTTGCTCCACACCCTGTAGCAGAACCTCCCCCTCCTGGGTTAAGGTAATCGATCTATTTCCGCGTTTAAACAGCTGTTTACCGAGCGCCTGTTCCAGCCCCTGTATTTGGCGACTTACAGCCGAGGGAGAAAGAAAAAGCTGATCCGCAGCGTCTTTAAAGCTCAGAGAACGAGCCACTAGCATAAATGTCCGAAAAGTATTGAGCGGTGGCAAAAGAGTACCCTTAGAAAGATGGCGACCTCAAAGGCATCGCCGCAATAGTTTTTAGCTTGCTACACCCTCAATTCGTAACCGTGTTAAATACGTCAAAAGCATATATCGAGCGATTCGTTATCATGATATTGAGAGTAGTCATATCATCATATTGTATGATTACGTATCCCCCGTTGACAATGCCATACTATTGTGTTTTTCCTTCTTGCAATTCAACTTCCCAAACCCCTCAAACTGACTATCATTTCCATTTGAATTGACTTTTATTCAAGCCTATGAGATTCACTTAGTTTATCCTTATTGACAGAATATGTGTCTGATGAGGGTATTTCCAATAGTAAATCATTTACTTTTTTAGACTAAGTCGGCTTTTCTTCGCTGACAAGCATGTCGATGTATTTTGCAAATCGTCTCTGCCTGGTTTCGGGTTTCTTCGCACTTGTCAATCCGTACGCGATGACATAATGACTCGATTTCGTGAGCGTTTCAAAGAATTCTTTCGCCTTCGGCTTGCTATCTAGTGCTGCCATGAAATCCGTCGGCACCTTCATTTCACTTGCCGTATAGGCGTTCTCCCATCGGCCGTCTGCTTTGGCGGCACGAACGTGGAGGAGCCCTGACTCCGTCATCCGGCCCTCGTTTATCAAACGCTCCACATGCTCTCTGTTCCTTTTTGACCAGTTGCTTCGCGCTTTTCTTGGAGTGACCCGCTGGAGATAGGCTTGGTCATCGATTGATTTCTTGACGCCATCGATCCAGCCCCAGCACAATATCTCAATCACAACATCGTCCCAAGTCACGCTCGGAATCCCGGTCTTTATCTTAAATATCTTCACCCACAGTTCACTTTCGATGGCATGATTCACCTTAAGCCACCGGCCAAGGTCTTTCGGCGATGCAAAGGTCATGATTCTCGCTGGATCGGGTTCAGGCATAAAACTAGATTCTCCTCGGCGTAATGCTGGCGTTTGTGGGTTGGGTACATAGGATCGAAGGACGCAGTACCCAAATCCGCAACATGCCCATGTTATGTGCTCTTTGATTTGTGATACGTAAACGCCATTTCCACACATACCCTAAGCTCTTCTTCGGGTAATGTATCATTAATGGAGAATACTATTGCTCTGTTGCCCTCGAAAGAAAAGACACCGGGAAATAGAGAGTTGTACGAGTCTATAAGCGATGTTTTGCAATTGACGTAGATAGCGTACTGCTCTGGGTTCTTTTCCTTCCAGTCTATTCTAAGTGTAGTACCGCTTTTAGTTTCTGAAGTGAGATACGAAGGCTCCCCCCATTTCAGAGTTTCTTCGATTTTGCCTACTCCATCCGTATTTGAAGCCACCTCAAGAATAAGACCTCGCAAGTCTTCGAGCTTTGACCTTACATGGCCTGGATACGAATTAAATTTACGCTTTACATCTTCATTCATACTTCTATCTATGACTCTGAGTTAACACAACCATATTAATACCTACACTCTGTAGCGTGATAAACCGTGTCGCCGTTTTCGTATACCGCTTTAGCTACTGTAACTTCCCCACCCTTCTCTAGCTTACAACGGAAAAATAGTTTTTTTTTCGTTGTCATCTAAAAAGATTCTAACATTGGTTCCTTCACTGCTTGATGCTATCACTTCTTCTACGGTCACCGTGATTCGCTCACTTGTCACGCCCCCTCGCAAAGACTCTACCCTATGTTCGTAAACCAAAAAGAGCGCTAGTGGTGGAAGAATAATAAGTAGTGTTATTATTCTTCCACCGACGATGTGTTAAGTAAGCATCTTTTAAAGCACTAAATATACTCATAAAAATGATACCTTTTAGGTGCTAGCAGTATATTCTACAGAATATCGATTATGCAACATCACCAAGCTTTTTGCTAACTCCCTCAAAAACAATACCTCCCCCCCTTGCATATCAAAATATTAACCAAGCCTTTTCAATAACAACTGTATAAATATTACTATTATTGAACTCACCGGTGCTCCGTCAACTGCAGTAATGATTGGCAAGCTACTATGCATATTTCATATGAATCAACGCAACAGGCTCGTCCTGTAAATTCACCCGTTGCTCCACCGAATACGGTTTAAAACCAAGCGTTGAATACAATAGTAACGCGCGCGTATTCTCATTAAAAACAGAAAGATGTGGGGTTGCGTCATACTGGTTAATACAAATCTCACACATGTATTGTGTAAGGCCTTTTCCAATCCCCTTCCCTCTATGGTGCGCAGACACAACAATATTGCCAATAAACGCTGATTCTTGAGGGCAAACATTGTACAGATCAGCAAAACCAACCACACCTCCCTCTTCAATAACCACCGTCAGATTTGACCGTTTATCAAACAGCGCATCCAGCTGCGCATGATCAAGTGGGTATATCCCATTAGGATGAAATAAATACAGTTCCTCAGGGGACGTCACCATCGCTATGATTTGATCAAAGTGCCCCCTATTTACAGAATGAAATTCCATGATGGTTCCTTAGTCCTTTTTCGTAGAAATACCCACTAATTATATAAACATACTAAGCCATAAATTAGTGATACCGCTAAAGTAGCAGTGATAAAAAACTTCGTGACATTATTCCGAAGCCCCCTTCGTAATGCATCTTGCTCATCTGCACTTACCATATGCCCGCAGCTAGAACACACTTGAAAACCGTGATTTATTGTAGAATGACACTCTGGACATTCAGCATAAACCGAATTGCTATTCTCAGCTTCAATAGTCATAACCTTTCCTTGTTTTAACTCAATCAATAATACTCTCTACAGCAGAAATTTGGTATCTGTGAATTTTCGGCGCAAAAAATTGTACCAAACTCATTTCCCATTAAGGCAATAAAGCTAAATCAGGGAGCTTATTCCATCAAGTTAATTTAAGCTCATCCGTCGATGTTCCTACACCATATTCAGTCAACAGTCCCCTGACATATCCCGTATTCGAATATAAAGTCTTATCTTCTGCAAAGATGGCCATTGAATTGGCTTTGGCCTTAACATCAGCATATTGCAGGCCCTTGCTATGCATTGCATGCACCGAACACCTCTGTGCTATGCCGTTGTGCAACACCACTAAGATAAGGTGCCATTTGAACAAATAGATCATTTAGCTCAGCGCCATACCGGTCAAGAAACTTTGGATTATCGATGGCAATCTCAATCTCGTTAGCAGCAGTCAACTCACAAAAATCTCGAAGCATTTTTTCTGAAAGCACATAAGATTCGCCTGTAAATCTATTTGGAAAAATAGGACTTAGATCGCGTCCTATTCTAGAAAAGAAGGTTTCTCGATCACTGGCACAGTACTGATAAACAACTTCCTCAGCAGTGGCTCCAATAACACCCGCAATCTTTTCTCTTTGGTCAGTTGAAACTAAACTTTGGCTAAAGCCAGCTGTACCATATGCCGCATGATATAACCCAGCATCCTGCAAGGAGACAGATGCCCCCCACTTTTTCAGTATCTCTTGGGTTCCTTTCAAGTGATCAATAAGAGAACCGTCTAGATGCTGAAAATCGCCTGCATGAAGCTCGACTAAACCTTCAAATTTTGATTTCATCTCTCAGCCTCTCCTGATGAAAAATTCCCGACAGCAGAGGCAAAAAAAAACAATCGTTTTTATTGTCATTTTTTTGCCTGCCCTTATTATACTTTGACCTTCAGGAAATGTTATTAATACAGTACAGCCCTGTTTGGATTGAGGGATATGTGCAGACCCTAAAGGATTATTAATAGAGCCGCCTTCATCATAATCATTCCTTCCGTCATTAAAAACCCCAGATATCACAAATATTTGCTCAGGGCCCGACAAATGAGCATCTATTCCTGGTAATTTTACGCCCGCTTCAAATTCAAAGACAACAGCTCTCTTTACTGCCAACTAATTTGCGCGCATAATAAACCAAAAATTTAATGAGACCTAAATATGGCAGTTACCGAATTTAACTTTTCTGAAATGGTTTGCTTTTCATTGTATTCGACATCTAACGCAATGATTCGAGAGTATCGCCCCGAACTTGAAAAGTTTGATCTCACGTATCCTCAATTTTTAGTAATGATGAGCCTGTGGAATCAGGATTTTGTATATATCAAAGAACTAAGCGAACAAACATACCTAGATGCGGCCACACTCACTCAGATTTTGAAAAGACTAGAAAACAAAGGCTTTATACAGAGAACAAAATCGGAAAAAGACGAGAGAGCAAAAGTGATCGTTCTTACCGATAAAGGCAAATTACTGAAGAAAAAAACATCCCATATTTTCAATAACATGGAATGTCGCCTCGAATTAACTCAAGATGAACAAAAAGAAATAACAACGCTATGCAATAAAATACTAACTCGGTTACGCTAACTGGCGCTATAACGACCATCTATTACTCGTAAATGCTCAATCACTTCCCTGTTGTAAATTCATTCTATTTGCATCTTAGGAACCCTGACCTTTTTATCGGTAGCAAAGATCCCAAAGAGATCCCAAGTGTGCATTCCCGTCATAATTGTATGGATAGCTACGTGATTATCGACTGTATTCGCTTCCGATGCAGCTACTTACTAAATGATGGTTCATTTAGTGACATAAAACCCATGACCAATGTTTCGAATTTATCCTTACATTCAATCATTGCCCAATGTCCACATTTAGGAAAAATATGAACTTCACAGTTAGGGATTAGCCGCATTGGAATCAAGCAAATATCCATTGGGCTTACGCGATCATCTCTTCCCCATGTAATTAATGTAGGAGCTTCAATTGATGATAAATGCTCTATTGTTTTGGTCGCGTACTCTCCTTGCCTAAAGTCAGTAATTTTCTGAATCGACTTTTTTGAGTATAACTCTTTCGTAGTCGCCAGTGTTTTGGGTTCTGTTGCTTGTAAAAAGCGAGATTCAATCAGCTCATCTGTAACAATGCTTTGATCATAAACCATGGATTTCAGCCAGGTTTCAACTCTTTCTCTTGTGGGATCTTCCGTGAACGCCGTTAAATGATTTAAGCCCTCTCCCGGAAAGGCAGAAAAGATATTTAGGCCAATTCCACCAATAGTCGTAAAAGTTGTCACTAAATCATGATGAGTCGCTGCAATATGTGAAGCAACAATCCCACCTAATGAATTCCCTATAATATGGACAGATGTGATATCAAGGTGCCTTAGCAAGCTAAGACAAGACGTAACACAGCCGCCAATTGGATCTCCCTCAATAGGATCACTTTTACCATATCCAGGCAAGTCGATAACAATACACCTAAATTTTTCAGCAAAAGTGTTTAAATTCCCCTTGTAGTTTGCCCACCCCATTACACCTGGGCCTGAGCCATGAATGAGTAGTAAGTTTGGTCCAACGCCAACATCATGATAGTGAACTGCTCCATGATCAAGCTCTACAGTCTGACTTGTTGTTTCGTAATCTATATCCATTTAACGACTCTTTCTAGTTTAACGTTCATCCAACGCCCGCAGCTGTCGAAACGCTTTCTGTATTAAAAACTCCTTCACAGCTATCAATTAAGCCATCCGAACCTAAGACTATGACAGACGTTTGTTATATGTCGACGCCTACGTGCTCACTCTAATCAATGCCATCTACAGCAATCATTTCAAAATCTGCTATATCACTTCTTAGTTTAATAGCATTTTCGTACTCTTCTGAATAGTAGAATTTCTTAGCGTCTTCTATTGAAGGAAATTCAACCATTACTATTCTTCTTTCCTCATTTGGCCCTTCCAGGGAAACGACCTCACCGCCTCTAACCTTAAGCTTCCCGTTATATTTCTCAATAATAGATGGCGCAACCTCTTGGTAACTTTTTAGTTTAGATGGGTCACTTACTTGAATTCTCATTACTATGTATGCACTCATAGATTCTGGGGTTCTCCTCGCGTATAGCAATTTATTTTTACAGAATATCGATTATGCAACACCATCACGTTTTTTGCTGACTCTCTCACAATCGATATCCCCCTTATATGTCAAATATAAGGCCAACCTAACGCAGTGCGTGCTTTGATCACTTTCCTTACGCCTTCTGACCCGCATCCGGCTCAACAATATCCTCAATATCAACCAAATTCCAGGGTAACCCTTCTTGTCTGAAGATACGCTTTTTTTGTAATGGGTAATCGGCGACATCATGAGCTAAGCGTTGACCTACCACAATACAGCGCAAGACTGAGCTTCCGTTATTAAACAGCTTATGGGCCTCACCACCCGCTCGATAACCAATAAAATCCCCCGCCTTTACCGACGTAACCGTATCACCAATCGTTGCCTCAGCAATACCTTCAAGAATATAAACACACTCGTCCTCATAATAATGTGTATGAAACTCTGTAGAATCTCTTCCTGGCTGAATTTCGATGATATGAAAGCCAACGCCCGTCAAACCCGTTAAATCCCCCAGGGACTTATTTCTGCGCTGAGCATTATCATTCAGAAAGTGTGTTTTATCGACACCTTCGTAATCTTCAATTTCTTCACGTGTAACGATGTACTTATCCATGGTGCTCCTATTCTCCAAGGTTTGGGGGTTACCCCCTCACTTACACCTAGTTATTATGTTACATAATAGTTGCCTATATGTTCCCAATTAGAACTACTGCGTAAATTTACCTGTAGCACTTTTGGAGTAACTTTACGATAATCAACATCAATTAAAGGCCCGGTCTGTATAGGGGTCATCTTTCATAGCTTTCTCTGTCCCTGTGTTATTTGTAGTATCCTATGATTTCTTCGCTTGAGCAATGTCGTAACCAAATTTCGCCAGCTTCAGTAGCTAAATTATTACAAAGGAATTGTGGTTGTGAAAGGGCCGTTCTCGTGAATAAGTCATGCTTTTGAAGGGTAAATACTGACTCGCTGTTAGATCTTAAAAGACAACAACGCTTGCGAATATTTAATCAGAACGAAGTAATTCACATTGAACAAATAGCAATCAAAGCAGTACCAAAAATAAGCGCCCGGCCAGCACAGTCGTTAGGCAGGGTTGGTCAAGGTGTTGGGGTGACCACTGCAAGCATCAAGGCGCGGCAATATGCCAAATCACTTTTCCCAGTACTTGTTTGATTGATACCAGACCTAAAGCGTCGCTATCTGTACTCGATAGTGTGTTGTCGCCAGCAATCAAAAATGTCGAGCCGTCTTCTTCTACACGTTCAATGCGTTTAATAATATTGCCATAGCGAGCGTGTCGCACAACCAACACATCGCCGACCTTAAACGTAAACGCATTAAATCGAGAAGTTAATACGTAGTCACCAGAGCAGTAGCTTGGCAGCATACTGTCCCCAGTGACTTTATAAAAACCTAGCCCCATCACTGCAATTTAGGGTAAACAACTGTTTCTTCAGGGGGGTACGGGCAAGTCGCGGTATAGGTGCTAACCTTTTTAGTTGCCCAGAAAGCAGTAGCAAACTCATTAATCAACGTAAGAAGTTTTGCACCTTTTTCACGCTCAATACCCTGCTTGCAGGCTGACCCGGTTAACATAATGTTATGTACCAACTCACTGATATCAGGGAACTGGTCAAACTGAGGCTGTTTGATGTAATCGCCCCAAATAACCCGTACTTCATGCTTGGCTTTTTCTGCATGAGTTTCCTTTTCCGCTACCAAGCGAGATAGTTTCGCATGATCGGCAACAGAAAGACTATCTTTGCCCTCAAGTTCAGCAATTAAATCCATAAATCGAATAACGCTCAAAGTAGCAAGCTGAGCAGATATGGGATCATAAATTTTACACGGAATATCACAGTGCGCGGCCACCGTATTAATGCTAACAGCCTTGTCATACAAGTTAATTAAACGATGTAACATGATCATTTTTCCACCTTGGTTGATTGTTGTGGCTTTTGACGGTAAATACGATAAGCCCATACTCCTGCACCTACAGCAACAACTAGCGCCGCAGCAAACATCGCATGTACAGCCGGACTAGACCAATGGCTGTGGTCGTGACTAGGATGGGCTAACACCTCAGTAGAAAGGGTTAACAGTGCAACCGAAAACGGCACTATTATTTTTGCTCTAATCATTGAAAATTATCCTTATTCAATTCATTGGTGTGGTTTTCAAATATATCTTTGATCTCATCCATTAACTCAGTAGCCTTAGGATCTTGTAAATCTAACACCTTAAGCATAGCAGCAAGCTCTGTACCTATCCGCCGGTACGCGCGATGAATAATACTTTGCGTTGAATCATCACCTGAGTTTGCCAAACTAAAATTTCGTAAATGCAAGTGAAGAGAGCGGTAAGTAATCAGGGCGTCAATATAAAGCGATTGCCTCAAATACAGTTCAGCCAAATTTTGATAGCTCACGACCAGGGCGGCAGTAATTGCTTCAACATCAAACCAATGCGGCAACAATTGCTCTGCGCGTTGGCATGCTGCTTGATAATAGTGCAATGCTTCGCTATCACAACCTTCAGAATATGCGCTGTTGCCTTTCGTTATCTTATTTTTCCATTTATGCATTACACCCTCGCCCTTCGTCCACAATAAGACTATAACCCGATCAATCTAAACTTCGACGAGTGACCCGGCTCTCAGCCAAAACGGTTTATTTTCATAGCGCTTGAATACCTGGGCTTGCTTCGATATCAGTCATGAAATGTCACATTGCTAGTTCTAATTGAACCTTATATCTAACGGAAAATGCTAGCGTAGAGGCCTCGCCTTGATGCAAACAATAATCATTATCAACAAAAACTACAACCCCAAATTAAAATAAGTTGCAGTATAATAATAATCATATCTTTCATACCATTGCTCTCTGCGAACATCCAATGCATACAAAACATAGTCCGTGGGATCAAAAAAAGTGGTAAAAGAAAAAACCAAGCGGACTGTTATTATCACAGGACGAAAACTTATGATGGAAGTAAACCCTGAATGCATAATGGCCAAATATTACAAACAGAGTTCCTTCAAATTTTCATCAATCAGCCATTAAGTTTGGCAACCCTTGCTTGTTGATCTTGATGGGCTTGGAGATACTCCGTTTTCAAACGAGACACAAGCTCTGCCGTAGTGGGTAAATCATTAACACTGCCCACCCCTTGGCCAGCAGACCAAATATCTACCCAAGGCTTAGAGTCTGATTCCTTGCCATCTCTGGCCTCTTGTAGCTCTAAACCCAAATCTACTTTTGGCGCATCGGCTAATGCGATGCCTGCTGCCTCGACGCTTTCCCGAATAAAGTTAGCGGGAATGCCCGATACGGCTGGCGTATATACAATGCCCGCCGCAGAAGAATCTAATATTTTTTGTTTGTAACTCTCATTGGCCTCACACTCTTGAGTGCCCAAAAAGCGTGTCCCCATATAAGCCAAATCAGCTCCCATCATTTGCGCCGCAGCAACATCGCTACCGGTGGACAAACAACCGGATAGTAAAATGGTTTTATCAAAGAATTGTCGAAGCTCGTTGATCAATGCGAACGGGCTCCAGTCCCCTGCGTGACCACCGGCCCCTGCAGCAACAGCAATAAGGCCATCAACACCAGCGGCTGCAGCTTTCTTCCCATGACGGGCATTCACCACATCGTGGAAGACAATCCCGCCGTACCCGTGAACAGCGTCAACAAGATCACTGATCGCGCCAAGAGACGTAATAATCAGAGGGACCTCATGTTTGATACAAATCGCTAGATCCGCTTCCAAGCGAGGGTTGCTTCTGTGGGCAATCAAGTTCACACCAAAGGGAGCAGGCAGATCACCTGTCTCATCGGTATGACGTTGTAACTCTGCTTTTATCTCGACAACCCAGGTTTCAAATTCTTCTGTAGTGCGCAGGTTAAGCGCAGGAAATGTACCAACTACCCCAGATTTACAGCAAGCGGTAACTAGGCTTGGGCCAGAGGCAAGAAACATAGGAGCCGCAATAACGGGTACCGATAGGCGGCTTTCAAATAGAACAGGCAAAGACATAAACAGACCTCATAGGTTGTGCCCATGACTCAGCGTGATATGGGCGACGTTGTATTATCAACAGTATAGAAAGTGAGCTGCCTATGGTATATTGGCAAAATTGACAATATCATGGTGATATTTTACCTAAAGGTTTTTATGGTTAAGATGGGGATCGTTGCATACGACAATTGTTACTTATCCAGTTTATCAGGCCCTATGGACTCATTTCAGGTGGCAAATGCTTACAACTGTCGCCAGTCGGGCTCAGATGACGCAACATTCGAATGGAATACGGTCTCCATTACTGGCAAACCCGTAAAAACTAGCGGCGGCATCTCTATCGCGACCGATATGAGTATTGCCAACACCTGTGAGTTTGATGTGATCTACCTGCCCGCGTTTCCTTACCAGGGAGCCCTAGCCATGGATGATATGGCAAAAGAACTGCAACCATTGCTGGACTGGTTGGTAAGCTGCTGGAAACGTGGAACAACCATAGTGACAATTTGCACCGGTAGTTTCTTGTTAGCAGAAACCGGACTGTTGAATGGTCGCGAGGCAACCACTACATGGTGGCTAGAAAAACAATTCCACAAACGCTACCCGCAAGTAAAGCTCAATGGGCGTGAAATGATTACCGAGCAAGATCGATTAATGTGTGCAGGAGCCATGACGTCCTATCAAAATATGTCGATTCATCTAATTGAACGTTATGCTACTGCGGATTTAGCCATTCAGTGTGCAAAGGCAATGCTTATTGATACCAGTGCGCGAGCACAATCGCCCTATCAAAATTTACTGATGGATGAAGCCAGTGGTGACCCTGTCGTAGCCAAAGCGCAACATTGGCTACAGAATCACGCAAAAGAAAATATTGATCAAGCAGAGTTAGCAATAAAGATGGGAGTAAGCCAGCGTACGTTGATTCGACGCTTTAAAGCCGAACTTGACCTTACCCCTCTTAGCTATCTACAGAACATACGCATCGAGACGGCCAAGCAATTGTTAGAGAACACAACACTGCCAATTATTGAAGTGACAGAGCGCGTGGGTTATGCCGACATTAGTTCTTTCTCACGATTATTTAAGCAACGTACCGAACTGACCCCGGCAGCTTATCGCCAACGTTTTAAAACAAAAGAAACTCTCAATGTATGATCGTGCGCTTACCCATCAAACCCTGCTTTCTTATCCAGTTTCACACCCTATCTAATCATTAAAAATACTGACAACCCAGTTATAAATAGACACATACTCAGGGGACTCCATCATGCCTTTCTTGGTCACCAAATAATAACCTTCATCAATTGGAACATTCTGCTCTGAATAAGTGATGAGCTTTCCAGAAAGTAAGGCTTTATTGATCGTTGGAATTAGACCAATAGCCACCCCTAGCCCCTCCTCTGCCGCTTTTATAGCAGTACCATAGGAATCCAAATGCAATTCCTTCGCGGGTGTTTTTTCAATGCAGAAGAGTTCTTTAACCCGCTGCCAATCATTAACATCTGGGCGCGTGTGAATAATGGTATGTTGATCAAAATTATCCAGTGTAATGGTAGGATGCTTTTCGAAATAGCTGGGGCTAACAACAAGATTACTACTGACAGTAGAAATGAGTTTATGGTCACAACCTGCCCAAGGGGGAATGCCAAGCCTTAACGCGCAATCTATTTCTGGCCCCGAAAGATCCTGCACACCCATTGAGGTTTCAATGAGTAAGTTGATATCCGGATGGATGTCTGAAAACGTATGTAATCGCGGTATGATGATTTCACTTGCGATATAGGGAATCATAGAAATTCGTACAGAATGCGTATCGAATTGTCGTATAAATTCAGCGTAAGTCGTCTGATAGGTAGAGATGGTCTGCTTTGAGACAAGATAAAACGACGCC